>NZ_JBWCCN010000016.1:0-199382 GCF_056279485.1 Pseudomonas sp. TE12508 | reverse complement strand
GAAGGTAATTCGCGCTTCCGCCCGCTGATTGCACAGGCAACCCACGAAACGCTCAGCTTTCATCGTGTTTGGAGAGTTTTCACACAGCCTGGGTCCATAGCTGACGGTCACTAACGTTAAGTTGAGGGGCTGACGCGGGCTGCTTCGCGGCAGTCCCGCTCGAACGTTAGGTTAGGTATTTAACTTTACTCTGACCCCAAACAGTTCTACTGAAACTACTCCCAGTAATAGCAGTTACACATATATTTCTGAATTTATCTTTATCTGATTAGGGAGCACAAAGCAACCTTCAGTAACACAGAAAAAATGATCTTGCCCCTCAATGAAGCTATGTGTAATAACTTGCCCGCCTACTAGCTCATTTACAATAGAGCTGTATACATGGCAACCAGTCCGTTCAATTGCATTTGTAAGATCAAGCAAATATTGCTTCAAGTCGACGGAGTGCTTTATGTTTGCCGTACTGAAAAAATTAATTTCTGAAAATCCAATTTCCTCGCACCACTCTGCAAGCTTTAGCTTTGCACATCTTAGATGAAAACTATGATTCTCGAATTTTAAGAGTATGGAGTTATCTTTTCCCTCCGTGTCTTCAGGATGAAACCATGTTGTCGCGTGATAGCATTGAACAAGTTCATGTAGGCTTCTGGATGCAGCGTGTTCTCTCGACAAGGAGCATCCGTAGCCAGTAATTTCTATGGGGAAATTACTTTTATGCAATGCTGAGCAAAATACAGGAATGCCATACTTATTTGCCAGTTCAAATATTAATATCTTGTGATCGACTTCTCGCTCAACATCTTCAACCAACGACACCAACTCATTTGGAAGTGAGCTTAAATCAATGAGACGTAGCGATTTTTTGTTTCTGTTTAGAAATGCATCTACGAGGAAGGTTGAAAAAGAATCCCTTTCCACTGCTTCCAAAATACCATGAATAGTAGCCTCTAATTCATTGCTTCCTATCGCGACACCACTGTTTGTACAGTACCGCTCAATCTTAGAATAATTAAAATTATCTTGCGAAGCACTACTACGATATTCATATTTATCATCAATGTATCTTGGGGTTGAAAGTGCTAGAGGGTAAAGTATCGTAGTATTTTTTCCTATTTGCTTGTATTCTCGAAAAGGCATTATGCCTTTTGGGGAATCTGCAATGATTGAAATAGGAAAACAACCAGAAATATGAGATTCTTTTATAAATGATTGTGTGTCGCGGTAACTAACATTACCTTTGTTGCAATTTGAAAATTGGCAAAACCAGTGTTCAGCCGCCTCAAACATTGCACCAGTTGTAGATGACTCTAGGTCACCTTTCCCATACCCAAAATCCAAATAATTTCCCGATTTATCATAGAGCATGCACTTTGCTGTTTTGACATATTGCCCCGTGACTTGAACTTCCCAATTTATTCCATAACTAGTCAGTGCAGCTTCTAGCTTGGTTCGGGCATAAATTACATCGACACTTCGTTCAATAGGAATGCTGTTCACTGACATTCTCCACGGGGCATTTTTTATTTATTGGCTTCAATTTTATTATTGGCTAATTCTCTAAGCTCTTCGGCCTCTGCCTCTAGGCTATCAATCATTTCAAGAAGCTCTTTTTCAAAAGGAGTAAGACTGTCATTATTGATACGGCCTTCCCAAGCAGCATCGGCGCGTCTTTTTGGGTTAACTATCTGTTTATTTCCTGTCATTTTATTTACCCCAGCAAGTAATTGGTTCAGTAATGGAATTTTTTGATCGGACTTTTTGTGGGTGGCGGTTTCCTTTAGTTGCTTCGAGGCGGTTTCAAAATTCATTATTCTTAGGTGCATAGACCTTGATGCGCCTAACTAATAAATAGACACCGAATGGTGTGATAACTCTTTGCGTTTTGGTGGATAAGATTCCGGGGCGAGTCTGTGCCGCCAATATAGAGCGCTGTGCTTACGACGAAGGTGGGGTATAAGAAGTTATGCACCATGACGACAATTCCTTTTCCGTATAGTTTTTGGCTGGAATTGATCTTAGCTGAGCGCAGAGATAAAGCAATCAGGACAACGTGCGTGCTCCAAACCCCTATTTTGAAATGGCCACTGACCGCTATTGGCCGTTTTCTGCCGATCATGGTTGGAAAGCTGCTGGTCAAATCCGATGCAATCGATGGTCAGGTCGAATTCAAACGGGTAGTTAAATAGAGTGCAATTTCGCACGAATAGCACGCGATCCGTGAGGTGGTGGTCGGCCGGATCGCTGGGGATGAAACACACTGGTCGCTGTCTGTGCGTCTAGGCAGTTGGTTGCAGCAAGGTGTAGGTCTGTCATTTGAATATTTCGAAGAAAGCATGGAAAACTCTGCCGGGAATTTGTTAGCGACAGTCACTGCGAGGTCTGTCGGTTAGGCAACAGATGTCTAGGGTAGCTTATCGTCGGAGCGCGTAGATTCTCATGCGGGGGATATGTGCCGTTGTATCAGGCATCGACGGATGCTGATTGAAGCAGTGACCTAAATCCAGTCCATAAGCGTCCGCACGTTGAGGTCGACAGTCCAATACAAGGCGACCAGATTCGGTCACCTATAGTCGCTCTATAATCGCTCTATAATCGCTCTATAATTCCCTATAAACCTGCGTCGTTAGCGTCCGCCTGTAGCGGTCTAATAGGCAGATCAGAGGCGCGTGTTCGAAACGCAGCTTCAAAGCTCAAGCTTCCTGGTTTTACCCGCCTTTATCCTTTCGAGCAGCATCGACAGTACTTCGGCGGCAGCCCCCATCAGCATGAGCTCCTTCGGTTCACCCATTGCAACGTCGACCTTGTTCACATGAATGACTGAAGCTCCAGACGCCAACGCAAGATCGGGAAGGCCTGCGGCAGGCATGACGATCCCGGAGGTGCCGACTGAGACCAGCAGATCGCAATCTTTCACCAGCTGCACCGCAGTTTTCCAAGCCTGGGGCGGTAAATCCTCTCCGTACCAGACCACCGCAGGACGCATCTTGCCATTACAACGCTGACACCTAGGAGGGTCGATCAGAGCGCCTTCATCCGGCACTGCTGATTGATCGGGTGACACAACCGCAGGCCGATGGCAGGCGAAGCATTTGGGCATTGCCAAACTGCCATGCAAATGCACCACATTTAACGAGCCGGCTCGCTCATGGAGGTCGTCAATGTTCTGGGTGACAACAGACACCTGGCACTGGGAGTTAGCCATCCGCGGTATTGCAAGATGTGCGGCATTGGGCTCTGCTTGAGCAACGCGGAGCCGCCGCCACAAATACCATCCCCACACCAATGCGGGGTTCTCCCGAAAGGCCTTGGCCGTCTCTAAATCCCTTGGATCGTATCCTGCCCAGATTCCAGACAGTTTTTCGCGATAAGTGGGAATGCCGCTATCGGCGGAGATGCCAGCGCCGGTGAAAAAGACCACCTTTCTGGCCTTTTGTAGTGCGTCTACAGCTTGCTCTATGACCGTCATGCTACCCCTCCCAGCCTCAGTTGCTTTCCACAAGCAGCAACTGCCAGCTAATTCCGTCGAAGGCCACCCCGCCCTGCTACGCTTTTGCCTTCACGGAGGAAACACCATGCCCACCTCAGACCTGCTGCCTTCCCTGTTGTCCAAGCTCAACGAAAACCAACTGGCCCTGGAGGCGGCCATCCTAGAACTTTCAAACTGGGTAGAGCAGCGGGTTGAAGTCGCGGACAACGTACGCGGCGCCCTGGTGGCGATCGACCGAAATGAAGAATTCATCAAGATGACCCTCGCGGTAATGATGACGCCGGAATGAAGATCAAAAGCGAGCTGTAACCCACGAAACGCCACAACGGTGGAGTGACTTACCCCATTCATCACAGCCAGAGACGAGAGGGTATCGTCTGTCGATCCGCTTTTGGCACTGTCAGGACTGCTGACTTACGGTTTTCGACGACGAGTGTCGCCAGGCTGGAGATCCGCACCTACTCCCGCCAGCGGGCCGGGTGGCTCCTGGCTTTCATCGCGATGGCGCAGGTTATTGATCAGCCGCTCATCGAGCGCGCCAAACCCAAAAGTCGTTTCTTCCGCCTCTGGTTCAAGGCCTTCGGCGTCTGGTGCCAAGTACCCTGGGCTGAGCAAATAATGCGAAAGTAGCTTGTGCTGGGGATATCGATTCTCAAAATGCTGTAACAACCCATTGAAAATTTCTTCCCCGGCCGGAGTTCCGGCCACCCGCCGTATCACGAACTCGGCGATAGCTAGACGTACCTCGATCTCACTCGCGTTGAGCGGGAGCTCCTCTGCGGTTTCTTCAAACCATTGGTAACTGCCATATCTCAGAGGCTGATCAGACATCTTCAGACACCCACCGCGAGTGGAACTCCGTGATGAGCAAGACCATACAGCAACGTCCGGCCAATCGTTATCAGGTGGCCGTCATTAAATCAATGCGGCAGCGAAATCCAACATACTGCAAACGCGAGCCCAATGAAACCACCGGAATCCTGTGTACGCCCACAGGAAGGTCGCGGCAGTACATACGGCAACAAGCACCTGAATGACCGAATCGAAGTTCGTCACCAGCATGGGCGCTCCTGCCAGGCCCCTCCTCAGCCATTTCAACCACCGAGGCATCCTTTGGGACTGGCCCAGCTTAAGCTCGACCACCTCACCCCATAACGCATTCGGCTGCCCCTTCAGATCAGAGCATGTATTAAACGACGAGGAACGGCCACTCCACACGGCACGAAACAACCGTGAGGACGGGCGGCTTCAGCCCTCCGTCGGCCACCTATTTACTGCACGGTGAAAAGGCAGCGGCAACAGGTAGGCCTGCCGATAGCTACCAGTCCTCAGTTGAGAAGCTAAACACGGGGCTGATACTACCTATCCCTAGTTTTCTCGCTTGCTCTTCAATAAGACCAGCACGCAGAACATCACTCTTCGTGGGAAAGTGGCGTAAAAGAAATTGAGCATTTCGTCTAACACGTTCAGGCACCTCCGAGTCGTAAGCAAGTTCTGTCAGAAAATTGTGAGCTTGTGCGACAGATCTAGTACGTTCAAATGGCATCGTCATCTAAACCTCCATACGTTGAAGTCGTAGTGCAATACAAGGGAAATCGAATATCTATCTGCCTGTCAGGAGAAGCTTACTGCGCTGCTGGTGGGCGTTTTCCCCTGGTTTAGCGTGCTGTAATCATCAGGCAGCATCGGTGATATGCCTTAGTGGTGGCGCATCACCTTTGCGATGCCTGATTTTGACCAGATACTGCGGGACACCAAAAACGAATGTTTGACCCAGGCCTGAATAGACCATCAGTGTTTCACATAGTCCTTATGTCCACCTGATGTGATGCAGTAATGCCCGCCTCGAGGCCCATAGCAAAAATTCCCGCCACCGCAGCTACATTCAGGTTCGGAGTAACCACCTCCCGAGCTGGCCTTGGCTGATCTGGTCGAGGCCTTTGGAATGTTTATGGTCTTAACCTGCTCGACCCGGCTGACCACAAAAGGGTCCATGGATTTCACGTTTCGGATGATCCGGCACTCAAGCACGGTCACCATTGCAGCCCCTAACGCAGCATCGCTTTTACCCAATTTCGAGAACGCATCAAGAGCGTAACTGCGCTGGTCCGCATTGGTGTTGTATGCATACACATACTTGCTGCGCATAGGTTCTTTGGCAGCTTGCTGTAGCATTGATGTGAATGCCGGCGCTATCGGGCGACCCAAATCCCGCAGCCGGCCTTGAACCTGTGTTGATGCGCCCTCTCGACCCACCAAGTCTTCTGATAAATCAGCCCACAACACCTCCGAGGTGAGCCGAGTGAGCCCAGCTAACTGCCGTGAATCAAGCGATGGAAAGTAGTGCTTTTCAAGGTTTGGTGCCGAGCAATACTGGGTGTAGAACTGTTCGAGATCCTGACCTGGCTCCCACGGAGAGACGCTTTCGGCATGCACATAAGCAACCGGCCAGAGTGTCACAGCCAAAAATACAACCACTCGTAACATAAGACTGTCCTTGTTGCTTTCCTATATTTCGTCGGGTCTATGGGACCCTTCATCGTGCAACTGCTCTAGGTAGCATTCAAGGTTGCCCGATACCTTTTCCAGAACACTCGGCAAGTAGGGCAGCAAATCTATAAACGCAGAGCCTTCCGGGCCGCCGTGATAGTACCGACGGTGGTCGAGAATGGCTTCGCGTTCTTCGGCAGGAAGCAGTGACATCGGGTCTCGGCCGTTGTAATCGTGCAGGTTGGACAAGTGAATGAAGGCACACCCAAACGTATATACGGAGCGCGTCCAACCTTGGAGCTGTTGAGCCAACTCGACCATCTCGCGATCTGTTACACGACCTCGACCGCTGGGCTGCCCCCATTGCTGTCCATTCACCGATGCATCAATCAATATCGTTCGCCTTGATGGCTCTTGGCTCAATAAGTAAATGACACGAACCATTAAGTCCAATTCCTGACGCAGAATGGCCATCATCTGGCTTGGAATATTTGCTGTCGCTAGCAGTTGCATGGCTCTTTTGTGGTCGCTTGAGCGACTGAGTATCTGTCTGGTGAAAACGGCAACAGCTTCCATCTGAGTATCCCCAGTTCCTAATTTTTGCGTCTGGGCAAGCGTGGAAATCTATATCTCGCACAAGCTCTTCCAACACAGACAGATCAATCGCAGCGTACCATCCATAGCTCGTCCAGCATGGTCGTATACGACTGGCTCATCATCTCCCGGCGCATCCCCTGTCAGGTGATGCCGGAACACTGGCAGCCCGCAGCGTCCCCCTTCGCCATCTATCGTTGGTACTGTCCATGACCTGCATCAGGCGAACGCATTCCGCCGATTGCTTATGGGCGAACAGGTCTTCAGTGAACTCGCCTGGCTGCCTCAGATCCATCAGCAACACGACACCTCAACTTTGCTGTAACGGAAACCCGAACGAAAGATACTGTCCACCGCGTCAGTAGCAAGCCGTGTCATGAGCAAGGTGTCACAAGTCGGGTAATCGAACCTGCTGAACAGATCCAAGGTGGGGATTTGAGAAGCGATTGAAAGATTCGAATGATCTTCACTAGGCATTCACTTCCTGTCACGTTGGAAGGGAAAACCAGCCTACAAAAGGCGCCGAGTAAATCAGGTCAGTTACAGCCCTATTTCAGCCAGCTCAATTCGGATCCTCTCAAGCAACTGGTCCTTGCTGGCATCATCGTTGGACGTTAGGTATCCAGCGAAAATTATGCTTATCGGATGTACTCCGAGAACGTCTGCCATCTGCTCGATTTTGTCCAGCGATGCACTGCCCCTTCCTGACTCAAGGTTGCTTATATAGGGTTGGCTTGGACCTAAGCTTTCTTGAGAGATTTCTCTCTTGAGTCGGTATGACTTGATGACGGTGCCAATGGCCTGCTTAAGTTCCAATCGCATAAATGCTTCTCGCAAAAGGAACGATAAGGCCGGCCAAAGCATTTTTGTTCACTGTGAACAGTATAAATCTGCTCCTCCGCTTGATTTTTCTTTGAAAGGGCTCAAGCAGAGCCATCAATTCACATCTGGGAAAGGTCATGTTTGCCGAATATTTCGCTATTCAGAAGGAAACCACTGCGGGCAATTATCACTGCGTCGGTGCTCAAGAAGACTGAAAGGCAATCAGGTTGAAAAGGAAATTGTAGTGTCGTTTGACCACAGTCAAAGACTGGCGCGCTTCCCTTAGTCACTGCACAGTAATCTTCTACGTCTGCGACAAAGGCTGCCCTATTAGGACGATGGACGTGTCGACATTGGATGAAAAAAGGGCTCGCCGAATGGGCGTAGTCATTGCATTCGCGAGATTTAACGTCTATGCAAACGAGATCATCACGATTGCCCGTTTTCATTGAACTGCCAGAGCGAGTGATGCTTGCAGGCGAAGCGCTCTTTGTCCGCTTGCGAACGCTCGATGAGCTGGATGAGTTTTGGTCTGAGTTTCAAGATAAATTTGCCTTCGCCTGTGAGGGAAAACTCTCTGACCAACCCCGTTTTTTACATGAGTATGAATGGGTGTTTGGAGTGACCAAGGCGGCGGTGGTGCGCACGGTTTTACGCTGGGGGCAGTCAGGAATCGAGTGTGAGTTTTATGATTGGGCCAATCGAGATCCTCGTCTGCATGAGATGTTTTTTCGGGATCGTGATGCGTATCGCGATTCTATGATTCAAAAGGGCAGTTGGTCAGAAAAGGATGAGACTAATTATCGCGTTGATTCCGTTCGTCGAACCGCCGCTACCTATCGTGGATGGTGGCGACTTTGCAATTTGCCCAATGAATACAGCTCTGATGAATGGTTGAGTGGTTGCAGAGGTCATGAGGAACTGATCGATCCTCACATGCCCTATGGAGACGTTGCGAGCACCCTCCTGGAGCAAACGTTCGATGATTGGCGAGGTACCGATTTTTGGGAGCTCGAATCGCATGATGCGCAAAGCATCTACAGACTCATCCAGTACTGGAAGAACGAGCGGGCCAAAGGCGAGAGTTATTTTGGCGAAGAGAACGAAGTACCTTGATGGGGCTCACCGAGATCAGCTGAAGCGTGATGCGTGCTAAGGAAATCTCAACATTCAATGAGTCGATCGCAGATAAGGCTCAGCGAATGTGTCACAAGTTATTCAATGCCCCCATGCCTGTATGATTTTTGAACTGAGTCATGTGGAGCACCGCTACTTGCGTGCCAGGGTTGGCTGCAATGTTGGGGTCAATGAGTCCATTCATGGCCTTCACCAACAATCTGATGCGATTCGCTGACCACCGTTAGTATCCTACCGCGATGCACTAGGCAAAAACTCGATACGAGGTCAGCGTCGACTCCTGCGGCGGATGTTATGTCGCCAAGCGTGCCGATCCAGACATATCGCTGGGTTTCAAGGCAAGCCAAGTAGTAGCCGACAGACATAGCATTGCTCCATAAACAAAAATACGAATCCCAAGCTCCCTGAAGTTACAGAGGGCAGTCGCAGCAGCAGGATGATCTCCACCCAGCATTAGCACCTGCCATCCACTAGGGTGTTTGCTGTCGATTGATGGCAGGTAGAGGGCGGGATAGGAACTGTTCATCCAAGCCCCTGCTGTAAGCGTTGTAGGCCCACCGCACAAATTGTTCGAGCAGTCGATCATTCTCCATTTTCAGGCGTTGATTCTCGCCTTCCAAACGTGCGATTCGCTCGTTTGTCGCTTGAGACTCTGGGCTCATGGCCTTCTTCTTCCCAACCAAAATGGCGAGTGTTTTTTTACGTAAAGTGAACGCATTCCTAATCCGTTCATGTTTATGCAGCGCCTGACGCGTATAGGTCCCCCGCAAACGGCGAGCGATGCTTTGGATCAGCAGGTCCCAGGTCAACTTTCCAGACCAGCCATCAAGGATCGACACGATCTGCTCTATAGCACCAGGGGTAAGGTTTCTCGAGCGAGACATCACAGGTCCTCTGACTCTATGTGTGGCACATTTGGATCTTCAATGACCGGGCCTTGAAGTTCACGCGCTTTCACAATTTGATGATGGGCCAGTAACTGTTCCAATCTTGACGCGGGTACAACCCCACGCGGCTGGATAATCGCGTTCGCGGTAACGGTGGAGTCGTCAAAAATGGCACACAGTTCATCCAATCGTTTTAGGGTCAGTGTCTGGTGTTCGACCCAACGGTTGGCTCCAAACGCCTCCTCGCCCAGCGCTTCTAAGGCTTTTGCAAGGAGGACCTGGGTTTCCTGACGATGCTGACGTATAGCCTGCTCTCGGACCACATCACCTTTAATGCACACATGCTCATCACAATTAAGGCAATCTCGATAGAGCTGACAAGGCAGCATAGAAAAATCGTGCAGGCAATATCCCAGGTCCGTTGTATGGGCGGTCACGATCTTCAGTGCCGCAAACTGATCCCGTGCAATCAAACTACTGGGTGGAATACTCGCGATATGCCCGGCCGACTTTTCCGGATCACCTAAAGCGGACCTAGCGAGTGCCAGCACATCCCTGTCGGATTGGTGGTCATAGCACCTGTTCTGTCCAACCTTGGCGCGACCGCTCCACTTAGCGATGTCGAGTTGCGATAATCCGCCCATCTGCGCCACTGTATTTAAGAAATGGCGAAATTGATGCGTCGTGATTTTCATTGGACTGTCATCTAATTCACAATAACCGAAGCGATCAAAAATATTGAGGGGCCTTCGCTGACTGGACAATTGCTTCTGAATATAACCGGTGTCCGGCAAGACGATTACCCCACGGTACGTTCCCCATGACTCGGTTAACTCATTCAGGCGTGTCAAGCAAAGCGCTTCACTGTACTTCAGGTTGTTCTTCTCATCCGCCAGCGGAAAGTTGACGGGTAACATTGAAATAACCACTCGCTCAATGTCTGCGAACAGAAACCTCGGGGCATTTTTATGCTGAGGGTCATAAGGAATGTGTTCAACGATCCCATGCTTCCCGCACCATCGTGCCCCACGCTTGGCATGATTACCATTGGGCGGTGGAGTGAGAAAAACAATCGCACTCACCTCTTCTGAACTTACTAGCGTCCTCCCTCGACGCGTCTCCATTTCCGCTGGTAAATAAATGGCGTCAGGATGTTGCTCATACCACCGTGCTACGTCACGCGCGGGCGTAGAAATGCTCCTGAGTTTACTCACCGCCTCGCGAGCAACACTGGCCATGGATTGCACCACCCATTTGACTTGCGCCTTTCCACCCTTTGAAGGCCGCCAGCGCAATCCATACAGTTGTTGCTTCGTTTTTGGATCGAATTCCTCCACTTCGCATTGTATTGAAATGGATAGCACCTCATTAATGCGACTCGGCGCCGACGCCAACAACGCACACACACAGGAGGTGAAGATATCGCCAGGTTTTTCGGCGGCCTCGAAGATTTCGGCAATCGCCTCCAACGAGGCCGACGAGGGCAGACGAGCTTGACGCGAAGCATCAAACTCAGGCCCAACGCGACGCTCAAAACTCGTTGGCGCTCGAAGCGGGTTATGCCATTGGATTGGCAAAGTGCAGAGCTGATGTTCGACAAGAAACCGCGAAATACGCTTGAGTTCTACACCGGCAAAAAAAGCAGCGGAGGTTTGATATCGCTCATTAAGTATCGCGCACGCGCGATTAAAATGCTCCAGACTGGCTTTGATTGGCGTGACACAATCCTCTGTTTCCTCCAAAGCGACAGCCAGAGAACGGAGCGCGGCCAATCGGGAGCTGACGGTGGTATACGGACACAATGCATAATCATAACGGCAGTAAGCTTTGGCAAAGTCTTTGTAAGGCTGAGGTAAGCAACAAGAATCCCTTTGCCCTCGCCCACTAGGGAATCCATGAAATCGGATACTTGAGCAAGAGTTTCGTCGTTTCAATCGGACAAAATTGGTGACATCCCAACTGTCTGCATCAAAAATCAACCCACTACCAAAAGCCGTCAGAGAATCTCTGGCGAGGGCAATGAAATCCCTTAGGTTTCCTTCAGCTGCCTGCTCTGCTCGGGGCTTGAACAGGATGACCCTATCGTCCATGACTCTGCCCCTTTCTGCTGCGGCATAATTGGACAACCTCTGCCACGGCGAGCAGCGTTCGATCATTGATTGTCGCAATACGAGCATCCGAATAGCGTTTAGCATCCTCCAGCAAGAAATTTAGGACCGCTTCATGCGGTCCGTCCAACCAAGGTTGAAAACATTGGCAGGTGTAACAGGCCACGGGAGCATTCAATCCGCAGAAACTAAAGCTTCCACAAGATCCCATCGGCCGTGCGCTTTGATCGATACGCAGATCAATAATTCGGCTGGAAGGATCTGCACCACGAACAGCATTGCCCTCATGAGCTATCAATTGACCTTTGAAGGCTTGAGCCAGCGGCGCCATGTATAACGCGGTAGCCTTTTCAATCCGCATCGCGAGCTCTGGTGTGGCCGCGACATAGACCCCCGCAGAGTCGGTTCGCGAATGATCAAGCAGGTCCGCAATAACCAATACCCCATGGCCTTCACGAGCAAGATTTGTCCCTAACGTGCGCCGAAAGCGTAGGGCACAGATATTCATCACAGCCCCTGTGCGCTCAGATCGAACGGATAGCTTGTCCAGCGCAGACACCAGCAACTTACTTAAATTCTCGCTAGTACGATGGAACCTGCCCCACCCTGGCCGATCCGCCAAATATTGTGACTGCTGGGATACAGGAAATAGGGGCGCCTGCTGGGTGTCTGGAAATTTTCCAATAAAGCGTTCACTAACGCGTTGAGCATAGTCAAACAGCGGTCGGCCAATTTGACTCACTAGTGCCCTGGGCTTGAGTTCCTGACGGAGCAATGCGTTTTGTTGCTTCGCCCGCGGGATGAGCAAAAGAAAGGACTCTGTTCCATCGACAGCCACAGAACGTACGACATCACAAACCTTCAAGGCTGCCAATTGAACAGGGCGGGAACCCAGCGCAATAAACAACAATGCCAGCAGGTAAATTTCCTCACTCAATTGCTCAGAGGCATATGCGGCATTCAAGGCGTCTTGGATACCTACTTGCTCAATTGGCGTGAAAGGACCCAAGACGGGATCCCACGTCAACACGGCAATTCCTGTTTCTCGTTTTCGGAGTTTTTTTTTGTCTAAGACGTAAGCCACATCATCTTGAATACCCGGCAGGCCCATTGCATGCCATCGGCGTAAAAAAGCAAAGAGGTTACGCGTTTTAAAGTTATCGGCATTGGCATGTATCAATACGTCACCTCCGCTGATAAATTCCAACGGTTCAACAAGTTCTTTCTGCAATCGCAAGGCAAACACTTTCAAGGCAATAAAGTGCCCCATCAAGGTGCTTGGCGCCCTATTTTCAGCAAACCAAATCAACGTAAGGTGGACCGAAGTCATAAGTAAGACGGAAAAATGCAGCCCCGAAAAATCCATGTGAACCGAATCCACACCATCTCGGTACGACCAGGTAGGCCGGTTAGGGTCAAACGTAATCCCGCTTTTGGTTCGAACCATTGATGGAAGTGAAAGGCACACATCACCTCCACCCATTACGAGGCCTATCTCTGGACTTTTAGTCATCACGTTGAACCTCCACACGCAATTGCTTTTGCATTTGCAAGGACACTGCGGTGGCTTTTTTCTTGATGTGGCGCTGGTTATACACAGTCGCCATTCCGGACGTTTCAGACCACCCCATCAATCGTGATCGCAGTTTTTCCTCTAAGGTCGTCGACACATCGTTTCTATCAATTTCCTCAGAAAAAAGATCATTCCAGGTATGACGAAGAAGATGGGGACAGAGATTTTCCGGCAATTCCGGGCAGTGTTGCCGCAAAGTGACGAACACTTTATTGAGTCCCGCAAGACTCAGCGGTTTACCGGACCCACCTGCCACCCAAAGATATTCATGCTTACGCGCGCCTGTAACATTACGACGAATGGACATTACATAAGCTCGAGTGAGCTCTGCTAACTCTGCGTCGAGCGCTAATAATCGACCGCTCGTTTTGGCATTGGGTTGTCTCAAGCGAGGATCCGCAGGATCATCTGCCCTCCTGGCAATCAAAACTTCATTGGTCTGGAAATTAATATCCGAAATTTTCACACCAAGCAATTCACCTCGCCGCACACCCAAGGACAATAACCAGCGAATAATTAAGTAGTTTCTCTGCCGGACAAATTCATGTAACCACGGATTTTGCCCAAACGTGGGAACAACCACCTGCTGCAGCAGCGATAACATTTGCTCAGATAAGCCCTCGCGCGGCGTAACATTTGAAAAACGTTGTACTGAAGGAATGCGAGCCTTTATGGATGTAGACACAAGCTCTCGTAGCCTTTCTAAATCAGAGAAATGTGGGTTTCCGGCCCCAGTTTTTAGTAAGTGATCGGTAGCAATCCAGTTAAGGTATCGAGCAATGTATAAAAGCCGTATGGCAATAGTGGCGGGATTTAGCTCTTGAAAACTAGAACCACCGGTAGAATGTGACCATACAATTACTCCGTTTCCAAACCCTCTTCTATCACCCGCTGAAATTGGCAATTTACACGCCCTAGCGATAGCTTCTATATCTCCTAACGTTAAAAGCTGCCCGTCGCGCAAACGGGCGCATAAATTTATTTTTAGTTCATCAAGAACAATGAACAGCACCATTAGCGAGCGAAGTGCCTGATTGAGCGTGCTCGTTGACAAGTTAGCCGATCTTAACTCCGCCAGCGACCAAAGCGTGGCACCGTGCACGGGCATACCATCTTGCCGAGTACAAAGGACGGGGAACCATTCGCCACTATCGAACCGCACGAGTTTAATTCTATAAGGGTTCATTGTTTACACACCTGACAGGTAAACAATAATTAACCTTAGATTACAAATTGCTTTTGCGCAAAAACTTGCAATAACTTTCTGTTTTTATTGATCATTTACCAAATAAATTTACACCCAAGAAATGGTCATGCTAACTGCATCTTCAATGACCTGGCGGTGATCAGCCATTACCTGCTGGAAAGTGGCCGAGTGAATCGGGTGCTGATCTTCGACTGCGATGTGCATCAGGGTGACGGGACTGCACGAATCCTGCACAACACCCCTGAGGCGATAACCGTTTCCCTGCACTGCGAAAAGAATTTTCCTGCACGCAAAGCCGAAAGTGATTGGGATATTCCGTTGCCGATGGGCATGGGTGATGCCGATTACCTGAAAGTGGTGGACGACGCACTCAACTATTTGCTGCCGCTCTACCAACCGGACCTGGTGCTGTACGACGCCGGCGTCGATGTGCATAAGGACGACGCCCTGGGTTATCTGAAGCTGACAGACGAAGGCGTCGCCGCTCGCGATGAAAGCGTGATGCGTCATTGCCTGGGCCGGGATATTCCGGTGGTCGGCGTGATCGGCGGCGGTTACAGCAAAGACCGCAAGGCCCTGGCGCGCCGTCATGGAATCCTCCATCACAGCGCCCAACGGGTCTGGCAGTCATCAGGTTGTCACTGAGTTATGGATCTTTACCCACAATGCCTGTGGAACCGCCTGTGGATAACCTGAGTGAAAGGGTCTGCAGGCCATGCGGGGTGTAGGCTACAGAACGGTGGTTGTTTTTTAACCAGCATTCGAATCCCTCCACAATCTCTGTGGGAGCGAGCCTGCTCGCGATGAGGCCCTCACAGTCGATATCGATGTCGACTGATCCATCGCTATCGCGAGCAGGCTCGCTCCCACAAGGGACAGGGCTGGTAGAATGCCCGCCCTATCCCGCCATACCGCAGCGCATTCCATGACCCAACCCTCCACTTCCCTCCCCCCTCACGTCGCCATCATCGGCGGCGGCCCCGCCGGTTTGATGGCGGCTGAAGTGCTGAGCCAGGCCGGAATCAAAGTCGACCTGTACGACGGCATGCCTTCAGTGGGGCGAAAATTCCTCCTCGCCGGGGTTGGCGGTATGAACATCACCCATTCCGAGGCCTACCCGGCGTTTCTCTCACGCTATGCCGAACGGGCACCGCAGATTGCGCCATTGTTGCGAGCCTTCGGCGCCGACGCCTTGTGCCAATGGATTCATGACCTGGGCATCGAAACCTTTGTCGGCAGCTCCGGCCGGGTGTTTCCTACCGACATGAAAGCCGCTCCCCTGTTGCGGGCCTGGCTCAAACGCCTGCGCGATGCCGGCGTAGTTATCCACACCCGCCATCGCTGGCTCGGTTGGGATGACAATGGTGACTTGCGCATCGACAGCCCCGAAGGCGAAAAAACTGTTCAAGCCGAAGCGACCCTGCTGGCCCTCGGCGGCGGCAGTTGGTCGCGCCTCGGTTCGGACGGTGCCTGGATGTTGGCGCTGGAACAGCGCGGTGTAGGACTGGCGCCGTTGCAACCGAGCAATTGCGGCTTCGAGGTGCAGGCCTGGAGCGAATTGATGGTCAGCAAATTCGCAGGCAGCCCGCTGAAAAACATCGCCATTGGCCTCAATGACGACGTGCCGCGACTCGGGGAATGTGTGATCACTGCCACGGGAATTGAAGGCAGTTTGATCTACGCCCTGTCGGCGCCGATCCGCGAAGCGATCAATCAACACAGCTCGGCAACCATTCATCTCGATCTGTTACCGGGCAAGCCTGTGGATAAAATCCAGTCTGCGCTGAGCAAACCGCGCGGCTCACGCTCCATGGCCAAACACCTGCACAGTCAGCTAGGGCTTGATGGCGTGAAAGCGGCGTTGTTGCGGGAACTGACACCCGCCGATTACTTTACCGATCCGGCATTGCTGGCCAAGGCGATCAAGGCATTGCCGCTGACGTTGGTGAAAACCCGACCATTGGACGAGGCCATCAGCAGCGCAGGGGGCGTGATGTTCGAGTCGATGGATGAACGTTTGATGCTCAAGCAACTACCTGGCGTGTTCTGCGCGGGAGAAATGCTCGATTGGGAAGCGCCGACCGGCGGCTATCTGCTGACCGCGTGTTTCGCCAGTGGGCGAGCGGCGGGGATGGGGATGGTGGAGTGGTTGAAGCACCGACACTGATCGTTCCCACGCTCTGCGTGGGAATGCAGCCCGGGACGCTCCGCGTCCCTACCCAAGCGGACGCAGAGCGTCCATTGAGGCGTTCCCACGCAGAGCGTGGGTACGATCCTCGGAGGATCAAGGCTTACGCTTACGCGGCCCGGTATTAAACACCGGCACTTTACGCACAGGCTTGATCGAAGGCTCCGGCGCCGAGGCATCACCGCTCTCGACCCATTTACCCAGGTTGCGCTTGCCGCCACTGGAGGTCTTCGGCTTCTTCGGCTTTTTCGGCTTCTTGATCACCTGACCGCTGGCATCAGTATCCGGCACGCGGTGCTCAGGTTCGAAATCCTGCTCCATCTGGCGAGTCAACGTCTGACGGGTCAACGTCTCGATGGCCGACAGCAAATTCACCTCATCAGCACACACCAGCGAAATAGCCTGCCCGGTTGCGCCCGCACGGCCGGTACGACCGATGCGGTGGATGTAGTCCTCCGCCACGATCGGCAGGTCGAAATTGACCACCAATGGCAAATCTTCGATATCCAGGCCACGGGCGGCAACGTCGGTGGCTACAAGGATCTGCACTTCACTGGCCTTGAAACGATCCAGTGCCCGCTGACGGGTCGCCTGAGGTTTGTCGCCGTGAATGCCGTCGGCATTGATGCCCAGGCCCTGGAGTTTTTCCACCAACGCGTCTACGCCGTTACGGGTCTTGGCGAACACCAGCACCTGCTTCCACTTGCCCTTGCGCATCAAGTGAATGAACAGCTCCGGCTTACGCTTCTTGTCCACCGTCACCACCCATTGCTTGACGGTGTTGGCGGCGACGTTGCGCGGGCTGACTTCGATGCTCAGCGGGTCGTTGAGCATTTGCCCGGCCAGCAGGCGGATCGCATCGGAGAACGTGGCAGAGAACAACAACGTCTGACGTTTCTTCGGCAATACACGGTAAATGTTCCCAAGCTCCTCGGAAAAGCCCAGATCGAGCATGCGATCGGCTTCGTCCAGCACCAGGGTTTGCAACTGGTTGAACTTGAGCGCGTTCTGACGGAACAGGTCGAGCAAGCGGCCCGGAGTCGCCACCAACAGGTCGACGCCTTTGCGCAGCTTCATCATTTGCGGGTTAATGCTGACGCCGCCGTACACCGCGTACGTGCTCAATGGCAGGTTCTCGGCGTACTGGCGCACGGCTTCGTGAACCTGTTCGGCCAGCTCGCGGGTCGGCACCAGAATCAGTGCGCGCACGGAGTTGGCGCTGACTTTCGGCCCTTCCATGGCCAGCAATTGCAGCAGCGGCAAGGCGAAACCGGCGGTTTTGCCGGTGCCGGTCTGGGCTGCTGCCATCAGGTCACGACCGGCCAGCACCGCCGGAATCGCTTGTGTCTGCACCGGCGTAGGGGTCTGGTAGCCGAGCGTCTCGAGAGCGCGCAGCAAGGGTTCGATCAGGCCAAGGGTGGCGAAAGTCATGGGAGTACCGTAGGAAAATTCAGCGCGGGTTTTTCAAAACAAGTGTGCAAAACAAGATGCAATGGCGCGCAGTTTACCCTAATTCGCGCGGGATTCTGTCGGCACCACTACGGCAGGCCGATCTGCACCTCGGCGCCACTGCGGCAACCCGATCAGCACCACGGCACTGATGATCACTGTCATGGCCAGCGCTTCTTCAATACCAATGGTCTCGCCAACAAATACGATACCCAGCAACACCGCCACCGCCGGGTTGACGTAGGCATAACTGGTGGCCGCTGCCGGACGCACGTGTTTCAGCAGGTACATGTAGGCGTTGAAGGCGATGATCGAACCGAAGAACGTCAGATAGGCCAATGCGGCCCAACCTTCGATCGGCGGCATAGCCTCCAGATGCTCGCCACTCACCGCGCTGCCGATCAACAACACCACGCCGCCCACCAGCATTTCCACGGCACTGGCCATCGCGCCTTGTGGCAACGGCAAGTGTTTGCTCCACACCGAACCGAACGCCCAGGACGCTGCCGCGAACACCAGCAATGCCGCACCCAACGGGCTCGATTGCAGATTGGAACCGAGGTTGAGCATGGCGATACCGATCAGCCCGAGCACAATCCCGGCCCATTCGAGACGGGTATTACGCGCGCCCCAGAAATATCCACACAACAAAGTGAACAGTGGCACCGTCGCCACCGCCAACGCGGCAACGCCGGAGGCCACGCCCGTATGCTCGGCGACGCTCACCGCCCCGTTACCGCACGTGAGCAGCAAAATCCCGATGATCCCCGCCGCTTTCCACTGCGCCCACGTCGGTGCAGGTGCCCCACGCCAGCGCAGGAACGCGTACATCAACGTACCCGCGATCACGAATCGAATACCGGCGAGCAACAACGGCGGCCAGTACTGCACGCCGATTCGAATCACCAGGTAGGTCGATCCCCAAATCACGTACAGCGCGAAAAAAGCAGCGATCAGCGGTAAGGAAAAACGGCGTATGCCAGGCATGGGCAGCTCGAGGACAAGACAAAGAGAGCAGCTATTCTAGAAAGGCCAGCGACGGAAAATAAGTTACAAAACCTGTTTATAGCGCCGGTACACTTTTCAAAACACGGAGTTCAGCGCTATAAACCGTGCTTTCGAAAGTCAGCCTTTTTCAGGAATGCCATGATGGACAAATACGACCGCATGCTCCTCAGCGCCCTGTTGGAAAACGGTCGTGCGTCCTACGCCGACCTGGCGCGCAAGGTGAACCTGTCCGCTCCGGCGGTGGCCGAGCGTGTGGCCAAACTTGAGGCCTGCGGGGTGATTACCGGCTACCAGGCGAAAGTCGACATGGCCAAACTCGGCCTGCCGATCCAGTGCGTCATCGAACTGCGCCTGAATCAGCACGGCAACCAGAAAACCTACGACGAACTGATCAAAATCCCACAGCTCACCGAATGCCATCGCGTCACCGGCGACCCATGCGTGATCATGCAAGCGGCGGTGGGCTCGATGCCGGAGCTGGAAGAGTTGATCAACCGGATCGCCACGTTCGGGTTCAGCAAGACCTCGATCGTGCTATCGAGCGCCATCGAGAAGCGGGTGCCGCTGGGGCAGTTGGAAGGGAAGTAGATCTAATGTCACCGCAAACCCAATGTGGGAGCGGGCTTGCTCGCGAAAGCGGTGTGTCAGTCGACATTAATGTTGAATGATAAATCGTATTCGCGAGCAAGCCCGCTCCCACATTGGGTTTGCGGCGTACTCAAAACCCGCGATACCGCTTGAGATGCTCATTGATCTTCGCCGCCGGCACTTTCTGCAAACTGACGAGCAGATCATGGGACAACTCCCGCAGCCCATGCTTGCGCCGCAACTCTTCAGCCAAGTGCGCCGTCAGGTTGGCGGCCATTTCGGCATCGGCCATGGCCCGGTGAGCCTTTCCGGTATTGGGCAGGCTGGCGAAAGTGGTGAGGGTGCCGAGTTTGTGGTCCGGCGCGGCGGGCATCAGGCGGCGGGCGAGTAACAGCGAGCAGGCAAAGTTCTGCAAGCGTGTGCGTTTGATTCGTCCGAGCTCGTAGTCCCAGAACTTCTGGTCGAATGCAGCGTTGTGCGCCAGCAGCGGCGTGATGCCAACAAATTCGTTGACCTCATTCATCACCTGCTCGGCCGAGGGAGCGGTGCGCAGCATGGCGTTGCTGATGCCGGTGAGTTGCTCAATAAAAGCCGGCACCCGCACGCCAGCGTTCATCAGGCTTTGGTAACGCTCGACAATGCGCCCCTGTTCAAGAATCACCACGGCAATTTCCGTGGCCCGGCAGCTGCTGCTCGGGGAGAGTCCGGTGGTTTCAAAGTCGATGACTGCTATGCGTTCCAAACCTGTTTCAACTCCGTAAAAATCAATTCTTGAGCAGCAACGCGCCTTCGATCGGCACGTAACGGCTGGCAGCGCGGATCAGCGAGTTGGCGGTGAGGCCGGGCACGCCATAGGCCACCGCTTGCACGCCGTGCTTAGCGATGATGCGTTCCAGCAGCATGTCGAAATCACCGTCGCCAGAAGCCAGCACCACTTCGTCGACATGATCGGCGGCGTCCATGATGTCGAGGGTGATGCCCACGTCCCAGTCGCCTTTGGCCGAACCGTCGCTGCGCTGGATGTAGGGCTTGAGCTTCACGATGAAGCCGAGATTGCGCAGGATCTGCTGAAACTGCTGCTGCTTGCTGTCGCCACGATCGATCGCATAGGCATAGGCCTCGACGATCTGCCCTTCTTTACTGACGTCAGCCCACAGCGCGGCGTAGTTGAAGTGACAACCATAAGCCTGACGCACGGTGTAATAGAGGTTCTGGACATCGGCGAACACTGCGATTTTTTTCACCGTACATCCTCTTTGGCGTGCCGAAGCGCGGGCAGGATCAGGCACCAGGGCCCGAAAAGTTGTCCAGTATGCCAGCCCAAAGGATTGTTCCGCGAATAATCGGCCATGTGGTGAGGGAGCAAGCTCCCTCACCACAGATGTATCAGACGAAGGAATCGTCGTCGCCACCGAAGAACGATGAGCTGTCATCGCTATAGTCGGCGTCGGCGAATCCGCCTTGATCGCTGGAATTGTCAGCCACGCGCTGATCGTCGCCCCAGCCATTGCCGCTGTCGCTCTGATCGTTGACCTGAGCCGGTTCTTCCTTGATGACTTCAACCACTTCCGGCTGCTGATGGTGCTGGAACAGACTGCTGATGCCCTGCGCCAGCATCACGCCACCGGCCACGCCCGCTGCAGTTTTTAATGCACCACCGAGGAAACCGCTGCCGCCAGGCTGTTGCGGAGCGTAATTCTGCTGGGGCGACGCACCGAAGTTCTGCTGAGCAGCTGGCGCACCAAAGTTTTGCTGCGGCGGTTGCGAGTTGAACGACGGCCGCCCAGGTTCACGCCAGCCGCCATTCGACGGGGCTGCGCTTTGAGTCGGAGCAGGCTGTGGGTCACGGGAAGCGCCACCGAAGATGCTCGACAAAAAGCCACCGCTGCTCGGCGCCGGAGCGGCCGTCTGAGCCTTGGCCGATTGCAGTTCAGCCTGCAATTGCTGGACTTGTTGGGTGAGTTGCTTGTTCTGTTCGTCGAGGCTCTTGATGGCTGCCTCTTGCACCAGAATCGCCTGGGTCATGAAATAGCCCGCCGCTGGCTGGCGAGTCAGGTGTTCCTTGATCCGCGCTTCGGCCTGGGCGTCGCGCGGGGCTGAATCCGTTTCTGCCTGTTGCAGCCGGGAAAACAGTCCATCGATCAGGGTTTGTTCTTCGCTGTTCATGGCGACCTCATAGATTGCCGGGAATATCGTCGCCCTCATCCACGCTGGACAAGGTGCTCACCAGTAATGGGGCTGATACAGGATGTTTCAATGACCTTTACCGAACGTTTACGTTTGCGCCCCAAAGGGGTTCATCGGTTAAAGTGAGGCACCTGCTTTCGACCTGCGATACCGACTGATGAATCCGTTCGATGTACTGCGTGACTCTCTGTATTTCTTCAAGCGCAATCTGCGCCAGATCGTGCAGCTGTGCCTGCCGCTGGTGATTGTCGAGGCGCTGCTGCAACAAGTGGTCGACCACTCCACGGAGCCGGACAGTTTTCCCGGCATCAGTGTGATTGTCGGCCTGCTGGTGTATCCGCTATACACCGCCGCGCTGATCCTGTTTCTCGATGCCCGCAGCCGTGGCGAAACGCCGCGCACCCGCGACTTGCTGGCGACCTCCGCAACCCTGTGGCCGCGCTTCGCCGTGCTGACCGCCCTCAATACACTGCTGATCCTGATTGGCCTGTCGCTGTATTTTCTGCCGGGGATCTGGTTGATGGTGACACTGGCGTTCGGCGAGTACCTGCTGGTGCTGCGCGGCCTGGCACCGCTGGCGGCAATGAAGGAAAGCCTGCGCCTGACCCGCGGGAATTTCCTGCGCATTCTGGTGTGCATTCTGTGCGTGATGGGGCCGTTGTGGGTGCTCAAGGGTGCGACTCTGGCGGTTTACCCTGACCCGCAGAACCCGGTGATCTCGCTGCTGATCGACAGCGCGCACAGCTTCCTGCAACTGTTCACCAGCGTGGTGGTGTTCCGTTTATTCATGCTGATCGCCGACGCGCCCGAGAAAGCTGACGGGGCACTTTGAAGAACGATGTGTCGCGGCTAATTGATGGGCATGCCGTTTGCGCTCGGTTATGCTCGGGCCCCTCTTTTGTAACGCTATAAGCCGAGCCATGCCCCGTCTACTGCGCTACACCCTGCTGTGCATGCTGATTGCCATTGGCCTGATTGCATTGCTGATCTACAGCCTCACCTGGCGCCCCGAAGCCAAGGAAGCGCTACCGGTCATTTGCAATGCCCAGGCGCCGACGCTGGTGCCCGGCCAGGCGCTGAAGGTGATGACCTGGAACGTCCAGTACCTGGCAGGCAAGCGCTACGTTTTCTGGAACGATCTGGCCGCAGGGAACGACGAGAGCCCTACGCCTGAAGACATGGCCTTCAGCCTCGACGAAGTGGCGCGGGTGATTCGCGACGAGCAGCCGGACATCGTGCTGTTGCAGGAACTCGATGACGGTGCCAAGGCCAGCGACTACCAGAACCAGTTCAAATTGCTGCAGGATCGAGTCACCGATCTGTACCCATGCAGTGCGCAGGCCTTCGACTGGAAAGCCGACTTCGTGCCTGAACCGCCCATCTACGGCAGCGTTGGCCGGCAATTGGCAACCCTGAGCCGCTACCAGATCGAACACGCCGAACGCCTGCAATTACCGGTCGCACCGGCCAATTTCATCAGCCGTCAGTTCAAGCCGAAAAACGCCTTGCTGGTCACTCACCTGCCATTGAGTAATGGCGGCCAAATGGCCGTGTTCAATACCCATCTGGAACGTGCCACGCCCCCGCTCGACGAAACCTTGCAACGTCAGGTGACAGCCGTGGCCAAGGTCCTCGACAAATACGAAAGCCGCGGCACGCCGTGGTTGATCGGCGGCGACTTCAACCTGTTGCCGTTGGGCCAGTATCGACGCCTGCCCACCGAGCAACGCACGCCCTACTCCGCCGACAGCGCGCTGCATGTGCTGTGGGATAAATACCCGATGGTCCCCACCAACAACGAAGCCAGCGGTATCGATCGGGCGCAATGGCTGACCCATTACCCGAATGATCCGGGCTTGAACGGCCCGGACCGGACCGTCGACTACCTGTTTTACAGCCCGCACCTCAAACGGGTCGAGGCGCGGGTGAGGCAGGACGATACCTTGCGGATTTCCGATCACTTGCCGGTCATTGCGCGGTTTCTGTTGCCGGCCGCGCCTTAGGTCAAAAGCTTCGCGAGCAAGCCCGCTCCCACACTGGTTTTCGGTGGTACACAAATGCTGTATTCACTGAAGATCTCATGTGGGAGCGGGCTTGCTCGCGAATGCCGCACCGCCGATGCCACTGACTACTTACGCGGTTTGATCCGCGCCGTCGCCTCGGCCACCAGTGGATCATCCGGCCAGTAGTGTTTCGGATAACGCCCCTTCAAATCCTTCTTCACCTCGGCGTAGGTGCTGCGCCAGAAGTTCGCCAGGTCCTGCGTCACCTGCACCGGCCGGCGTGCCGGGGACAGGAGGTGCAGCTTGACCACTTGCCGGCCACCGGCGATTCGCGGGGTTTCGGCCAAGCCGAACAGCTCCTGCAAACGCACCGCCAGAATCGGCGGCTGTTCGCTGTAATCCAGACGAATCGAAGAGCCCGAGGGCACGCTCAAATGATGCGGTGCCAGCTCTTCGAGCCGTTGTGGCAGCGGCCACGGCAACAAGTTATGAACGATGCTCGACAGGTCCAGATTGGCGAAGTGACTAAGTCGCGAGACCTTGCCCAGATACGGCATCAGCCAATGCTCGAGGCTTTTGAGCAACGCCGCATCGCTGACATCCGGCCATTCACTCTGCTCCTTACTGCCGAGATCCAACTGACGCAACAACGCAACCCGCGCCTGCCACTGACGCAGCTCTGGCGTCCAGGGCAACAGCTCCAGGCCTTTACGCCGCACCAGACTCACCAACGCCTGACTGCGAGCGCTTTCATCGAGCCCGGTCAGCGGTTCGCGGCTGAGGATCAATTCGCCGACCTTGCGCTGACGCTCGGCCCGCAGCACGCCTTCGCGCTCATCCCAATCCAGTTGATCGACGCAACGCACCTGCTCGGCCAACACCGAATCGAACAACGCCGGATCGAAATCCGTCGCCAGATAAATCCGTTCTTCACGCTGGCCCTGACGACTGCCCAGATCGGCGATCACCAGCCACGGTTGTTTCATCAAACTGTCGGCTTCGGCGAACAGCGCTGCGCGACCGTTGGCCAAACGATACTCCGCGCCACCGGCACGACGCTGCTGGGCAACGCGGTCGGGATAGGCCAACGCCAACAGCGCACCGAGCCAGCGAGGATGATCCGGATCGCCGACCGGTTCCGACGCTTTGCCCCGCAGGTAACCGCGATACTGCCGCGCCAGTTGCCGGGCCCGTTGAACACCACCCTGAGCGCCTCGTGCGGCCCGCTCTTCGCCGGACAACAGCACCAGTCGGCTGTGCAGATCCGCCCCGGCGCCACGCAAAATATCCCGTTCACCGAGCAGTGCCGCGACATCGCAGGCCATGTCGGCGAGACCAAGCGCCTGACCACGCAACAGCAAATGAGCGATCCGTGGATGGGCCGGTAGTTCGGCCATGGCCTGACCGTGACGGGTCAGCGCTTCGCCCTCCAGCGCGCCCAAACGCTCAAGCAGATCCTGAGCCTGTGCATAAGCCGCTGCGGGCGGGACATCGAGCCAAACCAACTGACCCGGCGTCACGCCCCAACGACCCAGTTGCAAGGCCAGCCCGGCAAGGTCCGCCGAGAGAATTTCCGCACTGGCGTAAGCCGCCAGTTGTTCATGCTGATCCTGCGACCACAGGCGATAACACACGCCGGGCTCCAAACGCCCTGCCCGACCTGCGCGCTGCGTGGCGCTGGCTTTGGAAATGCGCTGAGTATCCAGGCGAGTCATGCCGCTGCCGGGGTCGAAACGCGGCACTCGCGCCAGCCCGGCATCGATCACCACGCGCACTCCGTTGATGGTCAGGCTGGTCTCGGCAATGTTGGTGGCCAGCACCACTTTGCGTTTGCCGGCGGGCGCCGGATCGATCGCGGCGCGTTGGGCGGCGAGGTCCAATTCACCGTGCAACGGGCAGAGCAGTACCTGTGTGCTATCGCCCAGCGCATCGGCGAGTTGTTGATGCACCCGACGAATTTCCGCCTGCCCCGGCAGGAACACCAGCAGGCTGCCGGTCTCATCGTTCAGCGCGTCGAGAATGGTCTGCACCACCCTTGGCTCGATAAATTCACCTGACTGAAACGGTCGGCCCCAACGCATCGCCACCGGGTACATGCGACCTTCGCTGCGCAGGATTGGCGCATCATCGAGCAACCCGGCCAGGCGTTCACCTTCCAGGGTTGCCGACATCAATAGAATTTTCAGCGGTTGGTCGTCGCGAAACAACTCACGGCCATTGAGGCTCAGGGCCAACGCCAGATCGGCGTCGAGACTGCGCTCGTGGAACTCGTCGAAGATCAACAAGCCCACGCCTTCCAGCGCCGGGTCGTCTTGCAAGCGCCGAGTGAGAATGCCTTCGGTGACCACTTCGATGCGGGTATTGGGGCCGACTTTGCTGTCGAGACGAATGCGATAGCCAACGGTTTTGCCGACCTTCTCGCCCAGTTCACTGGCCAACCGCTCCGCCGCCGCCCGCGCTGCCAATCGGCGCGGTTCGAGCATCAGAATGGTCTGCCCGGCCAACCACGGCTCATCGAGCAAGGCCAAGGGCACGCGGGTAGTTTTACCAGCGCCGGGCGGAGCTTCGAGCACGGCTTCGTGGCGTGTAGCGAGGGCTTCACGCAGGGCGGGTAAAACTTCATCAATCGGCAAAGAAATCATGCTGGCTCCCAAACAGAGGGCCGAGTATAACGGCGAACTGCTCGGCGTTTGTCGCGGTCCTAATTCATACAGACGTCCCTTCGTTTTCAGATGGCCCAGGAGATTTCACATGCGTACTCCCTTTCGCTTGATCGGCGGTGTATTGATCGCGTCCTTGCTGACCCAAATGACCGCCTGCGGCACGATTTTCTATCCGGATCGTCGCGGTCAGATTGACGGCAAGATCGACCCGGCCATCGCCGCGCTGGATGCCGTGGGCCTGCTGTTTTACATCATCCCAGGCCTGATCGCCTTTGCGGTGGACTTCGCCACGGGCGCCATTTACTTCGAACCGGGCCGCACTGCTCAGGTGGCCCCGGAAAAACTCAAGGAAGCCATCGGCGCCGACGGCAAGGTCGATAACCACAAGTTGCAGACTATTCTGGAAAGTGAACTGGGCCGCAGCTTCCCGCTGGACGATCCACGTCTGATCCAGCACAAGGGCAGCACCCAACAACTGGCCATGTTCGGCCTGCAACCGGCCGCGTAATTGGTGCACCAAAAAGGAAAAGCCGCACTTATGACCACCAGTACCGAACACGCCCGCCTGCTGCGGCTGGCGACGCGCGCCTCGGTGGCGGTGGCGTGCACGTTGATCGTGGCCAAAGCCATCGCCTGGTGGCTGAGCGGCTCGGTGAGCATGCTCGCCGGGCTGACCGACTCAGCACTCGATGGCGTCAGCTCGCTGCTCAACCTGCTGGCCGTACATTACGCCTTACGCCCCGCCGACGACGATCATCGTTACGGGCACGGCAAGGCCGAATCATTGGCGGGCATGGCTCAGGCACTGTTCATTGGCGGCAGTGCGGTGCTGATTGCGTTGCAGGCGATCGAGCGATTGAAGCATCCGGAGCCGGTAAGCGCCGCGTGGCTCAGCATCGGGGTGATTGTGTTTTCCCTCGCCCTGACCGTGGCCCTGCTGATGTTGCAACATCGGGTGATCAAGGCAACCGGTTCTAACGTCGTGAGTGCCGACTCCTTGCATTACCGCTCAGACTTGCTGCTCAACGGCAGCATTCTGGTGGCGCTGGTGCTGGCCGGGCTTGGTTGGCATCAAGTCGACCCCTGGTTCGGATTGGGGATCGCCGCCTACATCCTCTGGAGCGCCATTCATATCGCCCGGGAGAGTTTTGCCGTGCTGATGGATGAAGAGCTGCCGCCGGGTGTCAGCCAGCACATGCTTGAACTGGCCTGCAGCGTGCCGGGGGTTTTGGGCGCCCACGATCTGCGCACACGAATCTCCGGCAACCAGTGGTTTGTGCAATTGCATCTGGAGTTGCCGGGAGAGCTGACGCTGTCAGTCGCCCACGGCATCAGCGATCAAGCCGCCGATGCAATTCAGGCCGCTTACCCGCGAGCCGAAGTGCTGGTGCACGCCGACCCGCAGGAAGTGGTGAAAACCGCCAGGGCTCAGTAACTCACCTGATAACCGCGACTGCTCAGGCAGTTGCCTTGGGCCTGTCGGTAGACTTGCACCACCGACGGGGCCGGTTGATAGGTGACGGCACGCGGATCGAAGCCGCTCTGCTGCACAGCCCAGCGATAACACTCGTAACCGTCCCGACTGACCTCCTCCGGCGACTGGCCATTAGCCGGATACGCCACCACGTCATAACCATTGCCCATCGGTTGCGGCTGCACGGGCGGTTCGACCACGACGTAATCCCGAGTGCTCTCCTGATAGGCGTAATACGCGCCGGCCGCGAGGAACAACAGCGCACCGCCGATCCACACTTCACGCGCGTAATCGGGCAAATAGCTGACCCGAATCCCGCGAGGCGGCTGAACCACCACGTAACGCGGGCCTTGCGGACGATACCAATAACCACCGGAATAGAAATAATCCTGGCCACGATACGGCACGCGGTAGTTGCGCTCCGGGAAGCGGTCGATCACGTACCCCGGACGATACTGCGGGCCGGGGCCCCAGCCATTGCCGTGCCCATCCGGGCGACCGGGCCAGCGACGATCATCCTGACGTGAGCCCTGACCGCCAGTCTGCCAGCGCTGGTAGTCATTGTTGCGCCGCGGTTCGTCCTGATAGTAGCCACGCCGGGGTTCCTGGGTCTGGCGCACAGTATCGGGCCGGCCCTGGATCGGCAGATTGTTACTGGGTTGTTGCGGCGGTCGCTCCTGAACGTTGGAGTCGTGCTGTACACGGTTCTGCCACTGGCCACCCTGAGTATTGGGATCGTGCGAGGGCCGGTTTTGCCGCTCGCCGCCCTGATTCTGGTCGTGGAGCTCGAACTGACGGCTGTTGTCGCCACGAATGATTTCGTTGTTCTGCCGGCGTGGCTGATTGTTACCGTCATGACCCTGACCTTTGCCCTGATGATCCGGCCCGCGTTGGCCGCCATCAGGCCCACGGATTTGCGGCTCATCGGCCAGCGATTGCGCAGTGACACTCACACATAGCAAACCAACACCGGCCAAACGCCAGATGCGCGACTTCATGCTTTTCCTCACTGCGGGTTAGGGCCTGTACGTAAGACTGGGAAAGCACAGGCCGGTTCTGCAACAGGTTATCAGTCACGCAACTTATTTATTGAGGGTCGCCCATAAATTCCGGTGTCTAGTCCTGAAATAGGTTTACACCTGTTTCAGGACGGGACACGGGCAATAAAAAAGGGAGACCCGTCGGCCTCCCTTTGAGAACTTCGTCCGTGCTCGACGCTTATGACGTCGGCTCACCTCACGCCGTCTTCTGGACAGTGTGTAGCTCGGGGGTCAACACATCCCCGGTGGGGGTGGCGACCGCAGCTGGCCTGATTGGGCGAGCCGCACTGGACTGTTTGTCCGAGCAGTGATTCTGGTGATAAGAATAGGCCCGGAGCACCGGCAGAGGATTGCGAATATTGCTCAAATAAACATCACTTGCGCAATTTTTAACTCAGGATAGATAATCCGCCGCAATAGTTATGACAAAGGCCTGATTGATGAGCAAACTCGACCGATACGACCTGAGCATTTTGGCGGAATTACAGCGCGACGCGCGCATCTCCAATCAGGAGCTGGCCGAACGCATCGGCCTGTCGCCTTCGCCTTGCTCGCGGCGGGTCAAGCAGCTGGAAGACGACGGTTACATCACCCGCCAGGTCGCCCTGCTGGACCGCAAGATGCTCGGCCTGAGCCTGACCGCCTACGTGCTGATCGGCATGGACCGCCATACACCCGAGCGGTTCGAGAACTTCGAAGCCGCCATTCGCACCTTGCCGCAGGTGCTGGAATGCAGTTTGGTGACGGGGATGGATGCGGACTATCAGCTCAAGGTAGTGGTGCCGGACATGGATCACTATCAGAAACTGCTGCTGGGGCATCTCACCCGGATTGAAGGGGTGACGAGTGTGCGGTCGAGTTTTGTGTTGAACCAGGTGCTCAACAGCACCGAGTTGCCGCTCACTCATCTGCGCAGCTGAGAATGCCTTTGTGGCGAGGGGGCTTGCCCCCGTTCGGCCGCGCAGCGGTCGTAAAATCAGACAACGCGGTGTGTCAGGTACAACTCATTGGCTGGTTTTGGGGCTGCTTCGCAACCCAACGGGGGCAAGCCCCCTCGCCACAGTGCGGCACACTGCCGCAGGTCAATGCCCCGCCAATGCCCCATGGCGTATACTCCAGCGCCTTTTAGCCCCGCCCACGCTGGAGATGTTCAATGGATCCTGCAGTACTCGAAGAGTGGATGATGACTGGACTGGTCAGCATCCTGATCATTTTCATGGGTTTCATCGTCTGGGATCTGGCGAAGAAGTCCAAGGCCGGACGCTTTGGCTCGTTCATTTTGTTCTTCGTACTGGGGCTGGGCGTGGCCGCGTTCGTGATCAAAAGCGTGGTCATCGGCCTGATCGAATCCGGCACTCTATAAGCGCGCCGGCACTTCCTTCCACTGGCCCTGATCGAGCCCTTCGATCGACCAGTCACCGATTCTGACCCGCACCAGACGCAACGTCGGCAAACCGACCGCCGCGGTCATGCGCCGTACCTGACGGTTGCGGCCTTCGCGAATCACCAGTTCCAGCCAACTGGTCGGCACGCTTTTACGAAAGCGCACTGGCGGGTTGCGCGGCCACAGTTGCGGCTCATCCAATTGTCGCGCTTCGGCCGGCAACGTCATACCGTCGTTCAGCTCGACGCCATCGCGCAATCGCTGCAACTGCTCGGCGGTTGGCTCACCTTCCACTTGCACCCAGTAAGTCTTGGCCAGTTTGTGTTTCGGGTCGGCAATTCGCGCCTGAAGCTGGCCGTCGTTGGTTAGCAACAGCAAGCCTTCGCTGTCGCGGTCCAGCCGCCCTGCCGGGTAGATTCCCGGAATCTCGATGAAGTCCTTGAGCGTCGCCCGCCCTTCGCCGTCGCTGAACTGCGTCAGCACATCGAAAGGTTTGTTGAACAGAATCAGCTTCGGCTCGGCCGGCGGCGCTTTGGCGACACGGCGCGGGGCTGATTGCGGGTTGTTCGCGCCAGGGCGGCGAGAGACGGGACGAGGTGGACGAGGCATGGCGAAAAGAACATCTAACGGTCAGGGCTGCCAATGCTAGTGCCCCAACCGTCAAATGACCATGAGAACAATCAGCGGAACGGCGGCTCGTCGAAGCTGCGCAGTTTGCGCGAGTGCAGCGAGTTGAGCTCGGTGCGCAACAGATCCACCGCTTCGATGCCGATCTTCAAGTGCTGGCTGACCGCGCGTTCATAGAAGGCGTTGGCCGAACCCGGCAGTTTGATTTCGCTGTGCAACGGTTTATCCGATACGCAGAGCAACGTGCCGTATGGTACCCGCAAGCGGTAACCCTGCGCGGCGATGGTGCCGCTTTCCATGTCCACCGCCACGGCGCGGGACAGGTTGATCAGCGGACGCTCCTGCGCCCAGCGCAGTTCCCAGTTACGGTCGTCATAGGTCAGCACGGTGCCGGTGCGCAGGCGCTTCTTCAGCTCGTCGCCCTTCTCACCGGTGATGTTGGCCGCCGCTTGCTGCAACGCCATCTGCACTTCAGCCAGGGCCGGAATCGGAATGTTCGGCGGCACAACCCGGTCGAGAATCCCGTCGCGACGCATGTAAGCGTGGGCCAACACGTAGTCGCCAATGGTCTGCGACTGACGCAAGCCGCCACAGTGGCCGATCATCAGCCAGCAATGCGGACGCAGCACCGCCAGGTGGTCGGTGATGTTCTTGGCGTTGGACGGGCCGACGCCAATGTTCACCAGGGTCACGCCATGGCCGTCGCTGGCGATCAGGTGATAGGCCGGCATCTGGTAACGGTGCCAGACCACGCCCGCGGCAATCGCCGACGCTTCGCCATGGTCCATGCTCTTTTCGATGATCACGTTGCCGGGCAACACCATGCGCACAAAACGCGGATCGTTGCGCAGTTGCTCCAGGCCATGAACGATGAACTGGTCGACGTAGCGGTGGTAGTTGGTCAGCAGAATCCACGGCTGCACATGGCGCCAGTCGCTGCCGGTGTAATGCACCAGTCGGCGCAGGGAGAAGTCCACTCGCGCGGCGTCGAACAGGGCCAGTGGCAACGGGTCGGTGTTTTCCCAGTCGTACAAGCCATCGGCGATGCCATCGGTGGCGGCCGACAAATCCGTACTCGGGAACACTCGCGCCAGCACCGCCGCCGTAACGCCGGAACCGGCCAGCTCATCGCCCTGCTCGACCACGTACGGATAAGGAATGTTCTGCTGGCTGACGCCGACTTCCACGGTCACGGTGAAGTCGTGCATCAACGGGACGAGTTGTTCAAGCAGGTACTTACGGAAGGCTGCCGGATGAGTGACGGTGACACTGTAGGTCCCCGGCAATTGAACCTTGGCATAGGCGCGAGTGGTCTGTGGGACTTCGCCCTGGCAAAGGTAGGTCAGACGCAACTCGGGATAACGAAACAGAGCCCGCTGTTCAGCGTCCGGTTCGACGCGATCCTTGAGATAACGCTTGAGCGCCTGATTCAGCGCGGTGGTTGCACGCTCGTGCAAGGCAGCAAGCCGATCCACGGCTTGCTCGGCGGTTTGAACGACAATAAACGCTTCGGTCACGATCAGCTTCCTGTGTTCTGACTTGCAGACCTTCATCTTGCCTGCATCATCGCTTCACGGGAACAGTGGCGTGTTGGCTGCACATCAATTCTGAGACACAGATAAACCCTGTGGGAGCGGGCTTGCCCGCGATAGCGGTCTATCAGCCAACATCTCTGTTGAATGTATAACCGCTATCGCGGGCAAGCCCGCTCCCACAGGTTTCAGTGCTGTCGATCAAATTGTGGTCAGAAACCTTGCGGCGTCGACCGGGCAACAATTGCTTCCACTTCCAGCCCGCGCGGCAATGTTCCATACACCCGACCGGCTGAACCCAGACGGCTGGCGATAAAAGCATCACTGACCGCCGCATTACCCGCCTCCAGCAATAGCTTGGCCTGAAGCCCCAAGGCAATGTCTTCGGTGAGTTGGCGGGCACGGTATTGAATGTCGTCGGTGTCCTTGAACGCCGCCTGCAATTGGCTGATGTGTGCGGCCAGGCGTTTGTCGCCATGACCGTCGCCCAACTCGCTGAACAGCACATCAAGCACACCCGGCTCTTTCGACAATGCGCGCAATACGTCGAGGCATTGCACGTTGCCGGAACCTTCCCACGTCGAGTTGACCGGGGCCTCACGGTACAGACGCGGCAGGATGCTTTCTTCGACATAACCGGCGCCGCCCATGCATTCGGCAGCCTCATTGATCATCGCGGGCGCGCGTTTGCAGATCCAGTACTTGCCCACCGCCGTCACCAGTCGGGCGAATTTCGCTTCGTGATCGTCATCCAGATGATCCAGCGCCCGGCCCATGCGCAAACTCAAAGCCAACGCCGCTTCGCTTTCCAGGGCCAGGTCGGCCAGCACGTTTTGCATCAAGGGTTGCTCACTGAGCAATTTGCCTGCGACCTTGCGATAGGCGCAGTGATGGCTGGCCTGGGTCAGCGCCTGACGCATCAGCGCACTGGAGCCGACCATGCAATCGAAGCGGGTCATGGCGACCATTTCGATGATGGTCGGAACGCCCCGGCCCTCTTCGCCGACCATCCAGGCCAGTGCGCCGCGGAACTCCACCTCGCTGGAGGCGTTGGACCAGTTGCCGAGTTTGTTCTTCAGCCGCTGTATGTAGAACTGATTGCGTGAGTCGTCCGGGCGATGACGCGGCAGCAGGAAACAGGTCAAGCCTTTGTCGGTCTGGGCCAAGGTCAAGAAGGCGTCGCACATCGGCGCCGAGCAGAACCACTTATGGCCCACCAGTTCATACGCCTGACCGGGACCGCTGGCACCGACCGGATACGCCTTGGTGGTGTTGGCCCGAACATCGGTGCCGCCCTGTTTCTCGGTCATGGCCATGCCGATGGTGACCCCGGCCTTGTGGGCCATGCCGACGTTGCGCGGGTCGTATTCGGTGGCGAGGATTTTCGGCAGCCATTGTTTGGCCAGATCCGCTTGCAGGCGCATCGCCGGGACACTGGCGAAGGTCATGGTCAACGGGCAACCGCTGCCGGCTTCAGCCTGACTGTGCAAATAGGTCATGGACGCGCGGGCAACGTGGGCGCCCGGTTGCGGGTCGGTCCAGGGCAAACCTGTCAGGCCATGCTCCACCGCCGTGCGCATCAATTCGTGGTAGGCGGGATGAAACTCCACCAGGTCGATGCGATGGCCGTAACGGTCATGACTGACGAACACCGGTTTGTTCTGATTGGCCGCAAACCCCGCCTCCATCAGCGGCCCGCCGGCCAATACGCCATAAGCGTCAATTCGCGACTCGGCCCAACCGGCATCGAAACGCCGCGACCACTCCTGCAAAGGCAGGTCGATGCGATAGAGGTTGGCGCCGTCCAGCGACGGCGGCTGATTGGTGACTTCGTGGGTTTCGGCGAACTGATGCAGGTTCATGACGGGGCTCCTTTGGTCAGCCAAGGGACTTTCAGTTAAGCACCGCCCCGAGGTTGAACAAAGTGGCATATCTGCCTAACTGTCGGCGCTTTCGCCTTGCCCCGGACAGAGCACCCGCCGATAGAGCGCCGCCTGCAAATCTTCGAATTTCACCGGTTTGCTCAGGTAATCGACCACGGTGTCGCTCGGGCAATAGGCCCGGTCCGCACTCAGGGCAATCATGAACACGGGTAATTCGGCGCAACCTGACAAGGCGCGGATTCGGCAGCCGATCGAGACACCGTCCAGTGGCGGCAGCTGACAGTCGAGCAGCGCCGCATCAACGGTTTCACGCTGCAAGAGATCGAGCGCAGCGACGCCGCTGTCAGCTGTGCGCACGCGGAACCCTAGCTTGAGCAACATGCCACGCATCACCAATTGATTGATGCTGTTGTCATCGACCAGCAACACCGTGCAGTCCTGAGGCAAACGCAGGCCGGTGGTTTGCCGGGTGATTGCGGGCGCAGATTCCACCACCGGCAACGGCAGCTCGAACTCGACGTCCAGTTGAAAGCGACTGCCGCGACCCGGTTCCGAGCGATGGCTCAGGCGCCCGCCGAGCAATTCGACCAGTTGCCGACAAATGGCCAGGCCAACACCCAAACCACCGTATTCACGGGTCATCGAGCCGTCGACCTGAAAAAAGCGTTGATACAGCGTTGCCTCATCCAAATCGGTGAAGCCAATGCCGGTATCGATCACCGCAAAGGACAGCGCCAGCCGATCGGGCGCTACCGGTTTACCCGTCACCCGCAGCGCCAATCCGCCGATCCGGGTGAATTTGATCGCGTTATCCAGCAGGCATTCCAGGCATTGCGTCAGCTTGCCGCTGTCGCCGTGCAAACGATCCGGCAGCCCGGATGTCACCTCGACCTTGAAGTCCAGCGACTTGCTCGACGCATTGCCATCGAACTGCAGACGCAAGGCCTCGACCACACCGCGCAAACTGAAGGTGTCCGGATAGACCTTGAGCTTGCCGGCCTGCAATTCGGTCAGGGTGAGGATGCCGTTGACCATGCGCATCATGTCCCGCGCCGAACCGGCGGCCGTTTGTTGATATTGCTCCAGCTCAGGGTTCATCTCGACGGTCTGCATCAACTCCAGCGAACCGATCACACCATTCATGGGCGTGCGCAGTTCGTGGGTCAGGGTGGCGAGGAATTCGTCCTTGAGCTTGTTGCTGTGAGCCAGTTGCTGGTTCAACACTTCGAGTTTCTGGCCGGCATCAAACAGCGTTTGCGCCTGTTGCTCACGCATGGCGTTGATGCGATCGGCCAGGGCCAGGGACAGCAGCGCCACTTCGATCGCCGAGCCGATCTGGCTGGCGTACATGGTCAGGAATACGTTGGGCAAATAACCCAGCACCATCAGGGTGTTGACCACACCACCGAGCAGGAACGCCGACCAGGCAATGATGAAATACCGCGCGACCCGCAGGCCACGCCACCAGGCGAAAATCCCGGCGGCGAAAATCACCACCGTAAAGACCAACGCCAGCAACGTCGCCAGACGCAGGGCCAGGGCGTAATTGGTCATCAATGACAACCCGACCACCAGCGCACTGAACGCAATCAACGCCAGCAGCAAACGGTCGAGCCAGCGACTGTGGGTGGCCGTCTGCAAAAAGCTGCGGGCGAACTGGCTGCCGAACAATCCTGAACAGCCGATGAAGAACGGCGTCGCAGCGTTGGCCCACCACGGATTGTCGGGCCAGAAATACTCCACGGCCGCGCCATTCACCGACAGCTGATACAAGCCGAACGAGGCGATATAGACGATGTAATAGAGGTAGCTGGTGTCGCGCACGCTGAGAAAGATGAACAGGTTGTAGACCAGCATCCCCAGCAACACACCGTAAATCAGCCCCAGCACATAGAGCCGGACCGGCTGCTCTTCGAGGTAAGCGGTGCTCGACCACAACGTGACGGGCGCCTGAACCGAGCCTTGGCTTTGCAGGCGCAAATACACGGTTTGCGCCTGCTCAGGCGCAAAGTTCAGACCAAACAGATAGTTGTTCTGGCGGATCTGGCGAGTGGCGAACGGCAACGCATCGCCGGTCTGTCGGACCAATTGATAGTCACCGCCAGCATCGGGCAAATACAGATCAAGGTGATCGAGGGGCGGATAAGCCAGTTCCAGCAACCAGGCCCGTTGCGCCGACGGGTTGGTCGGGCGGTACTGCAGGTCGATTTTCAGCCAGAACGCCGAACGCGAATAACCGGCGTTCAGAGTGGCTTTATCATGAGGCTTGAACTGCCCGGCCGCCGCTTGCGCACGGACATCGGCGATGGTCGCCTGACCGCCCGCGTCTTCATAAACCTGCATCGTTCGGCCCAGGGGAAGGCTCTGGGTGAACTCGTCGAATTCGACGGCGCTCGCCAGGAGGGGCAAGCACAACAGCAACATCAGCAAATAGCGCATTTAAGCCCCAGCGTAGCCTGTCCGGTTCTGTCAGGAAGCCCCCCATTCCTTTTGAGCAGACGTAAAACCGGTATTACCTGTTATTGGTTTGGATCCACTCTAGCATAGCCGTTGCTGGCCATTGAGCACCATTGAAATTTTTCCTGAAAAGGCTCTAGAACAAGCGTTCCAGCTCTATACATTGAGTTAGAGCTGTTGGCTTGGTCAGGTAGTGAAAATGCCTCAGTGCATAGCGATTCCTTGTGGCGAGGGGGCTTGCCCCCGTAGGGGTGCGAAGCGCCCCCTTTGCCTTCTGTCTGGAACACCGCGTCGGCAGGTTTACGACTGCTTCGCAGCCGAACGGGGGCAAGCCCCCTCGCCACAATGTATCGGCCGCGATGGCTGCCACAACACCCGAAAAAACATGTTTGGTGGTAAGCTCGCGCACCATGAATATCTACAGCTCTCGCCCCGTTGTCCTCTGTCTCTCCGGCCACGACCCTAGTGGTGGCGCCGGCTTGCAGGCAGATATCGAAGCCCTGCTCGCTCAGGGTTGTCATGCGGCTCCGGCCGTCACCGCCCTGACCGTGCAAGACACCGTCAACGTCACTGACTTCCGCGTTCTCGATCGCGAGTGGGTGTTGGCCCAGGCCAACGCCGTGCTCAATGACTCCGAAGTCGCCGCCGTCAAACTGGGCATGCTCGGTTCCCTGGAAATGGTCGACACCGTAGTCGAACTGCTTTCAGCGCACCCGCATTTGCCGGTGGTCTGCGACCCGGTGCTGCGTGCCGGCGGCGGTGGACGACTGGGCAAGGACGAAGTCGGCTACGCCATGCGCGAACGCCTGTTGCCGCTGTCGATCATTGCCACCCCCAACCTTCCCGAAGCTCGCATTCTCGCCGAACTGCCCGAAGGCACCGCGGACGAGTGCGCTGAAAAACTTCTGCCATTCGTCAAACACCTGCTGATCACCGGCGGTCATGGCGACGAACACGAAATACACAATCGCCTGTACAGCCGCGACGGTCGCCGCGAAACCTTTACCTGCCAGCGCCTGCCCGGCAGTTATCACGGTTCCGGTTGCACGCTGGCCAGCGCCCTCGCCGGCCGCCTGGCCCAGGGCGAACACCTCGCCAGTGCCGTAAAGAGCGCGCTTGACTACACTTGGCGCACCTTGCGTGATGCGGAGCAGCTGGGCAAAGGCCAGTTCGTACCGCGCCGCTTGCCACTGGACTTCTGTTCGTAACGCCATGAGGCTTGTCCGATGAAACTACGTGGCCTGTACGCCATTACCGACAGCCAGTTACTGGCCGGTAAATTTCTTTCGTACGTGGAGGCGGCGCTCGAAGGCGGCGTCACCCTGCTGCAATACCGTGACAAGAGCAGCGATGAGGCCCGCCGCCTGCGCGAAGCCGAAGCCCTGCGCGATCTGTGCGAACGTTACAAAACCCGGCTGATCATCAACGATGACGCCGAACTGGCCGCGCGCCTGAATGTCGGCGTGCACCTGGGTCAGACCGATGGCCCGCTGATGCCGGTTCGCGCACTGCTCGGTCGTCAGGCAATCATCGGTTCGACCTGCCACGCGCAACTCGAACTCGCCGAACAAGCCGCCAAAGAAGGCGCCAGTTACGTCGCCTTTGGCCGCTTCTTCAATTCCAACACCAAGCCCGGCGCACCGGCCTGCAGCCTCGAACTGCTTGATCAGGCCCGCAGCAAATTGCATCTGCCGATCTGCGCGATCGGCGGCATCACGCTGGACAACGCTGCGCCACTGGTGGCCCACGGGGTCGACTTGCTGGCGGTGGTGCATGGCCTGTTTGGCGCCGACAACACGGCTGAAGTGACACGCCGCGCCCGCGCCTTTAACGAATTGTTCAAATCCTGATTTTTTGAGAGCCCGATCATGTCTCGTTCCGAAACCCTGTTTGCCAATGCCCAAAAACACATTCCCGGAGGCGTGAACTCGCCTGTTCGTGCGTTCAAGAGTGTTGGCGGCACGCCGCTGTTCTTCAAACACGCCGAAGGCGCCTACGTCACCGACGAAGATGACAAGCGTTATGTGGATTACGTCGGTTCCTGGGGGCCGATGATTCTCGGCCACAGCCATCCGGACGTGCTGGACGCGGTGCGCAAACAGCTGGAACACGGCCTGTCCTACGGCGCCCCGACCGCGATGGAAACCGAAATGGCCGATCTGGTCTGCTCGATCGTGCCGTCGATGGAGATGGTGCGCATGGTCAGCTCCGGCACCGAAGCGACCATGAGCGCCATCCGCCTGGCCCGTGGCTTTACCGGCCGTGACAGCATCATCAAGTTCGAAGGCTGCTACCACGGCCACTCCGACAGCCTGCTGGTCAAGGCCGGTTCCGGCGCCTTGACCCAAGGCGTACCGAGTTCGGCAGGTGTACCGGCGGCGTTCGCCAAACACACCCTGACCCTGCCGTTCAACGATATCGACGCGGTAGCAACCATGCTCGCCGAAGTCGGCCAGGACGTGGCCTGCATCATCGTCGAGCCCGTGGCCGGCAACATGAACTGCGTACCGCCGGCACCGGGCTTCCTCGAAGGCCTGCGGACCCTGTGCGACAAGCACGGCGTGGTGCTGATTTTCGACGAAGTGATGACCGGTTTCCGTGTCGCCCTCGGTGGCGCCCAAGCCCACTACGGCGTCACGCCGGACCTGAGCACCTTCGGCAAGATCATCGGTGGCGGCATGCCGGTTGGCTGCTTCGGCGGCAAACGCAAGATCATGGAGCAAATCGCACCACTGGGGCCGGTCTACCAGGCCGGCACGTTGTCGGGTAACCCGCTGGCGATGGCGGCGGGCCTGACCACGCTGCGCCTGATCAGTCGTCCTGGTTTCCACGCCGAGCTGAGCGATTACACCAGCCGTCTGCTCGATGGCCTGCAGCAGCGCGCCGACGCCGCCGGTATTCCGTTCGTGACCACTCAGGCCGGCGGCATGTTCGGCCTGTACTTCAGCGGCGCCGACGACATCGTGACCTTCGATGACGTGATGGCCAGTGATGCCGGCCTGTTCGGGCGTTTCTTCCACCTGATGCTGGAAGGCGGCGTGTACCTGGCGCCAAGCGCCTTCGAAGCCGGCTTCACCTCGATCGCCCACGGCGAAACCGAGTTGAAACTGACACTGGACGCCGCCGAGCGTGCATTCGCCGCATTGAAATAAAGCTGCAACGCTGACGTTGGCGATTGCCAGCGTCAGCTTTCACCTACATTCGCGCCCTTTTTCCTACTCATCTGCCAATATTCCCCCGCAAAGTGGGCGATATATTCCCCGTGCAGCAGAAAAACGAGTAAAGACTTTGTAAGGTTGGCCCTGCTTATTTCATAATGCGCGCTTATTGGATCCCTCGATGGATCCACGCGCCCCTCAGAGGTAAGTCGATTCCCATGAACCGCACCGGCCGCACCCTTGCATTGGGCTGCCTGTTGCTCCTTCAGCCCCTGCTCGCGCTCGCACAAGCAGGCGGCAACTCGTTGTTGATCCCGGCGATGGGTCGCTGCACCCTCAATACTCAGCCGCAAGACCTGACGCAAGCGCTCGCCGCCTGTCAGAAAGCGTCGGATGAAGGGGATGCGCAAGCGCAATACGAGTTGGGTGAGTTCTACTACGACGGCAAAAACGCGCCGCGCGACCTCAATAAAGCCCTGAGCTACTTCGAAAAGGCCTCGCTGCAAGGCCACGCCCAGGCGCAATTCAAACTTGGCACCATGTTCTTCCACGGTGAAGGCGTACCGGCCAATAACGTTCAGGCGTATATCGTGCTGAAAATGGCCGCGGTCAACGGCGCCGAAGAGGCGCTGGACACCGCCGACGAAGTCGCCGAAAAAATGCCCCGCGAAGATCTGGAAGTCGCTACCCAGGTGCTGGGGCAAATTTTCCGTAAATACCTGATGGAATTGCAGAGCGCCGATGGGCGTACGCCGTTTTCGCCACTGCCTTGACTGTGGCGAGGGCTTTGTGGCGAGGGGGCTTGCCCCCGTTCGGCTGCGCAGCAGTCGTAAAGTCAGCACACGCGGTTTGTCTGGAAGGTGGCGGTGGCTGATTCAGGGGCCGCTTCGCAGCCCAACGGGGGCAAGCCCCCTCGCCACAAAAGCTCCCTCGCCACAACAAGCACCACCAGCCAAAACAAGCCCTCTCTAGCCAACCAATCCGCGGCTTACTTCTCAGGCATCGGCATCGGAAACGGCATGACATTGCCTACCGCGCCGCGGGCTTCACTGATTTTCGGTGTGCCGAGGCGCTCGACCTCGTCGATGCGCACGATCGAATGCATCGGCACAAAACTGCGCACAACGCCTTCGAACTGAGCCTTGAGCTTCTCTTCGCTCGGATCGACGACCACTTGCGTGCGCTCGCCAAAGACGAACTCTTCCACTTCCAGGAAGCCCCACAGATCACTTTGATAGATCTGCTTGGCGTACATTTCGTACACCTGGCCCTGATTGAGGAAAATCACCTTGTAGATTGGAGCTTCACGTTTGGTCATGGTGGGCGGGTAACACATCGGGGATAAAAATGAGGGCGCGAACTATAGCATAGCCGCCGGACGCGCAACGGTAGGAACCTTGGTGCATGTTCCCTATAATGCGCGGTTCTTTGAATCACGTGATGACTCTATCCATGGCCAAGAAGCTTTACATCGAAACCCACGGTTGCCAGATGAACGAGTACGACAGCTCGCGCATGGTCGATCTGCTGGGTGAACACCAGGCCCTGGAAGTCACCGCTCGCGCTGAAGACGCCGACGTGATCCTGCTTAATACCTGCTCGATCCGCGAACGCGCCCAGGACCGGGTGTATTCCCAGCTGGGTCGCTGGCGCGAATTGAAACTGGCTAACCCGGAAATGGTCATCGCCGTCGGCGGCTGCGTGGCCAGCCAGGAAGGCGCGGCCATTCGTGACCGCGCTCCATACGTCGACGTGGTATTCGGCCCGCAGACCCTGCACCGCCTGCCGGAAATGATCGACGCCGCGCGCCTGACCAAACTGCCGCAAGTCGACGTCTCGTTCCCGGAAATCGAAAAATTCGACCACTTGCCCGAGCCGCGCATCGACGGGCCGAGCGCTTACGTGTCGGTCATGGAAGGCTGCAGCAAGTACTGCACTTTCTGCGTGGTGCCTTATACGCGCGGTGAAGAAGTCAGCCGACCGTTCGACGACGTGATTGCCGAGATCATTCACCTGGCCGAAAACGGCGTGCGCGAAGTGACCTTGCTGGGGCAGAACGTCAACGGTTATCGCGGCACCACTCATGATGGGCGCCTGGCTGATCTGGCGGAATTGATCCGGGTAGTAGCCGCTGTCGATGGCATCGACCGGATTCGCTACACCACCTCGCACCCGCTGGAATTCTCCGACAGCCTGATCCAGGCCCACGCCGACGTACCGGAGCTGGTGAAACACCTGCATTTGCCAGTGCAATCGGGTTCCGACCGGATCCTCGCGGCGATGAAACGCAACCACACCGCGCTGGAGTACAAATCCAAACTGCGCAAGTTGCGGGCTGCCGTGCCGGGGATCTGCATCAGTTCTGACTTTATCGTCGGTTTCCCGGGCGAGACCGAAAAAGACTTCGAACAGACCATGAAGCTGATCGAAGACGTCGGTTTCGACTTTTCCTACTCGTTCGTTTATAGCCAGCGTCCGGGCACGCCGGCCGCCGATCTGGCCGACGAAACGCCGGAAGAACTGAAAAAAGAACGTTTGAACGCCCTGCAACATCGCCTCAACCAACAAGGTTTCGAGATCAGCCGACAAATGGTGGGCTCCATTCAGCGGATTCTGGTAACCGATTATTCGAAAAAAGACCCCGGTGAACTGCAAGGCCGGACCGAGAATAATCGTATCGTCAACTTCCGCTGCGACAATCCGACCCTGATCGGCCAGTTCGCCGACGTGCACATCGATGCTGCGCAACCGCACTCGCTGCGGGGCTCACTGATCCAGTAACACCTCGTCACCTGTGGGAGCCGGGCTTTTGTGGCGAAGGGGCTTGCCCCCGTTGGATCGCGAAGCGGTCCCGAATATTTTGCGACTGCTTCGCAGCCGAACGGGGGCAAGCCCCCTCGCCACAGATCACGCGCCAACCTGCATCTTATTTAAGAGCTTTCGCACCCAGGCGACTGGCGCTATCCTTGATTCATCATAATTGCCCCAGGGCGGCTAAATACGACCTTGAACGCACCCATAGAACCACATCGTTTCATCCTCGAGCCTTTTGAAGCTCGCCGCTTCGCCAATCTGTGCGGGCAATTCGACGAGCACCTACGCTTGATCGAACAGCGCCTCGCGATCGAGATCCGCAACCGCGGAAACCAGTTCGAACTGATCGGCGAGCCCAAGCACACCACCTCCGCGGAAAACCTGCTGCGCCGCTTGTACCGGGAAACCAAAGGTACCGAGCTGTCGCCAGACATGGTTCACCTGTTCCTGCAGGAATCGGCCGTCGAGGAACTGGACAACCACTCCCCCGCCGAACCGTCCGTCGCCTTGCGCACCAAGAAAGGCATGATTCGCCCTCGCGGCTTGAATCAGGTGCGCTATGTGAAGGAAATCCTCGGTAACGACATCAACTTCGGCATCGGCCCGGCCGGTACCGGCAAGACCTATCTGGCCGTTGCCTGCGCGGTAGACGCGCTGGAACGCGAGCAGATTCGCCGTATTCTGCTGGTTCGTCCGGCGGTTGAAGCGGGCGAAAAGCTCGGCTTCCTGCCCGGCGACCTGTCCCAGAAAATCGACCCGTATCTGCGCCCGCTCTATGACGCGCTCTACGAAATGCTCGGCTTCGAATACGTGGCCAAGCTGATCGAGCGTCAAGTGATCGAAGTCGCGCCGCTGGCCTACATGCGCGGTCGTACGCTGAACAACAGCTTCATCATCCTCGACGAAAGCCAGAACACCACCGTCGAACAGATGAAGATGTTCCTGACCCGGATCGGCTTCGGCTCCACTGCGGTCATCACTGGTGACATCACCCAGGTCGACCTGCCGAAAGGCACCAAATCCGGGCTGCATCATGTGATCGAGGTGCTCAAAGACGTTCCGGGGATCAGCTTCACCCACTTCATGCCCAAGGACGTGGTGCGCCATCCGTTGGTGCAACGCATTGTCGAGGCCTATGAGCGCTTCGAAAATCGCATAGCCGACGAAACGGCGAAGCCCTCTCCCAAGGACACTCGCCCCGATGCTTGAGCTTGACCTGCAACTGGCTACCGAAGCGTCTGCCCCAAGTGAAGCCCAATTCCGTCAATGGTGCGAACTGGCCCTGCGCCAGCGTACTGCCGACTCCGAAATGACCATCCGTCTGGTCGACGAAGAGGAAGCCCGCGAACTGAACTTCACCTGGCGGCAGAAAGACTACGCCACCAACGTTTTGTCATTTCCGGCCGATGTCCCCGATGAGTTTCTCGACATTCCCCTGCTCGGCGATCTGGTGATCTGCGTAGCAGTGGTGGAGCGCGAAGCGGCGGAACAAGGCAAGGAATTAAAGGCTCACTGGGCGCATCTGGTCATTCACGGCTGCTTGCATCTACTTGGTTACGACCATATAGATGATGACGAAGCTGAAGAAATGGAAGCACTGGAACGAACGTTGCTTGCAGAGTTGGGTCATCCAGACCCTTATGCGGACGACGAAACAGACACATCCCCAATCGTAACAACAAAGGATTCAGAGTAATCGCTATGAGCGAAGATCGATCGAGCAACGGGCAGAAGTCATGGCTGGGTAAGCTCACCCAGGCTTTTGCCCACGAGCCGAAAAACCGCCAGGAGCTGCTGGAGCTGCTGCGCGATGCACATCAAAACAAGTTGCTGGACAGCGAAGCGCTGGCCATCGTCGAAGGCGCCATCCAGGTTGCAGACCTGCAAGTACGGGACATCATGGTCCCGCGCTCGCAGATGATCAGCATCAAGGCGACCCAGACACCCCGCGAGTTCCTGCCGGCCGTGGTCGACTCGGCCCACTCCCGCTACCCGGTGATCGGCGAAAGCCACGATGACGTGATGGGTGTGTTGCTGGCCAAGGACTTGCTGCCGTTGATCCTCAAGGAGAACGGCGACAGCTTCAACATCAAGGACCTGCTGCGCCCGGCCACGTTCGTGCCCGAGTCCAAGCGCCTGAATGTGCTGCTGCGTGAGTTTCGCGCCAACCATAACCACATGGCCATCGTCATTGACGAATACGGCGGCGTGGCCGGTCTGGTGACCATCGAAGACGTGCTGGAACAGATCGTCGGCGACATCGAAGACGAGCACGACGTCGAAGAAGACAGCTACATCAAGCCGCTGCCCAGCGGTGACTTCCTGATCAAGGCCCTGACGCCGATCGATAACTTCAACGAGTTCTTCGACAGCGAATTCTCCGACGATGAATTCGACACCGTCGGTGGCTTGGTGATGAGCGCGTTCGGGCACTTGCCAAAACGCAACGAAATCACTGAAATCGGCGCCTATCGCTTCCGCATCCTGAACGCCGACAGCCGTCGGATTCACTTGCTGCGTCTGACACCTATTGCCCGGTAAAAATTAAGGAAAGAAATGCACTGGATGACCCGCCCCGGCTGGCCCGGTAACCTGCTGGCCGTGGCGGCCGGTGCACTCACCACTCTGGCCCTGGCGCCGTTCGATATCTGGCCGCTGGCCTTGTTGGCGGTCGGTTTCTTTTATGCCGGTTTGCGTGAACTGACCCCCCGTCAGGCCTTGGGCCGTGGCTGGTGTTTCGGTTTCGGCCTGTTTGCCGCAGGCACTAGCTGGATCTACTACAGCATTCACAACTTCGGCGGCGCATCGGTGCTGCTGGCCGGGTTGCTGATGCTGGCCTTCACCGCGGCGATTGCCTGGTTCTTCGCCCTGCCTGCCTGGATTTGGGCGCGCTGGCTGCGCCGTAACGAAGCGCCGCTGGCCGATGCTTTGGCATTTGCGGCGTTGTGGGTGGGTCAGGAAGCCTTTCGCGGCTGGTTCCTTACCGGCTTCCCATGGCTCTATTCCGGTTATAGCCAACTCGACGGCCCATTGGCCGGGCTCGCGCCGGTCGGCGGAATGTGGCTGATTTCCTTCACCCTGGCCCTGACGGCTGCGCTGATCTACAACGCTGCGCGCCTGGTACGCACTGGCCGTAAAGGCTTCATCGCTGTCGGCGTGTTACTGCTGGCAGGCCCATGGGTGACCGGCATGGCGCTCAAGGAACATGCCTGGACCAGCCCGGCGGGCGCACCACTGAGCGTCGCGGCGCTTCAGGGCAACATCGAACAAAGCATGAAGTGGGACCCCTCGCAGCTCAATGCGCAGCTGGCGCTGTACCGCGACATGAGTTTCAGTTCCAAACGCGTCGACCTGCTGATCTGGCCGGAAACCGCAGTCCCGGTGCTCAAGGAGTCCGCCGAGGGCTACTTGAACATGATGGGAAGCTTCGCCGCTGAGCGTAAATCCGCGTTGATCACCGGCGTGCCGATTCGCCAGGAACTCCATCACGAGAAGCGCTATTTCAACGGCATTACCGTCGTCGGTGAAGGCGATGGCACTTACCTGAAGCAGAAACTGGTGCCGTTCGGCGAATACGTGCCACTGCAGGAAGTCTTGCGCGGGCTGATTGCCTTCTTCGACCTGCCGATGTCCGACTTTGCCCGCGGGCCGGCCGATCAAGCGCTGCTGCAAGCCAAGGGTTATCAGATTGCGCCGTTCATCTGCTACGAAGTGGTCTACCCGGAATTCGCCGCAGGCCTCGCCGCCCGCAGCGATTTGCTGCTGACCATCAGCAACGACACCTGGTTCGGCACCTCGATCGGCCCGCTGCAGCATTTGCAGATGGCGCAGATGCGCGCACTTGAAGCCGGCCGCTGGATGATCCGCGCCACCAACAACGGCGTGACCGGCCTGATCAACCCGTTTGGCCAGATCACTGTGCAGATCCCGCAGTTCGAACAAGGCATTCTGTATGGCGAAGTGGTGCCGATGCACAACCTGACGCCCTACCTGGAATGGCGTTCGTGGCCGTTGATCATCAGTTGCGTGTTGTTGTTTGGTTGGGCGTTGGTTGCGAACCGGATGGCGAAGACCGTTTAAAGCTTCGCGAGCAAGCCCGCTCCCACAGTAGATCTGCGGTGAACACAGTATGTGTGAACACTCGAGATCCAATGTGGGAGCGGGCTTGCTCGCGAAGACGGCATCACAGGCACACTATCAATCAGGGTCGACATCGCCTCGATAAAACAACGAATACCCGATCTGCCCCACCGCCTCATTCATCAACTGCCCGCTCTGCCAGATCGATTTGAACTCCGGCATCCAGCCACCCAGCGGCCGGGCATTGTCCACACCTAAAAACCCTACTGGCGCGGGCACCACCTCAAATCCCGCCTGCTGGAAACTCCAGACCGCTCGCGGCATATGCCAGGCCTGAGTCACGACCACCACCCGTTTGATCCCCTCCGGCAACAACACCTGAGCGCTGAATTGCGCGTTTTCCCAGGTCGTGCGGCTGCGCCCTTCCTGCCAGCGTACCGTCACGCCAAAATCATCGAGCAATGAGTCCGCCATCAGCTTCGCTTCGGTCGGTGGCGTGCCGTAATGCAGGCCGCCGCTGGTCAGAATCGGCAAGCCGGACGCCTTGGCCAGGCGCGCGGCATAACGCTCGCGCCCCAGGCCTACACCGGTCGGCTGATCAACGCCCCAGGCCGGGTCGCCACGCTCACGCCCTGAACCCAGCACCACGATCGCGTCCGCCCGTCGGCCCAAGGTTGCCCATTCCTCGCGCGCCAGCGGCGGCTCGCGCTCCAGGGCCTTGGCACTCCACTCCACCATCACTGGCAGGCTCATCAACCAGAAACCGCCCACGCCCAGGACGAAACACACCCCCGCCAGCCTCGGCCTTGAGCGGCGCCACCACCAGGCAAGTACCAGCAGCAGCAATAAAATGCCGGGCGGCAGAAGAAGTTGTTTAATGAAATAACGAAAAGGCATCGGGCATCTCCATAGATGCCCGAAGCCTAGGTGGGTTGACGCAATGCGACAACAAATGTGGAAGGACTTTGTTTCAAAAAACCATATTCCATGGCTTCAAGTGCCCTTACTTGAATTGCAAAGACCGGACCTTTACCGCGCCTTTGCCGGGTGCCTTATCCTTGAGCCAGATGATCTTGGCCGAACGTGGTGCCTCGAGTTGCTTCACTGCCGCTGACAAGCATCCGTGCGTTTCACGTTCACTACGATCCAGATAGGCCTTGACCAGTTCAAACTCTGCGGGGCTCAAACCACGCAGCTCCAGCTCCAGGGGACGCTCATCACGCAGCCGTCCGGCAGTTTTGGCCGAATCCAGCGCCATTGCGAGACGGTCTATCAGTTTTTCGTACAGCTCCGGTTTTGTAGCTTTTTGCCGTGACTCAACCATCCATCACCTCATTGAAGATAAGACTCACTCCCCTTTTAGAGCTTAGCCTCGCTGAAAAAACCGGCTGAGTGCCGCGACCAACGGCCCTCGGGGCGGGTATTGGCCACGTCCTTGCGTGTAATCAGGGTTTCCCTCGGTAGAGTGCGGTCATGTATGCTACGGCGCTTCCTGTAACTCCACTTCCAGCTCGCCTGGGCACCGAAACGTCGATTTGGCGTTATCACCGTCCAGCGTTGCATTGAAGAGGATTAGGCCACCCCTATTCAGTTCAAAAGTAGCCATGCACGAACAATATCAGCCCCGTGAAATCGAAGCCGCCGCCCAGTCATTCTGGGACGAGCAAAAGTCCTTTGAAGTCAGTGAACAGCCAGGCAAGGAGACGTTCTACTGCCTGTCGATGTTCCCTTACCCCAGCGGCAAGCTACACATGGGGCACGTGCGCAACTACACCATCGGCGACGTGATCTCCCGCTACCAGCGCATGCAAGGCAAGAACGTCCTGCAACCCATGGGTTGGGACGCCTTCGGCATGCCGGCGGAAAACGCCGCGATGAAGAACAACGTAGCGCCCGCCAAGTGGACCTACGAAAACATCGCCTACATGAAAAGCCAGCTGCGCAGCCTGGGCCTGGCGGTGGACTGGTCGCGCGAAGTGACCACCTGCAAGCCTGATTACTACCGCTGGGAACAATGGCTGTTCACTCGCCTGTTCGAAAAAGGCGTGATTTACAAGAAAAGCGGCACTGTGAACTGGGACCCGGTCGACCAGACCGTTCTGGCCAACGAGCAAGTGATCGACGGTCGCGGCTGGCGTTCCGGCGCGCTGATCGAAAAGCGCGAAATCCCGATGTACTACTTCAAGATCACCGCTTATGCGGATGAGCTGCTGGAAAGCCTCGACGAACTGACAGGCTGGCCTGAACAGGTCAAGACCATGCAGCGCAACTGGATCGGCAAATCCCGCGGCATGGAAGTGCAATTCCCGTACGACGTCGATTCCATCGGCGAAACCGGCGCACTGAAAGTCTTCACCACCCGTCCAGACACCCTGATGGGCGCAACCTACGTTGCGGTGGCCGCCGAACACCATCTGGCGACCCTGGCCGCGCAGAACAACCCTGAGCTGCAAGCGTTCATCGCTGAATGCAAGGGCGGCAGCGTTGCCGAAGCCGACGTCGCCACTCAAGAGAAAAAAGGCCTGCCGACCTCGCTGTTCGTCGAGCATCCGCTGACCGGTGAGAAACTCCCGGTGTGGGTCGCCAACTACGTGCTGATGCATTACGGCGATGGCGCGGTCATGGCTGTTCCGGCTCACGACGAACGTGATTTCGAGTTCGCCACCAAGTACAACCTGCCGATCAAATCCGTGGTGCGCACGAGTTCCGGTGACACCAACCCGGCTCCTTGGCAGGATGCGTACGGCGAGCACGGCACGCTGATCAACTCCGGCGAATTCGACGGCCTCGACTTCGCAGGTGCGTTCGACGCCATTGAAGTTGCGCTGATCAAGAAAAACCTCGGTGCCTCGCGCACCCAGTTCCGCCTGCGCGACTGGGGCATCAGCCGCCAGCGCTACTGGGGCTGCCCGATCCCGATCATCCACTGCGACACCTGCGGTGATGTGCCGGTCCCGGAAGATCAACTGCCCGTGGTGCTGCCGGAAGACGTCGTACCGGACGGTGCCGGTTCGCCACTGGCGCGCATGCCCGAGTTCTACGAGTGCAACTGCCCGAAATGCGGCGCTGCAGCCAAGCGTGAAACCGACACCATGGACACCTTTGTAGAGTCCTCGTGGTACTACGCCCGCTACGCCTCACCACACTATGAAGGTGGTCTGGTGGAAAAAGCGGCGGCCGACCATTGGTTGCCAGTGGATCAGTACATCGGTGGCATCGAACACGCCATTCTTCACCTGCTTTATGCGCGCTTCTTCCACAAGCTGATGCGTGATGAAGGCCTGGTGAGCTCCAACGAGCCATTCAAGAACCTGCTGACTCAGGGCATGGTGATCGCCGAGACTTACTACCGTCGCGAAGCCAACGGTGCCTACACGTGGTTCAACCCGGCGGATGTCGAACTTGAACGCGACAGCAAGGCCAAGGTCATTAGCGCCAAGCTGATCGCAGACGGCCTGCCGGTGGAAATCGGTGGCACCGAGAAGATGGCCAAGTCAAAGAACAACGGCGTCGACCCACAGTCGATGATTGACCAGTTCGGCGCAGACACCTGCCGCCTGTTCATGATGTTCGCCTCGCCACCAGACATGAGCGCGGAATGGTCCGACTCCGGCGTAGAGGGTTCGCACCGCTTCCTCAAGCGCGTCTGGCGCCTGGCTCAAGCGCACGTCACTCAGGGCCTGCCGGGCAAACTGGACGTCGCCAGCCTGAACGACGAGCAAAAAGCCATTCGCCGTTCGATCCACCAGGCCATCAAGCAGGCCAGCCACGACGTCGGCCAGAACCACAAATTCAACACCGCCATCGCCCAAGTGATGACGCTGATGAACGTGCTGGAAAAAGCCGCGCAAGGCACCGAACAGGATCGCGCACTGATTCACGAAGGTCTGGAAACCGTAGTCCTGCTGCTGGCTCCGATCACCCCGCACATCAGCCACGAACTGTGGCATCGCCTGGGTCACGCCGATCCGGTCATCGATGCCGGTTGGCCGGTGCTGGATGAAAGTGCCCTGGTACAGGACAGCCTGCAGCTTGTCATTCAAGTCAACGGCAAGCTGCGCGGCCACATCGAAATGCCGGCCAGCGCCAGCCGCGAAGAAGTCGAAGCGGCCGCACGGGCCAACGAAAACGTCCTGCGCTTCGTCGATGGCCTGACTATTCGCAAAGTGATCGTAGTGCCCGGGAAACTGGTCAATATCGTCGCCAGCTAAATTGGATCGGGCGCCAGGTCATGCCTGGCGCCGAGTAAAACCTTTCGGGCCGCTTGACCGGCCCACATGGTTTCAAGGGGAGCAACAAGATGATCAAACGCAATTTGCTGGTGATGGGCCTTGCAGTCCTGCTGAGCGCCTGCGGTTTCCAGCTGCGCGGCACCGGCACCACTGAACTGGTGATCAAGGAACTCGATCTGAGCGCCCGCAATGCCTACGGCGAAACCGTGACGCAATTGCGTCAGGTGCTGGAAAGCAGTGGCGTCAAGGTCTACAGCGGCGCACCTCACAAACTGGTGCTGACCGATGAGCAGGAAAGCCAGCGCATCCTCAGTTACGCAGGCGCCGGTCGTACTGGCGAGTACCAGATGACCATGGTGCTGAACTATGACATCCGGGGTCAGAGCAACCTGCCACTGCTGAGCGACAAGCTCGAAGTGCAGAAAGTCTTCATCCATGACGGCAACAACCTGGTGGGTTCCGACCAGGAAGCCAACGATGCCCGCAAGGAAATGCGTCGTGAACTGGTTCAACGCATGATGCTGCGCCTGCAACAGATGACCCCGACGCAGTTGGAACAACTGCAACAGACCGCTGATGCCAGGGCCAAGGCTGAAGCCGACGCATTGGAAGCGGCGCAGAAGGCTGAAGCGCAGACGCCGCGTCAGTCGCCTGTCGAACTGCCGCAGCAATAAGCCTTACGGGGCGCTCAGGCGCCCCGTTTGCCTCTTCTTATGAAACTCGCCCCCGCCCAACTCGGTAAACACCTGCAAGGTGCCCTCGCGCCGGTCTACGTCATCAGTGGCGATGACCCACTGCTGTGTCAGGAAGCCGCCGACGCCATTCGCGCGGCTGCCCGCCAGCAAGGTTTCGATGAACGCCAGGTCTTTGCCGCCGACGCCAGTTTCGACTGGGGTACGCTGCTGCAGGCCGGCGCCAGCATGTCGCTGTTCGCCGAAAAACGTCTTCTGGAACTGCGTCTGCCCTCCGGCAAACCCGGAGACAAAGGCGCCGCGGCATTGATTGAGTATTGCTCGCGCCCGGCCGAAGACACGGTGTTGCTGATCAGCCTGCCCAAGCTTGACGGCAGTGCGCAGAAGACCAAGTGGGGCAAGGCGCTGGTCGAAGGTCCGCAGACCCACTTTGTGCAGATCTGGCCCGTGGACACCAACCAGTTGCCGAACTGGATCCGTCAACGCCTGTCCCAGGCCGGGCTTTCCGCCAGCCAGGACGCTGTCGAACTGATCGCCGCTCGGGTCGAGGGCAACCTGCTGGCTGCCGCCCAGGAAATCGAAAAGCTCAAGCTGATGGCAGAGGGTGGGCAGATCACTGTCGAAACCGTGCAAGCGGCAGTAGCCGACAGCGCCCGTTTCGATGTCTTCGGCCTGACCGATGCAATTCTCAATGGCGAAGCTGCTCACGCCCTGCGCATGCTCGAAGGGTTGCGCGGCGAAGGCGTCGAACCGCCGGTGATCCTCTGGGCGCTGGCCCGAGAACTGCGTCTGCTGGCCAACCTGTCGCTGCAATACAGCCAAGGCGTGCCGCTCGACAAAGCTTTCAGCCAGGCCCGACCGCCAATCTGGGACAAACGCAAACCGTTGATGAGCAAAGCGCTGCAACGCTATTCGGCACAACGCTGGGCGCAGTTGTTGCTCGAAGCCCAGCGCATCGATGCACAAATCAAAGGCCAGGCGGCGGGTTCGCCATGGATGAGCCTTAGTCGGTTGACGCTGTTGATGGCCGGGCAGAGATTGTCGTTGCCGGCCGAGTAATGTTTTTTGTGGCGAGGGGGCTTGCCCCCGTCCGGCTGCGCAGCAGTCGTAAATCCGATCGCCTCACCGCGCTTTACCTGTTGTACCTCCACAGCCGGTTTTGGGGCTGCTTCGCAGCCCAACGGGGGCAAGCCCCCTCGCCACAAAAACCAACCTCACTACAAAGAATGCCGAAAGGTCCTACACAACGTAGGGACTAGACAGAACCCTTGCTTCGGCAGATTATCCCCCCCGCAAAACCCACTCACTTGCGAGAGACCATCATGAGCAAAAAGCCATCTAAACATGGCCCCAACAAGGCCAAATCCATCGTCGCCCAGCCACTGTTCCGTAGCCGTCAGGAACGAGCCGGCAAGGGCAAAGGCAGCTACCGCCGCGAAGCCTTCCAGTCTAACAGCTGGGAGGCTTCTTACTTTCTGGCGGCCTGAAAGGCAAGCCATCGCTCAACATGTTAAGGTCTGCACCTGATTCGTATCCTCTGGACCTGTGCATGCCCCTTTGTATTTCCCGTCGTTGGCCTCTTCGCCAACTGATAGCTGCCTCCAGCCTCGTACTGCTTGTCGCCTGCGCGGAAAAACCCACCGCTGCCGACGCCCAACCGCTTCAGACCCGCACCGTTGCGACGGCCCCTGCGATCATTCCGCCGGTGGTTCCAACCGGTGAAAATCTCGACATCCAGCCTACCCAGACCTTTGCCGAATGGCAGGCGGGTTTCCGTAAAGACGCCCTCGCCGCCGGCATTCGCGCCGACCTGTTCGATCGTGCTTTTGCCAATGTCAGCGTGGACGACAGCGTGATCCGTGCCGATCGCAGCCAACCGGAATTTACTCGCCCGGTGTGGGAGTACCTCGATGGCGCGCTGTCGCCGCTACGGGTGCGCAAAGGTCAGGCGCTTGTCGGCGAACACGCCGACATCCTGCAAAGCATCGAACAGCGCTACGGCGTCGACCGTCAGGCTCTGGTCGCGGTGTGGGGCATGGAAAGTAACTTTGGTCAGTTCCAGGGCAGCAAGTCGGTGATCAACTCCCTGGCGACCCTGGCTTATGAAGGTCGACGTCCGGGCTTTGCTCACGCGCAACTGATCGCAGCCTTGCAAATCCTGCAACAGGGCGATATCGCCCCCGAGAAAATGCTCGGCTCCTGGGCAGGCGCCATGGGCCAGACCCAGTTCATTCCGACCACCTACAACACCCACGCCGTAGACTTCGACGGTGATGGCCGCCGCGACATCTGGAACAGCTCTGCTGATGCATTGGCCTCGACCGCGCACTACCTGCAAAGCTCCGGCTGGCAGAAAGGTCAGCCCTGGGGCTTCGAAGTACAACTGGCGAGCGGCTTCAATTACGTCCTGGCCGATGGCGCGATTCGCAAGAGCGTGGCCGAGTGGCGACAACTGGGGGTAAGCCTGCCCAATGGCGGCCAGGTTCCGGCAGGCTCCGAACACCTGTCGGCCGCCCTGTTATTGCCGGCAGGCTATCGCGGCCCGGCGTTCCTGGTCCTCGATAACTTCCGCGCGATTCTCAAGTACAACAACTCTTCGTCCTACGCCTTGGCCGTGAGTCTGCTGTCCGAGCGCTTCAATGGTGGCGGTTTGATCAGCGGTCTATGGCCAAAAGATGACTTGCCGCTGAGCCGTACCGAGCGAATCGAGCTGCAAAACCTGCTGAGCGCCCAGAACTACGACGCAGGGACCGCCGACGGGATTATCGGCGCCAATACCCGCAAAGCGATCCGCAGCGCGCAGCAGTCGTTTGGCTGGCCGGCGGATGGTTATCCGACGCACAAGTTGCTGGAAGGGTTGCGTAGCCGATAGTAAGACGAACGGCTGATACCGCTTTCGCGAGCGAGCCCGCTCCCACAGTTGACCGAGTTCTTTGATGAAAACGCGGTCGAATGTGGGAGCGGGCTTGCTCGCGAAGACTGACTGTCAGGCGATGAATTCCTAAGCCTTGATCACCACATCCTGCTCCAACACCAACGCCTTTTCCCCCGCATCCAGCCTGACCAGCGCACCCATCGGCAGCGTCAGATTCGGATCACAATGCCCGCTACGCCATCCGGCCAGCACGGGGATGCGCAACGGCGCAAAGGTCTGCTTGAGCAACTTCTCCAGCGCAATCGCATCAACCCCAGCCACATCCCCCACCAGAACCCCACGCAGCTTGTGCAACGTGCCGGCCAGACGCAAATGCGTCAGCAGCCGGTCGATGCGATACAGCGGCTCGTTGATGTCTTCGATGAACAGGATGACGCCCTCGGCATCGATCTCGTAAGGCGTGCCCATGGTCGCGGCGATCATCGACAGATTGCCCCCCAGCAAACGCCCGTGAGCGATGCCGGGCTCGATTGTGGTCAACGGCCAGGCCACCGGGTGAGAAAGCACACTGCCCGCCTTCACCTGCCCGCGCAGCATGTTGAAAAACGAGAACTCGGTGGGTTGCTGCTTGTCACCCAGCAGGTCAGCGTTGAGCATCGGGCCATGGAAGGTCACGAACCCGGCATAACGACTGATGGCCGAGTGCAGTGCAGTAACGTCGCTGTAGCCGATAAAGGGCTTGGCGTTGTTGCGCAGTAATTCGAAATCGATGCGATCAAGCAAACGCGGTGTACCGTAACCGCCACGCAGACAGATGATGGCATCGACCTCGCTGTCGGCGAATGCGCCATGCAAATCATTGAGCCGCACATCATCACTGCCAGCCAGATAACCCTCTTGCTCATAAACGCCGGGAAACACGCGCAGCGAATAGCCGCGAGCGCGCATCCAGCCGATGGCTTTATCGGTGTCCAGCGCTGCGGGGCCGGCGGGCGCGATCACGCCAATCAGCCCTGTAGGCGGCAAGGCCGGAACGGGGGCATGTGGACAAAGGGTGTGGGTCGGTCGAGCAGTCATCCATGATTCTCCCTGTGAACGCTTCAGCACACAGTAGTCAGGAACGGGAATAAACAGAAGAGGGTCAATCGCACCACGGTTTGCAGGAAAAGACTGTAATCGCCGTGAGCACTGCTAAAAAAAGGCCCGCAAGGCCTGGAAGCCTTGCGGGCCTTTTTTGCTCTCAAAACGGGATCAGGACGACATCAGCTCGGCCTTGACCAGTTTCGCCTGCTCGTCAGCGTGGTACGAGGAGCGTACCAGCGGCCCGGAAGCAACGTTCTTGAAGCCCATCTTGTAACCTTCCTCGGCGAACCAGGCGAAGGTGTCCGGGTGTACGAAGCGCTGGACCGGCAAGTGACTGCGGGACGGTTGCAGGTACTGGCCCAGGGTCAGCATGTCGATGTCGTGTTCGCGCATGCGCTTCATGACTTCGATGACTTCTTCGTCGGTTTCGCCCAGGCCCAGCATCAAACCGGACTTGGTCGGAATGTGCGGCATCATCTGCTTGAAGCGTTGCAGCAGGGTCAGCGACCACTGGTAATCCGAACCCGGACGCGCAGCCTTGTACAGGCGCGGCACGGTTTCCAGGTTGTGGTTGAACACATCAGGCGGCTCGGCGGCGGTGATTTCCAGCGCGACGTCCATGCGGCCACGGTAGTCCGGGACCAGGGTTTCGAGCTGCACGTTCGGCGACAGTTTGCGGATTTCGCGGATGCAATCGGCAAAATGCTGGGCACCGCCGTCACGCAGGTCGTCGCGGTCTACCGAGGTGATTACGACGTACTTGAGTTTCAGGTCGGCGATGGCAATGGCCAGGCTTTCCGGCTCGTTGACGTCCAGTGGCTTCGGACGACCATGACCAACGTCGCAGAACGGGCAGCGACGGGTGCAGATGTCACCCATGATCATGAAGGTCGCGGTACCACCGGAGAAGCACTCGCCCAGGTTCGGGCAGGACGCCTCTTCGCACACGCTGTGCAGCTTGTGTTTACGCAGCAGGGCCTTGATGCGGTCGACCTCCGGGGAAACCGGGATGCGCACGCGAATCCAGTCGGGTTTCTTCGGCAGTTCAGTGGTCGGGATGATCTTCACCGGGATGCGTGCAACCTTCTCGGCGCCGCGCAGCTTGACGCCGGCTTCAACCTTGGCACGCGGGGCCGGACGCTCGGTGACATCGAGCGTCGGGATCATGGTTTGCACTGCATCAGTAGTCATATCAGTCGATTCCGCCCGTTAGGGTCGTCTGCTCAGCATAGTCGAGGTGTTTGACGAGCTGCGCGCGCAGCCGGGCACTTACCTCGGCAAATTCAATCGATCCTGCGTGATCGCACAGCTGGGTCATTGCCAGCCCGGCGTAGCCGCAGGGATTAATCCGTCGAAACGGTTCCAGGTTCATATCCACGTTCAAGGCCAGGCCATGAAAGGAGCAACCGTGGCGGATCCGCAGACCCAGAGAAGCGATTTTCGCGCCATCGACATAGACACCCGGCGCATCCGGCTTGGCCACCGCGGTCACGCCGTAGCTGGCCAGCAGCTCGATCAGGCATTGCTCCATGCGGCTGACCAGATCACGCACGCCGAACCCCAGCTTGCGCACGTCCAGTAACAGGTAGGCCACCAGTTGGCCGGGACCGTGATAAGTCACCTGACCACCGCGGTCGACCTTCACCACCGGAATATCCCCCGGCAGCAGCAGGTGCTCGGCCTTGCCAGCCTGGCCCTGAGTGAACACCGGCGGATGTTCCACCAGCCAGATTTCGTCGGCGGCATCGCTGCCGCGTTCGTTGGTGAAGCGCTGCATGGCATGCCAGACCGGCTCGTAAGCCATCTGGCCGAGCTCGCGAAAGCCCAGCGTGCCAGACATCACAGCACCATGTGCACGAAACCGGTAGCCCGCAACTCGCTGTTGATGTCGTACAGCTGTTCCTGGCCGGTGGCGATGATGTGCAACTGGATGGTCGTGTACTTGCCGTTGGTACTCTGCCGTTCGGCAAAGGTGTTGTGGTCAACGGTCGCGTGTTTCTCAAGGATCGCAATGATCTTGTCCTTGAAACCCACGCCGGTGTCGCCGATTACCTTGATCGGGTAATCCGCGCAGGGGAATTCGATTTTTGGCGCCTTTACTTCAGTTTCTGTCATGGCGTAACGGCCTCGTAAGCCGTGGCAACGGACATGGCCCTGCTCCGGATTGGAACGGGGCCATGCAGGTCCACACTAATTCAGTTGAACAAGCCGTAGAAGAATAGACGGATGCTATCCCACATGCGGCGGAAGATACCACCCTCGTCAACCGCGTCCAGAGCGATCAGGTCGGCGCTGTGCACCACTTTGTCGTCCAGTTTCACTTCGACTTTACCGATCACATCGCCCTTGGCGATTGGCGCGACCAGTTGCGGGGTCATGGTCATGCTGGCGGCGAGCTTTTTCAGCTGGCCTTTTGGCAGGGTCATGGTCAGGTCTTGAGCCAGGCCCGCCTTGACTTGATTGGTGGTGCCTTTCCAGACAGGTGCCTGGGCCAGCTCGGCGCCTTTCTGATAGAAGGTCTGGGTTTCGAAGAAGCGGAAACCGTAAGTCAGCAGCTTCTGGGTTTCAGCAGCACGGGCCACTTCGCTGTTGGTGCCGAACACCACGGCGATCAGGCGCATGCCATCACGTACAGCCGAAGACACCATGCAGTAGCCGGCTTCGTCGGTGTGACCGGTTTTCAGACCGTCGACGGTCTTGTCACGCCATAGCAGCAGGTTGCGGTTAGGTTGCTTGATGCCGTTCCAGAAGAACTCTTTCTGCGAGTAGATCGCATAGTGAGCCGGGTCTTCGTGGATGATCGCGCGAGCCAGCACGGCCATGTCGTGAGCCGACGAGTAGTGCTCAGGGTTTGGCAGACCGGTCGGGTTCATGAAGTGGCTGTTGGTCATGCCCAGGTCGGCCACGGTTTTGTTCATCATGTCGGCGAACGCGTCTTCGCTGCCGGCGATGTGCTCGGAGAGCGCAACACTGGCGTCGTTACCCGACTGAATGATGATGCCGTGCAGCAGATCACTGACGGTGACTTGCGAACCCACCTTGATGAACATCCGCGAACCGCCGGTACGCCAGGCGTTCTCGCTGACGGTCACCGGATCGTTTTCGCCGATCTGGCCACGACGGATTTCCAGGGTCGCGATGTAAGCGGTCATCAGCTTGGTCAGGCTGGCCGGTGGCAGACGCTGGTCACCATTGTTCTCTACCAGCACGTTGCCACTGCTGGCGTCCATGAGTACGTAGGCTTTGGCGGCCAGTTGCGGTGGCGACGGCATTATCTCGGCCGCGAAAGCCGCGGGTGAGAGAAGCAGCGGGACTAGCAGGCACAGGCGTTTGGCAAAGGTGGTGATGTTCATCCGTCTCTCGAAATCGCTAATGGAAACTGCCCTAGGGCAAAACTAATCAGACAACTCTCTAAAAAGTTGTCGCGTGTTCAGTTGCTCACTCTGCAACCCTTGCCGGGCTTTTGTTCTTCAACGAGCCAACAACCCGGTTCGCCCCCCAAACCGCAAGCGAACCGTCAATCAAGTACTACGTGTTACTCGGCGCTGACCAGGCTCGGCGAACCGAGATTGGCCAGCCGCACGCTGTTTTGCACTTGCTGGATTTCACCCGGCGAGCCGATCGGCCCCAGGCGCACCCGATGCAGTGTCTGTTGGTTACGCACGATCGAGCTGATGAACACCGGAGCGCTCACCATCCCGCTGAGCTTCGATCTCAGGAGTTCTGCAGCGTCCGGGTTGGCGAACGCGCCCACCTGCAGATACTGGCCAGAGGCTGGTACAGAAGCGTTTTTTTTTGCATCGATCTGCACGGGCACTACGGCCGCGGCGTGTTGCTGCGGCGGTGGGGTCCATTGCTCGACGGTGCCGGCCGATGCCGTCATCACCGGCGCGCTATTTTGTGCGACTTTCGGCTCGTTAAGCATTAAAGGCGCCGGGCGACCTTTGGCTGCCCACCATTGCTGCGGGTCGATGCCTTCGACCTTGACCCGCGCCGTACCGGTTTCGGCATAGCCGAGTTTCTTGGCGGCCGCGTAGGACAAGTCGATGATCCGGTCCGAATAGAACGGCCCGCGGTCGTTGACCCGCAGGATGACCGTCTTGTTGTTGTCCAGGTTAGTCACCCGAACGTAACTTGGCAGTGGCAGGGTCTTGTGCGCTGCGCTCATGCCGTACAGGTCATACACTTCGCCGTTGGCGGTGTTCTGGCCATGGAATTTGGTGCCGTACCAGGACGCAGTGCCCGACGCCACGTAGGTCCTGGATTCTTGCATCGGGAAATAAGTCTTGCCCAGCACCGTGTACGGGTTGGCTTTATAAGGACCGCTGTGCAGGGTCGGCGTGGCATCTGGAATGCGCGTTACGTCGACGTCCCACCAGGGTGCGCCATCCTTGTGAGCCCGGTTGATATCCAGGCCAGGTGCCGAACGAACGGCGGTCGGGGACTTCTGAGCCGGCGCGCGACTGGTCGAACAACTGGCGACCAGAACCGTCAACGCGGCGAACGCCATGAGCTTCAGGGGTTTATTCATAGGCAATGCCCGCATTACTTGACGCCCCGTGCTTGGACCAGCTGTTCAGACAGTTGATGTACGGCCATGGCGTACATCACGCTGCGGTTATAACGCGTGATTGCGTAAAAATTCGTCAGACCCATCCAGTATTCAGGGCCATTGTCACCTTCCAGGCGGAAAGCCGTGACCGGCATATCATCGCGCAGCGCATCATGACTCGACCAGCCCAGCGCCCGCAACTCCCCGACAGTTTTCGTCGGCTCGATACCTGCGGTCAAACCTTCATCTACCTGATCGCCGCGCACATCGGCGCGGCTGACCACAGGTTCGCCGGCGACCCAGCCGTGACGCTTGAAATAACTGGCGACGCTGCCGATGGCATCAACCGGGTTGGTCCAGATATTAATGTGGCCGTCACCGTCAAAATCCACCGCATAGGCGCGAAAACTGCTCGGCATGAATTGCGGCAAGCCCATGGCCCCGGCATAGGAGCCTTTGAGGGTCAACGGATCGACCTGCTCTTCACGGGCCAGCAGCAGGAATTCACGCAATTCCTTGCGGAAGAATTCGGCACGGGGAGGATAGTCGAAACCCAGGGTCGACAAGGCATCGATCACCCGGAAATTGCCGGTATTTCGACCAAAGAAGGTCTCCACGCCGATGATCGAGACGATGACCTGCGCCGGCACACCGTATTCCTGCTCGGCACGAGCCAGGATCGCTTCGTGCTGACGCCAGAAGTCCACGCCACGGGCGATGCGCGCATCGGTGATGAACATCGGGCGATATTCTTTCCACTGCTTAACCCGTTCGGCGGGCTTGGAAATCGCGTCCAGAATCGACTGTTTGCGCTCGGCTTCGCGGAACACGCCCATCAGCTGTTCACCGGCAAAGCCATAGTCGCGGGTCATTTCACCGACGAACTCGGCCACCTGGGGTGAGCCTTCGTAATCGCCGGCCCACGCTTGCTGCGCGGTACCAAGGATGCTTACCAGGCCGACCCACGGTGCGTATCGAGTCGCCCAGCCACGCATTACTTGCATTGAAATCTTCACCTTATTCAAACCTGTGCGATCCACTTGCGATGGGTATGGATCGACATCAAAACCCCAAACGCTGACAGTAGCGTCACCAGCGAAGTTCCTCCGTAGCTAATGAACGGCAACGGCACCCCCACAACCGGCAACAGGCCACTGACCATACCGATGTTGACGAAAACGTAAACAAAAAACGTCATGGTCAGGCTGCCCGCGAGCAATTTGCCGAACAATGTCTGCGCCTGGGCGGTAATCACCAGCCCGCGACCGATCAACAACAGGTAAATCAGCAACAATGCGCAGATGCCCACCAGGCCGAACTCTTCGCCCATCACCGCAATAATGAAGTCGGTGTGGCTTTCCGGCAGGAAGTCCAGGTGCGACTGGGTGCCAAGCAACCAGCCTTTGCCGAACACGCCACCGGAACCGATGGCTGCTTTCGACTGAATGATGTTCCAGCCCGTGCCCAACGGATCGCTCTCTGGGTCGAGGAAGGTCAGGATTCGCTGCTTCTGGTAGTCGTGCATGATGAAGTACCACATGCCGACCGCCACCGGCACCGCCGCGGCAATTACGCTGAGAATCCAGCGCCAGCGCAGGCCGCCCATGAACAGAACGAACGCGCCACCGGCGAGAATAAGCAGCGAAGTGCCGAGGTCGGGCTGACGCACGATCAGGATGAATGGCAACCCGATCAGAAACAGACTGACGCCCACATGCTTGAGCTGCGGTGGCAAGGTGCGCTTGGACAGGTACCAGGCGATGGTCGCCGGCATCAGGATCTTCATGAATTCCGAGGGCTGGAAGCGGATCACCCCGGGAATGTTGATCCAGCGCGTGGCACCCATGGCGTTGTGGCCCATGACATCCACCACCACCAGCAACAGCACGCCGATCACATAACCGACCGGCACCCAACGGGCCATGAAACGCGGCTCGAACTGGGCGATGACGATCATCGACACCAGGCCGATGCCGAAGGAGGTGGCTTGCTTGGCCAGCAGATCCCAGCTTTTGCCGCTGGCCGAATACAGCACGAACAGGCTGCCGGCCGCGAGGGTCAACAGCAGGATCAGCAACGGGCCGTCGATGTGCATGCGTTGCAACAGCGTCGCACGGCGACGCATCACATCCTCGCTGGAGAGGATGCGATCGAAATTACTCTTCACGGGCCGTAGCCTCCGCACTGATAGGGCTGGCGTATTCGGCTTTCAGTCGGCCGTCCTGGTCCAGGAGCCAGGCGTCCATGACTTGACGCACCACTGGCGCGGCGACGCCGGAACCGGACTCGCCGTTCTCGACCATCACCGACACCACGATTTGCGGGTTGTCGGCCGGCGCGAAGCCGACAAACAAGGCGTGGTCGCGGTGACGCTCCTGAACCTTGGAGCGGTCGTACTTTTCGCCCTGCTTGATCGCGACCACCTGGGCCGTACCACTTTTGCCGGCAATCCGGTATTGAGCACCGATGGATGCCTTGCGCGCCGTACCGCGGGCACCGTGCATCACCTGCTGCATGCCGTGGTTGACCTTGGTCCAGTCCGACGGGTCGCGCAAAATGATGTCCGGCATCGGATTTTCGTCCACCGGCTTCGCACCTTCGAGGGTCTTGGCCAAATGCGGACGATTCCACACACCCTTGTTGGCCACCAGCGCCGTGGCCTGCGCCAACTGCAACGGAGTGGACTGCATGTAGCCCTGACCGATCCCGAGAATCAGCGTTTCGCCCGGGTACCAGGCCTGACGACGGGTTGCGCGCTTCCATTCCCGGGTCGGCATCAACCCCGGCGACTCTTCGAACATGTCGAGAGAGACCTTCTGACCAATACCGAATTTGCTCATGTAAGCCGACAACCGATCAATCCCCAGCTTGTGCGCCAGGTCATAGAAGTAGGTGTCGTTGGACCGCATGATCGCCGTGTCCAGATCCACGTAACCGTCGCCGGTACGGTTCCAGTTACGGTATTTGTGATCGTAATTGGGCAGTTGGTAGTAACCGGGGTCGTAGACCCGGGTCGATGCGGTGACCACGCCCGCATCCAGGCCGGCAATTGCCACCGCCGGTTTAATCGTCGAGCCCGGCGGGTACAGACCGCGCAACACGCGGTTGAACAATGGCCGGTCGATGGAATCGCGCAACTCGGAATAGGCTTTGAAACTGATGCCGGTGACGAACAGGTTCGGGTCAAAACTCGGCTGACTGACCATCGCCAGGACTTCGCCGGTTTTCGGGTCCAGCGCCACTACCGCGCCACGACGACCGCCGAGCGCGGCTTCGGCGGCTTCCTGCAATTTGATGTCCAGGCTCAGGACGATGTCCTTGCCGGAAATCGGCTCGGTACGTTTGAGCACCCGCAACACGCGGCCACGGGCGTTGGTCTCGACTTCTTCGTAACCGACCTGACCGTGCAGCTCGGGCTCGTAAAACCGCTCGATGCCGGTTTTACCAATTTGATGGGTGCCGCTGTAACTCACCGGATCGAGCGTCTTGAGCTCTTTCTCGTTGATCCGCCCCATGTAACCCACCGAGTGCGCAAAGTGCGCGCCCTGCGGGTAATGCCGCACCAGCTGCGCGACCACTTCCACACCAGGCAGGCGGAACTGGTTCACCGCGATGCGGGCGATCTGCTCTTCGCTCAGTTCGAACAGGATTGGCACCGGCTCAAACGGTCGGCGCCCCTGACGCATGCGCTTCTCGAAAATCACCCGGTCCTCGGGCGTCAGCTCCAGCACTTCAACGATCACGTCGAGCACTTGCTGCCAGTCACCGGAGCGTTCGCGGGTCATGCTCAGGCTGAAGCTGGGCCGGTTATCGGCCACCACCACGCCATTGCGGTCGAAGATCAACCCGCGAGTCGGCGGAATCGGCTGTACGTGGACGCGGTTGTTTTCCGACAGTGTCGAGTGGTACTCGTACTGGATCACCTGAAGGAAATACAGCCGCGCGATCAGCACGCCAATCAGCGCCACCACTGCAATGGCCCCGAACACGACGCGGCCACGCACCAGACGGGCGTCTTTTTCGTGGTCCTTGATACGGATCGGCTGGGGCATGAGGGCAGAACTACTTGTGGTAAGGGTGGCCGGACAACACTGTCCAGGCACGATACAGCTGTTCGCCGATCAGAATCCGCACCAGCGGGTGCGGCAACGTCAACGGTGACAACGACCAGCGTTGATCCGCCCGGGCACAGACTTCCGGCGCCAGCCCTTCGGGGCCGCCGACCATGAAATTCACCGTGCGCGAGTCCAGCCGCCAGCGATCGAGCTCAACCGCCAGTTGCTCGGTGCTCCAGGGCTTGCCGTGGACTTCGAGGGTGACAATGCGCTCATTCGGCCCGACCTTGGCCAGCATGGCTTCGCCTTCCTGACGGATAAAGCGCGCCACGTCGGCGTTCTTGCCGCGAGTGTTGAGCGGAATTTCCACCAGTTCCAGCGCCAGCTCGGACGGAAGACGCTTGGCATATTCATGCCAGCCTTCTTCCACCCATTTGGGCATGCGTGAACCGACGGCGATCAGTCGCAGTCGCACAGCGGTCCCTTATTGCTGGTCTTTGTTGAGCTTGATGAAATGCTCATGGGTGTTTTCCGGGCTGTGGTGCGCGGCGCTGCCGGCACGGCTCTGCTCGGCACCCTGCCACAAACGCTCCAGGTCATAGAACTGGCGAGCGCTGGCAGTCATCATGTGCACGATGACGTCGTCCATATCCAGCAGCACCCAGTCGCTGTCGCCCTTGCCTTCTTCACCCAACGGCTTGACGCCCTGAGCCTTGACCGCCTCGCGGACCTTATCCAGCATCGCGCCGATCTGGCGGTTGGAAGTACCGGTAGCGATGATCATGAAATCAGTGATGCTCTGCTTTTCACGAACGTCGATCACCAGAACATCCTGGGCCTTGACGTCTTCCAGGGCCGCTACGGCAACCTTGACCAGCTCTTCGCCGCGCAGTTCCGGGCCGGTATTGGCCACTACTGGCAGCGGAGCGCTCTTGAACGTGCCCTTGCGCTTTACTTTGTTTACGTCTTTGTCAGTCATATAAAACTCGTTTTGCTCGTGTGTTCGGGCGCTTCGATACACGCATTCACGTGCCTTGAAGCGCGCCCTTTTTCAGTTCGACGCACGGTAAAGCCCGTGCGCATCGATGTAGGCCAGGACCGCGTCGGGCACCAGGAAACGTACCGACTTACCGCTGGCCAGCAGTTGACGGATCTGGGTGGCGGATACCGCGAGCGGCGTCTGCCAGACGAATGCAATCTGTCCGCTCGGCCCTTTGAGGGCCAGCGGGTCGCTCACCGAGCGCGCTGCCAGCAGGTTGCGCAAGGCATCCGGCGGTTCGCTGTCGGCATCCGGGCGTTGCAGCACCAGGATGTGGCAATGCTGGAGCAACTCTTCCCAGCGGTGCCAAGTGGGCAGGCCGCAAAATGCGTCCCAGCCCAAAAGTAGAAAAACCTGGTCTGGGGCGGCCAGTTCGGCGCGCATCAGTTCCAGGGTGTCGATGGTGTAGGACGGTTTGTCCCGCTGCAATTCGCGGGCGTCCACTACCAACGGTGGCACACCGGCCACCGCGCACTTGACCATCGCCAGACGGTCCTTCGCCGACACCTGCGGCGTACCGCGATGAGGCGGCCTGGCACTGGGTGTCAGACGCAATTCATCGAGCGCCAGCGATTCGGCGACTTCCAATGCACCGCGCAAATGGCCGATGTGCACCGGGTCGAAGGTCCCGCCCAACACGCCAATGCGTCGAGGCTGGGACTCGCTGGCGGTCACTTGGGCTGACGGGTCGAAGTCGCCCAAGTCAGAGCGACTCCTGGCCGCGCAACTGACCGTCACCGACCACGATGTACTTCTCGCAGGTCAGCCCTTCGAGGCCCACCGGGCCGCGGGCGTGCAGCTTATCAGTAGAAATGCCAATCTCGGCACCCAATCCGTATTCGAAGCCATCGGCAAAGCACGTCGGCGTATTGATCATTACCGAAGACGAATCGACTTCAGCCACGAAACGCCGGGTGTCGGCCAGGTTTTCGCTGACGATCGAATCGGTGTGATGGGAGCCGTACTTGTTAATGTGCTCGATGGCCTGATCCAGACCGTCGACCACGCGAATCGAAAGGATCGGCGCCAGGTATTCGGTGTGCCAGTCTTCTTCAGTGGCCGCAACAGCCTCGATGATCGCCCGGGTGCGCTCGCAACCGCGCAGTTCGACGCCTTTTTCGCGGAACTGGGCAGCCATCGACGGCAGGAACTCATTGGCGACTGCCTGATCCACCAGCAGGGTTTCCATGGCGCCACAGATACCGTAACGGTAAGTCTTGGCATTGAACGCAATGCGCTGGGCTTTCGGCAGATCGGCGTGGGCACTGACGTAGACGTGACAGATGCCGTCCAGGTGCTTGATGACGGGCACGCGGGCATCGCGACTGACTCGTTCGATGAGGCCACGACCACCGCGGGGCACGATGACATCGACGTATTCCGGCATGGTGATCAATGCGCCGACGGCCGCACGGTCGGTGGTTTCGACCACTTGCACCACGGCGGCCGGCAGACCGGCCTCGGCCAGGCCGCGCTGGATGCAGGCGGCAATGGCACGGTTGGAATGAATCGCCTCGGAGCCGCCACGCAGGATGGTCGCGTTGCCAGACTTCAGGCACAGGCTGGCGGCATCGATGGTCACGTTCGGCCGTGATTCGTAGATGATCCCGATCACGCCCAATGGCACGCGCATCTTGCCGACCTGGATGCCCGACGGGCGATAACTCATGTCGCGGATCGCACCCACCGGGTCCGGCAGTGCCGCGACCTGACGCAAACCGACGATCATGCCGTCGATGCGCTCCGGGGTCAGTGCCAGGCGTTCCAGCAAAGCAGGTTCCAGATCATTGGCGCGGCCGGTGGTCAAATCCAGTTCATTGGCCGCGGTCAGCTCGGCGCGTGCAGCGTCCAGCGCATTGGCAGCCGCCTGCAAGGCGCGGTTTTTCTGCGCGGTGCTGGCACGGCCGATCACGCGGGAAGCTTCGCGGGCGGCGCGACCCAAACGGGTCATGTAGTCAAGAACGGACTCAGTCATGGTCTGCAATGGTCTTTGCTAAGGTCTTGGTAAAGAGTAAAGCGGCAGATTATAGCTGTCGCGTCCCGGGACTAACAGCGGTGACAGGCGGATGGTCGAAATGGAGCGCAATTTGCCGACGTTCAGCCGTGATTAAGCCGCATATTGTTATCATCACGGCTCCATCAGCCCTGATAAACGCTGTTCATCATGACCAACCTGCCTGTTTCTGCGTCCGCTACGCGCCAGCCCACGGGGTTGCCGGATGCATTTTTCGACCGCGATGCCCAAACGCTGGCCCGGGATTTACTGGGCAAAATCATCCGCCATAAGGTCGGCGACCTGTGGCTCAGTGCCCGGATCATCGAGACCGAAGCCTATTACTGCGAAGAAAAAGGCAGCCACGCCTCCCTTGGCTACACAGAAAAGCGTAAGGCTTTGTTTCTGGATGGCGGCCACATCTATATGTATTACGCGCGCGGTGGCGATTCGTTGAACTTCAGCGCTCAGGGTCCGGGTAATGCGGTATTGATCAAATCAGCCTATCCGTGGGTCGATGAACTGAGCGGGCCAGCGAGTCTGGCGCAGATGCTATTGAACAATCCCGATGCTCAGGGCCGCCCTCGCCCCTCACAAAAGCTGTGTGCCGGGCAGACGCTGCTTTGCAAGGCGCTGGGGCTGAAGGTGCCGGTCTGGGACGCCAAGCGCTTCGACCATGAAGTACTGCTGGTGGAAGATGTCGGGCCGGCGCCCGGCCACATTATCCAGACCACACGCCTGGGCATTCCCCACGGGCGCGACGAACACTTGATGTACCGTTTTGTTGATGCGGCTTACGCACTTTATTGCACGCGCAACCCGCTGCGCCGGGGGCAAGTCGAAGGGCGCGATTATTTTTTGTTGTCCTGAATTATTGAAAATCCATTGTGGGAGCGAGCCTGCTCGCGATAGCAGACTGATCGTCGAAGTAGATGTCGTCTGACAATCCGCTATCGCGAGCAGGCTCGCTCCCACATGAGACCTGTAGCGTTTTGAAGATTGCGTTTGTCCCTTGAGGCCAATTGATTATTCGATGGAGTTGTTTTTATGGGCCCATGGCTCGATAGCGTGACCGGTTGGCTGACGGTCAATCCGCAGTGGTTGGCCGCGGCAGTGTTCATTGTGGCTTGCATTGAATGCCTGGCGATTGCCGGGCTGATCGTGCCCGGCACAGTATTGCTGTTTGCCGTGGCGGTGCTGGCCGGCAGTGGCGCGTTGTCATTGGGTGAAACGCTGCTATTGGGTTTCCTCGGCGGCGTGCTGGGCGACATCGTTTCATACTTTTTAGGGCGACATTTCCACCAGAACATCCGTCGCCTGCCGGGGTTGCGCCATCATCCGGAATGGATGGCCGGGGCCGAGGCGTATTTCCAGCGTTATGGCATCGCCAGCCTGTTGGTCGGCCGCTTTATCGGCCCCTTGCGGCCGATGCTACCGATGGTTGCCGGGATGTGCGACATGCCCTTCCCGCGCTTCGCCGTCGTCAGCCTGTTGGCTGCCGCAGGCTGGAGCATCGCCTATCTCCTGCCGGGCTGGGCCACCGGGGCAGCGATCCGCTTGCCATTGCCGGAAGGTTTCTGGCCTGAAGCCGCAATTGTCGCCGGCAGCATTGCGGTGATGGTCGGTCTGAGCGCAAACAGCAGCCTGCGCCGCCATCGCCGGGCGACCATCTGGATCAGCAGCATGAGCCTGTTGATCCTGATCGGTCTGTTCATCGGCTACCCGCACCTGACCGCCCTCGACCAAGGATTGATGACCCTGATACAGGAACACCGCAGCCCGGTGCTCGATGAAGTGGCCGTGGTGTTCACGCTGATCGGCGAATTCCGCAACATGTTCATGTTCAGCGCGCTGCTGACAGTCTTGCTGTTGCTGACACGACAATGGCGGCACGCGCTTTTCGCAGGCGGCACTTTGCTTTTCACCGCACTGGGCAATACCGCGACCAAGCACTTTTTCGCCCGCGTGCGCCCGGAAGTGCTGAGCGACCCGCTGACCAGCTACAGCATGCCCAGCGGCCATGCCTCGGGCTCTTTCGCGCTGTTCTTGACGCTCGCGGTGTTGGCCGGGCGCGGACAACCGCCGCGCATGCGCCTGACCTGGTTGTTGGTGGGCTGCTTGCCAGCGCTTATGATTGCCTTGTCACGGGTGTACCTGGGCGCGCACTGGCCGACCGATGTACTGGCCGGCGCGATGTTGGCGGCGTGCGTGTGCGCGGCCAGCCTTTGGCTGACTCAACGCCAGACTTCGCTCGACGCCATGCCGCCGAAAATCTGGTGGCTGGTATTACCGTCGTTGGTGGCGTTGTTCGGTTTCTTTGTGTTGAGGCACATGCCGCATGCGATGTTGAGATACGCGTACTGAAAAGATCAAAAGATCAAAAGATCGCAGCCTTCGGCAGCTCCTACAGGGTGTACACCAATTTAATGTAGGAGCTGCCGAAGGCTACGATCTTTTTAGCGGACATCAGGCAAACAACTCACCCTGCAACTCATCCAGCAACGCCTGAATCGCATCCAGGCGCTGCTGCGGATCATCAAGTTGCAGCAGGTCTATCTTGTCCACCTCGGCAAACGGCAACAGGTACGCCAACTGATTGGCCAGCGACTGTTGCCCCGTCGCTTCGGTGCCCATGTTCAGCGCTTCGACCATCGGATGTTCCGCCAAGGCCTTGAGCAGCGCGACCAGGTCAGCGTCTTCATCCTGTAGCGGTTGTTCGGGTTCATCTTTGAGCCATTCGACTTCGGCGACGATCAACTGGTCGCGCTGCACCTCGGTACGCACCACATGAAAGCGCCGCCCGCCTTTCACCCGAATGCCCAGCAGGCCATTGTCTTGCTGATGAAAATCGGTGATCAGCGCCTCGCACCCGACCCGTGCGTAGCCTTCAGGGGCGATGCCGACTTCTTCGCCGTCGAGGATGCACACCACGCCGAAGCCGCCGCCCTGTTTCATGCAGCGACCGATCATGTCCAGGTAGCGCGCCTCGAAGATCTGCAAGTCGAGGATGCAGTCCGGAAACAACACCGTGTTCAGCGGAAAAAGCGGCAGACTCATAGACATTTCCTTACACCACCATCGACACCGCCAACGGCAGGAATACCGCCGTGGCTACGCCCATCAGACTCATCGCCAGCGCCGCAAAGGCACCGCATTCTTCACTCTCCTGCAAGGCCACCGAGGTGCCGACCGCATGAGCGGTCATGCCCAGGGCCATGCCTCGAGCCTCTGGGCTGTGGACACCGAGACGAGTCAAAAGACCCGGCCCGAAGATCGCCCCGATTACCCCGGTAATCAACACGAACACCGCCGCCAGCGCCGCGACGCCACCAATCTGCTCTGCCACCAGCATGGCAATCGGCGAGGTGACCGATTTGGGTGCCATGGTCATCAGGATCATGTGTTCGGCGCCGAAGCCCCAACCCAGCAACACACCCATGCCCGTGGCGACCACGCCGCCTATCACCAGCGTAGTAAATATCGGCCAGAACAACTGCCGGATCCGCCGCAGATTGAGGTACAGCGGTACCGCCAGCGCAACAGTGGCCGGCCCGAGCAAGATGCTGAGGATCTCGGTGCTCTTGCGATATTCGGCGTAGCTCAGGCCGCAACCCACCAGGACAACAATGACCAGCAACATGGAAACCAGTACCGGTTGCAGAAAAATCCAGCGGGTTTTCTCGTATGCCGCCAGCACCAATTGATACGCGCCCAACGTAATGCCGATACCGAACAATGGATGATGAATCACCGACGCCCAGGCGCCCTGCCAATCGAAAATCATTGGTCGTCCTCGCGATGAGCGTGACGCCTGACCAGGCGCTGCATCAATACGCCGGCGAAGGCCATCGATAGCAGCAGCGACAACACCAGCGCACCGGTGATCGCCCAGAAATCCGCGGCGATATCGGCGGCGTAAACCATCACGCCCACCGCTGGCGGCACCAGCAGCAACGGCAGATAACGCAGCAGGCTGCTGGCCGCGAGGTTCAGCGGCTCGCCGACTTGACCGCGAATAATCAGATATCCCAGTAGCAACAGCAGGCCAATGATCGGCCCCGGTAGTACCGGCAAAAACAAATGGTTGAGGGCGGTGCCGAGCAATTGAAAAAGCACCAGCCAGGTCAGGCCACGTAACAACATCCATTCTCTCCCACGCGTGCTCCCCACAAAGAAGGGGCCCGGCATTATAAGCACGCCAACGCTATGAATCGGCATTCGCCAAAAGCATGGATAGTTGACCGGAGCAATTTGCCATGTTGATCTAAAGTGGTTCGCAGGGAGGTCAAATCCCCCCACTCGAAAACTATAAAACCGATGACCCAAGGAGAGTCTCAATGCCCTATGTTCCAGTTGCAGAGCTCAAAGATTATGTCGGCAAGGAACTCGGACGTTCCGAATGGCTCACCATCGACCAGGAACGCATCAACCTGTTCGCAGAAGCCACAGGTGATTATCAGTTCATCCATGTCGACCCGGTCAAAGCCGCGCAAACACCTTTTGGCAGCACCATCGCCCATGGTTTCCTGTCGTTGTCGCTGATCCCCAAACTGATGGAAGACATCCTCATCCTGCCCGAAGGCGCAAAGATGGTAGTCAACTATGGTCTGGACAGCGTGCGTTTCATCCAGCCTGTGAAGGTCAATTCCAGGGTTCGACTCAAGGTTGACATGAACGAGGTCATCGAGAAGAAACCCGGCCAATGGTTGCTCAAGGCAACCGCCACGCTTGAAATTGAAGGGTCGGACAAACCGGCATATATCGCCGAGCCACTGTCCCTCTGCTTCGTGTAAAGCATCCCGGATGCGAAGCAGCTCACGCTGTTTCGCGCCGTGTCTGTGCCGTGTCTCTATAAATGCGACACATAGCTGCGGCATACTCGGTCGCCTAATTGCCCGGATCCCGCTATGCGCTCACTTGCACTCCTTGCTTTGACTCTGTTGCTCACCGCTTGCGGCGATGGCGAATCGCTGTTGCCCCCTGATGCCCGCCTGCCGGACGGCGGACGCTATCGCGGTGATCTGGTCAATGGTTTGCTGCAAGGTGAAGGCCGCATCGATTACCCGAACGGCAGCTGGTACGCCGGCCAGTTCGACAAAGGCCAATGGCATGGCCAGGGTGAATGGCATGGCAGCAACGGCGAGGTCTATCGCGGGCAATTCCAGCAAGGACTATTCGACGGCCAAGGCACGCTGACCACCACTGGCAGCAGCTACACCGGCGGTTTCAAGGCGGGTCGACGCGACGGTGAAGGCACCCTCAAAGAAAACGCCATGACCTACCGCGGCGAATTCAAGGCCGATCAATATTCAGGGCTCGGTCGTCTGGAACTCGCAGACGGCAGCCAGTACCAGGGTCAATTCGCCCACGGCAAACCCAACGGCGAAGGCCAGCGCAGCGATGCCAGCGGCAATCAGTTCACCGGGCATTTCGCCGACGGTCAGCTGGAAGGCAATGGCACCTTCAACAGCGCCGATGGCGATATCTATGTCGGCGGTTTCAAGAACAATCAACTGCACGGCAAGGGCCGCTACGAGAACGCCGATGGCGATGTCTGGCTCGGTCAGTTCAAGGAAGGCGTGCTCAGCGGCAAGGGCGAGTTGATCGGCGCCGATGGCAGTCACTACATCGGTCAGTTCAGCGATTGGCGTTTCACCGGTCAAGGTCGCTTGAACCTGGCTGATGGCAGTTTCTATGTCGGCCAGTTCGACAGCGACAACTATCAGGGCCAAGGTACTTTGGTGCTGACCGATGGCACGGTGCAGAGCGGCACCTGGGTCAATAGTCAGCGCGTACGCGACGCCGACGGCAAGCTGCTGCCCGACCCTCTCGAACTCGGCTTGTTGGCCCAGGGACGCTTGCTCGACGATGCGCTGGCCAACGTCCCCGCCTCGACCCCGGCGGTCGAACTGTACACCTTGACCCTCGGCGGCGATGGCAAGCAGAGCGTGTTCCTGCGTGAGTCAGACTACGTCGCCAACATGCTCGCCAGCCGTTTCGGCGCCTTCGGCCAGATCCGCCTGGTCAACCATCGCGATCACCTCGGCGACCGGCCGATGGCCACCCGGGAAAACCTGCGCCGCGCCGCCCAGACCCTGGCCGAGCGCAGCGGCCCGGAAGACTTGCTGTTCATTTATCTGACCAGCCATGGCTCCAGTGAACACGAACTGGTACTCGACCAGCCACGCATGGAACTGGCCGACTTGCCGGCCGACGAACTCGCCGCCGTCCTCGCGCCCCTGAAAAAGCGCGACAAGATCATCGTGATTTCATCGTGCTATTCCGGCGGCTTCATTCCCGCCCTCAAGGACGAACGCACCCTGATCATGACCGCCTCGCGCGCCGATCGAGTGTCCTTCGGGTGTTCGGAAGAAGCCAACTTCACGTACTTCGGCGACGCGCTGTTCGCCCAGGCGCTGAACCAGACCGACGATCTGGAGCAAGCCTTCAAACTGGCCAGCGCCACCGTGGCCGAGCGTGAACTGGCCGACAGCTTCGAAGCTTCCGAGCCACAGATCTGGGCGCCGAAAACCGTTCTCAGCCACTGGCAGCTGTTGCGCAAACAACAGGCACGAAAGGCACTGCAAAGTGTCTCTATCAGCAAGGATGAAAAGAGCAACTAAGCTGAATAGTATCAAGGGGGAATTACTATGTACTTGACGCCTCAGCATGTATTGCTTGCCGGAGCTACCGGGTTAACCGGTGAACATTTGCTTGACCGTCTACTCAACGAGCCAACGATTACACGGGTATTAGCCCCCTCACGCCGGCCACTGGCAGAGCATCCTCACCTGGAAAACCCGGTCGGCGACCCGGCGGTGTTTTTGCCGCAATTGAACGGTCGCGTCGACATTGCCTACTGTTGCCTCGGCACCACGATCAAACAGGCCGGCTCCGAGCAAGCGTTTCGCGCGGTGGATCTGGACATGGTGGTGGCTTTCGCCAAACGTGCGCGAGAAATGGGCGCACGGCACTTGATCGTGATCAGCGCCTTGGGTGCCGATCGCAGATCCTCGATTTTCTACAACCGGGTCAAAGGCGAGATGGAACACGCATTGCGCGCGCAGAATTGGCCGCAGCTGACCATTTGCCGGCCTTCGCTGTTGCTGGGCGATCGCGTCGAGCCGCGACTAGGCGAGCGGGTTGCCGGCCCATTGTCGAAATTGATTCCGGGCAAGTATCACGGCATCGAAGCCTGCCAACTGGCCCGCGCCATGTGGCGCCTGGCGCTGGAAGAGCAGGATGGCGTGCGGATTGTCGAGTCGGATGAGTTGCGCAAGTTGGGCAAGTAATTCAGCGGACCTGTGGCGAGGGGGCTTGCCCCCGTTCGGCTGCGAAGCAGTCGCAAATCCAGGCGACTCAAGAAACGGAGGGCCGCTGCGCGACCCAACGGGGGCAAGCCCCCTCGCCACATGGCTCTCTTACAATCCGCCAGTCGCCTGAAAACTGACACCAATCACCGTCAACAACGACAGCGGCAACAGCAACGTGTCGAGCAAGGCGCTGGCCGGCAGGTCAACAGCCGGATAACTCGGCGCTTCGGCGCCAAATCGGTCCATGGCGCAGCACCCGCCGTTCATCGCATACAAATCCAGACGCGTCCCCGAATACACCACCGGCGCTCCAGGCTTGGCGGCATCGAGGGTGCGCGCGGTGGCGCAGCCCGCCAATTGCAAAGCCAGCAGGATGATCAGCAGCTTATTCATCGCTGCTCAAATGGTGTTCGCCCCAACGCGGCAGCATGTCTTGCGGGATATTCAAACAGTTGAGAATTCGCGCCACGACGAAGTCGATCAAGTCATCGATAGTCTGCGGCTGGTGATAGAAGCCCGGCGACGCCGGCAAAATCGTCACGCCCATGTTCGACAGCTTGAGCATGTTCTCCAGATGAATGCTCGAATACGGCGCCTCGCGCGGTACCAGAATCAGCTGGCGGCGCTCCTTCAACGTCACATCGGCAGCCCGCTCGATCAAGTTGTTGCAGGCTCCGGTCGCGATAGCCGACAAGGTCCCGGTGGAACACGGCACCACCACCATCGCCGCTGGCGAGCCAGAGCCCGACGCCACTGGCGACATCCAGTCTTCCTTGCCGTACACCCGAATCTGCCCGGCGGCGGCGCCGGTGTATTCCGTGAGGAAGGCTTGCATCATCTGTGGTTTGGACGGCAGCGAGACATCGGTCTCGGTAGCCATCACCAGTTGCGCAGCCTTGGAAATCAGGAAGTGTACCTCGCGGTCTTCACGCACCAGGCAGTCGAGCAGGCGCAAACCGTACTGGGCGCCCGAAGCGCCGGTCATCGCCAGCGTGATGCGTTCCGGGCCGTTGTTCATTGCAGCGCCTCGGCGAGTTTGCCGTGCAGGCCGCCGAAGCCGCCGTTGCTCATGATCACCACATGAGTGCCGGGCTGAGCCTGGCTCTTCACGCGCTCGATGATGCCTTCCAGCGAATCGCTGACGATCGACGGCACAGTGCACAACGCCGCAGTGGCGCCCAGATCCCAACCGAGGTTGGCCGGGGAATACCAGATCACCTGATCGGCATCGACCACACTTTCCGGCAAGCCATCACGGTGCGCGCCAAGCTTCATGGAGTTGGAGCGCGGCTCGATGATCGCGATCAACGGCGCATCGCCAATGCGTTTTCGCAGACCGTCGAGGGTGGTGGCGATGGCGGTCGGGTGGTGGGCGAAGTCGTCGTATATGGTGATGCCACGGACTTCCGCGACCTTTTCCATCCGCCGCTTCACGCTTTTGAACGCGCTCAGTGCAGCGATGCCCATCGACGGCACTACGCCGACGTGACGAGCGGCGGCCAAGGTGGCCAAGGCGTTGGCGACGTTGTGCTGACCGGTCATGTCCCACTCGACCGCGCCTTGAACGGCGCCTTCGAACATCACTTCGAATTTCGAGCCGTCTTCACTGAGCAGTTTGACTTGCCACTGACCGCCGGCACCGGTGGTTTGCACCGGGGTCCAGCAGCCCATTTCGATAACCCGCAGCAATGCCGGTTCGGTGGTCGGATGGATCACCAGGCCTTCGCTTGGAATGGTCCGCACCAAATGGTGGAACTGCCGCTCGATGGCCGGCAGATCGGGGAAGATGTCGGCGTGATCGAACTCAAGATTGTTCAGGATCGCCGTACGCGGGCGGTAATGAACGAATTTCGAGCGCTTGTCGAAAAATGCACTGTCGTATTCGTCGGCTTCGATCACGAAGAACGGTGTGCCGCCCAAACGTGCCGACACCGAGAAATTCTGCGGCACGCCGCCGATCAGGAAACCCGGGCTCATGCCGGCGTGCTCCAGGACCCAGGCAAGCATGCTGCTGGTGGTGGTTTTGCCGTGAGTGCCGGCAACCGCCAGCACCCAGCGGCCTTGCAACACGTGATCGGCCAGCCATTGCGGGCCGGAGACGTACGGCAGGCCTTTGTTCAGCACGTATTCGACGGCCGGGTTGCCGCGGGACATGGCATTGCCGATCACCACCAGGTCCGGGGCCGGATCGAGCTGCGCCGGGTCGTAACCTTGAGTCAACTCAATGCCCTGGGCTTGCAGCTGAGTGCTCATTGGCGGATAGACGTTGGCATCGGAGCCCGTCACATGATGGCCCAGCTCTTTGGCCAGAACCGCCATCGAACCCATGAAAGTGCCGCAGATACCAAGAATATGAATGTGCATAGTCGACCTCGTAAAACATGGCCGCAGGTTAGCTTAGGGTGGGGAAAATCGCACTCTTTAGCTGAGCGTGAGGCAACCGTTTGGCTGATCCGGCACGCTTTTGGTGGCGAGGGAGCTTGCTCCCGCTGGGTTGCGAAGCAGCCCCAAAACCAGTCAACGCGGTCATTCGGATCACCCGATTGCCGACTTTACGACTGCTGCGCAGCCGAGCGGGAGCAAGCTCCCTCGCCACAGGACTCAATCAGTCAGACAGAGCGGGCGATACCGTGTTTGCGCAACTTTCTGTAGAGGGTATTGCGGCTGACACCCAGCTGTTCAGCGGTATGCGTCATATGCCAGCGCTGCTGTTCCAGCACCGTCAGCAATGCCAACCGCTCGGCATCGTCCAGCGGATACTCGGAAGGTTCTTCAACCGCCGACGCCGTCACCGGCCGGGCCTGGCGAATCATCGCCGGCAAATCCTCCAGCCCGATCCGCCCGCCATCACACAGCGCTGCCAGAGTCCGCAGCACATTGCGTAACTGCCGCACGTTCCCCGGCCAGGCAAAATCCAGCAAGGCCTGCCGCGCCGGAGCATCAATCAGCACCGTCTCCCCGCCCGCTTCCTCGGCCAGCAAAAAGTCGAGCAACTGTGATTTGTCAGCGCGCTCGCGCAGCGCCGGCAACGCAACCTCCAGCCCATTGAGCCGGTAATACAAATCCTCGCGAAAACTGCCGTCCTGCACCCGCTCAAGCAGATTGCGGTGAGTGGCGCTGATGATCCGCACATTGACCGGTTCCGGCTCACCGCCAATCGGCACCACTTGACGGTCTTCCAACACCCTTAATAGCCGGGTCTGCATGCTCAGCGGCATGTCACCGATTTCATCGAGGAACAAAGTACCGCCATCGGCCTGCTGCAACTTGCCGCGCATGCCTTCCTTACGAGCGCCGGTGAAACTGCCGCCGCGATAGCCGAACAGTTCGCTCTCGATCAGGCTTTCGGGGATCGCCGCGCAATTGAGGGCGACGAACGATTTTGCTGCCCGTTGACTGGCCTGATGCACGGCTTTGGCGAAGGCTTCCTTGCCGGAACCGGTTTCGCCATTGATCAGCAACGGCACGTCCCGTTCAAACACGCGCAAGGCCTTGCGGAAATCCTCCTGCAACGCGGCATCGCCCAGGCAAATGCCTGACAAGCGCGGACGCTCGGCAACCATCGGGCTTTGCACCACCGGCACCGGAATACTGCGCGGCTGCCCGCGCAATACGGCAAACAACCGCCGCCCGTCACGGGTGCGCAATGGCCAGCTGGCGCTGGCATTGGCGCTCGCACGGCCGAGCAATTCATCCAGCGAGCAGTCGAAAAATGCCTCCACCGGTTTGCCCAACAGCCCACCACGAACATGCCCCAGCAAATTCAGCGCACTCTGGTTCACCGCACAAATCCGCCCTTCCCCGTCAAACGCCAGCAACCCTTCGCTGAACAGCCCGACAGATTCGGCCTGCAGGTGAAAACGCAGCAACCATTGATTGTCGAAGTAACGCAGGAAATAGCAGCTCTCGATCATCTTCGCCGACAGATTGACCAAGGCCATGGTGTGGAATTGGCTCTGCCGCGAAACCTCGTGACGCGCCGAAGACACGTCGAGCACCGCCAGCAGCTCGCCGTGAGGATCAAACACCGGGCTCGCCGAGCAAGTCAGGCCGGTATGTCGGCCACGAAAATGTTCGTCCTGGTGGATGGTCAGGGATTGGCGCTCCACCAGGCAGGTGCCGATGCCGTTGGTACCTTCGCAGGCTTCGCTCCAGTCGGCGCCAAGCCAAAGGCCAGCACGCTCGAAAATCTTCCGTTCGCTAGGCGCTGTGACACAGTTGAGGATCACCCCGCGAGCATCGGTCAGCAGCACCGCGTGGCCAGCGCCGGAAAGTTGCTGGTGGAGGCTGGTCATTTCGGTGCCGGCGATCTGCAGTACTTGCTGCAAACGTTCACGGCTTTCCAGCACGCGGCCATGCTCCAGTACCGTCGGCGCCATGGTCAGGGCCGGGTCGAGATGATAATCCTCAAGACAACGCAGCCAGGAACGGGCAATGGACGGATCGCTGCCGGGACCATGCAGGTGGGATTTGCCTTGGGTCACGGTCAGCACTTGCTGGGCATGGCGACTCAAATGGTTATCGTGCATTTCTTATTATTCTCCCCGATAGGTGAGTGCTTACCTATAGCCACTTCCTGTGGCGAGGGGGCTTGCCCCCGTTCGGCTGCGCAGCAGTCGTAAATCCTGAGCATGCGGTGTGTCTGGTAAATCGAGGTGAATTGCTTGGGGGCTGCTTCGCTGCCCAACGGGGGCAAGCCCCCTCGCCACACAAGCTCCCTCGCCACAGAGGATTACCTGTGTGGCAATTTGAGGCCCAGCATCCTCCAGCCATCGACGCATTGCAATGCTGGCAAGACCCATCGGTCACAAGCTGTGCCACAAACGGTACAAAGTGTCACGGGGGTTGTACCGCAAGCGTCACAAACGCCGCCAATCTGTCCGACAAAAAACACGCAAGGCCTTGATTTACCTGACCTGCAACGCAGTGGCCCGACCTTTGCTCTACGCTTAATGCAGCGCTTTAGCGCGTCCTCCCTTATAAGCACAAAAGCCAAGGAGAAACCCATCATGCGTTACGCTCACCCCGGTACTGAAGGCGCTATCGTTTCGTTCAAGAGCAAATACGGTAACTACATCGGCGGCGAGTTCGTCGCGCCTGTCAAAGGTCAGTACTTCACCAATACATCGCCGGTCAACGGCCAACCTATTGCCGAATTCCCGCGTTCCACAGCCGAAGACATCGAAAAGGCCCTGGACGCTGCCCATGCCGCCGCCGATGCCTGGGGCGCCACGTCCGCCCAGGCTCGCTCGCTGGTCCTGCTGAAAATCGCCGATCGCATCGAACAGAACCTGGAAGTGCTGGCGATCACCGAATCCTGGGACAACGGCAAGGCCGTGCGCGAAACCCTCAATGCCGACATCCCGCTGGCCGCCGACCACTTCCGCTACTTCGCCGGTTGCATCCGCGCCCAGGAAGGCAGCGCCGCCGAGATCGACGGCAACACCGTGGCCTATCACATCCATGAACCGCTGGGCGTGGTCGGGCAGATCATTCCGTGGAACTTCCCGATCCTGATGGCCGCCTGGAAACTCGCCCCGGCCCTCGCCGCCGGTAACTGCGTGGTCCTTAAACCGGCCGAGCAAACGCCACTGGGCATTACCGTGCTGATGGAACTGATCGGCGACCTGCTGCCGCCCGGCGTGCTGAACGTGGTGCAAGGCTTCGGCAAAGAAGCCGGGGAAGCCCTGGCCACCAGCAAGCGCATCGCCAAGATCGCCTTCACCGGTTCGACCCCGGTCGGCTCGCACATCATGAAATGCGCCGCCGAAAACATCATTCCGTCCACCGTGGAACTGGGCGGCAAGTCGCCAAACATCTTCTTCGCCGACATCATGCAAGCCGAACCGACTTTCATCGAGAAAGCCGCCGAAGGCCTGGTGCTGGCATTCTTCAACCAGGGCGAAGTCTGCACCTGCCCGTCCCGCGCCCTGGTGCAAGAGTCGATCTACGACGAGTTCATGAAAGTGGTCATGAACAAAGTCCTGCAAATCAAACGTGGCGACCCGCTGGATACCGACACCATGGTCGGCGCCCAGGCATCCGAGCAGCAATTCGACAAAATCCTTTCGTACCTGGAAATCGCCAAGGGCGAAGGCGCCGAACTGCTGACTGGCGGCAAGGTAGAAAAACTCGAGGGCAGCCTGGCGACCGGGTATTACATCCAGCCGACCCTACTCAAGGGCACCAACAAAATGCGCGTGTTCCAGGAAGAAATCTTTGGCCCGGTGGTGAGCATCACCACCTTCAAGGACGAAGCCGAAGCCTTGGCCATCGCCAACGACACCGAGTTCGGCCTGGGTGCCGGCCTCTGGACCCGCGACATCAACCGCGCCTACCGCATGGGCCGCGCCATCAAGGCTGGTCGCGTGTGGACCAACTGCTACCACCTGTACCCGGCTCACGCCGCGTTCGGTGGTTACAAAAAGTCCGGCGTCGGTCGTGAAACCCACAAAATGATGCTCGATCACTATCAGCAGACCAAAAACCTGCTGGTGAGCTACGACATCAATCCGTTGGGCTTCTTCTAAAAACCGGGGGCGATACCGATGTTTCGGTGTCGCCCTTCAGATGGCAATCGCGAGCAGGCTCGCTCCCACATTGGATTTGGGTCAACCCCCAAAAGTTGATTCACCACCTGACCCTGTGGGAGCGAGCCTGCTCGCGATGGCGTCCTCAACGACACACCAATCGTCGCCCTGCCTGTCTGGCATGGGCTTTGCGTGCCTGCTCCACACATAAATGCCATACCCGAAAGTCCAACAGATCAAACAATAAAAAAGACAGAGAGGACTTATGACTTCTACTACACAGCTCAAACCCACACTCGGCACCCTGCATCTATGGGGCATTGCCGTCGGCCTGGTGATTTCCGGCGAGTACTTCGGCTGGAGTTACGGCTGGGGCACCGCAGGGACCCTGGGTTTTCTCGTCACCGCCCTGATGGTGGCGACGATGTACACCTGCTTTATCTTCAGTTTCACCGAATTGACCACCGCCATTCCCCACGCTGGCGGGCCGTTTGCCTACAGCCGACGGGCCTTCGGCGAAAAAGGCGGACTGATCGCCGGCATTGCGACCCTGATCGAATTCGTCTTTGCGCCACCGGCAATTGCCATGGCCATTGGCGCCTACCTCAACGTGCAATACCCGGAACTGGACCCGAAGATCGCCGCTGTTGGTGCCTATTTCGTGTTCATGGGCTTGAATATCCTCGGCGTGAGCATCGCTGCCACGTTCGAATTGGTGGTCACCGTGCTTGCGGTCGCCGAGTTGCTGGTGTTCATGGGCGTGGTCGCACCGGGCTTCAGCTTCAGCAATTTCGTGCTCAATGGCTGGTCGGGGTCCAACGAATTCACCATCGCCTCGATCCCCGGCATCTTTGCGGCAATACCTTTCGCGATCTGGTTCTTCCTCGCCATTGAAGGCGCCGCCATGGCTGCCGAGGAAGCCAAGGACCCGAAACGCACAATTCCCAGGGCTTACGTCAGTGGCATTCTGACCCTGGTGTTCCTGGCCATCGGCGTCATGGTGATGGCTGGCGGCGTCGGCGACTGGCGTCAACTGTCGAACATCAACGATCCGCTGCCTCAGGCGATGAAAGCCGTGGTCGGCAATAATTCGACCTGGATGCACATGCTGGTCTGGATCGGCCTGTTCGGCCTGGTGGCGAGTTTCCACGGGATCATCCTCGGCTACTCGCGACAGTTCTTCGCCCTGGCTCGCGCCGGTTACCTGCCCAAAGGGCTGGCCAAACTCTCGCGCTTCCAGACGCCGCACCGGGCGATTCTGGCGGGCGGCGTGATCGGCATCGTGGCGATCTACAGCGACGGCCTGATCAACCTGCAGGGCATGACGCTGACGGCTGCGATGATCACCATGTCGGTATTCGGCGCCATCGTGATGTACATCATCAGTATGCTGAGCCTGTTCAAGTTGCGTAAAACCGAGCCGAACCTGGAACGTACCTTCCGCGCACCGGGCTACCCGATCGTACCGGGCATCGCGCTGTTTCTGGCCGTGGTGTGCCTGGTGGCGATGGCGTGGTTCAACACCTTGATCGGGTGTGTGTTCCTCGGGTTCATGGCGGCCGGTTACCTGTATTTCCAACTGACGGCCAAGCAGCGTTCCGACGCACCGGCGGATGCGATGCTCGAAGGCGTCTGAGTTGCACCGGCGCCGGGCTGATTCCCGGCGCCTGCCATATTGAAGTGCATGCAGCTCCCACAAGGGTTCGGCGGTGCATTTGAGTTATTTATTGAATCAGGAGGACACCGCCCCATGGCCGTATTTGCCCATACCGTCGGCGCCCAGACCTACCGCTTCGACAGTCTCAAAGACGTCATGGCCAAAGCCAGCCCGGCGCGCTCCGGGGACTTTCTGGCCGGCGTTGCCGCCCTCAACGATGGCGAGCGAGTGGCCGCGCAGATGGCCCTGGCTGACATCCCGCTGACTCACTTCCTGCAGGAAGTACTGATTCCTTACGAGGCCGATGAAGTCACCCGGCTGATCATCGACACTCACGATAAACAGGCTTTTAAAGCGGTCAGCCACCTCACTGTCGGTGGCTTTCGCGATTGGCTGCTCAGCGACGCCGCCGACGAACAGAGCTTGCGTGCCCTCGCCCCGGGCCTGACCCCGGAAATGGCCGCCGCCGTGTCGAAGATCATGCGCGTGCAAGACCTGGTGCTGGTGGCGCAGAAAATCCGCGTGATCACGAAATTCCGCGGCACTCTGGGCTTGCGCGGCCGGCTCTCGACACGCCTGCAACCCAATCACCCCACCGACGAACCGGCCGGCATCGCCGCGAGCATTCTCGACGGACTGCTGTACGGCAACGGTGACGCGATGATCGGCATCAACCCGGCCACTGACAGCATCGCTTCGATCTGCGCCATGCTGGAAATGCTCGATGCGATCATCCAGCGCTACGAAATTCCTACACAGGCCTGCGTGCTGACCCACGTCACCACCTCCATCGAGGCGGTGAATCGCGGCATTCCGCTGGACCTGGTGTTCCAGTCGATCGCCGGCACTGAAGCGGCCAACGCCAGTTTCGGTATCAACCTAAACGTCTTGCAGGAAGGCTATGACGCGGGCTTGAGCCTGAATCGCGGCACGTTGGGCCAGAATCTGATGTATTTCGAGACCGGCCAGGGCAGCGCCTTGTCGGCCAACGCCCATCACGGCATCGATCAACAGACCTGCGAAACCCGCGCCTATGCCGTGGCACGCCATTTCAAACCGTTTCTGGTAAACACCGTCGTAGGCTTCATCGGCCCGGAATACCTCTACAACGGCAAACAGATCATCCGCGCCGGCCTCGAAGACCACTTCTGCGGCAAGCTGCTGGGCGTGCCGATGGGTTGCGACATCTGTTACACCAATCACGCCGAAGCCGATCAGGACGACATGGACACCCTGCTGACCCTGCTGGGCGTAGCCGGGATCAACTTCATCATGGGCATCCCCGGCTCTGACGACATCATGCTCAATTACCAGACCACGTCGTTCCACGACGCCCTCTACGCCCGCAAAACCCTGGGCCTGAAACCGGCGCCGGAGTTTGAACAGTGGCTGGCGAACATGGGCATCTTCACCCAGGCAGACGGCAAAATTCACTTCGGCGACAACCTGCCGCCGGCCTTCCGTCAAGCCATGGCGCAACTGGGATGAGTATTGAGATGGATAAACCACCTGTCGATCCGCAGAACCCATTGCTGGAACTGCGTCGCCTGACCCCGGCACGTATTGCCCTCGGTCGTACAGGCACCAGTATGCCGACCAGCGCACAGCTGGATTTTCAGTACGCCCATGCACAGGCCCGGGATGCGGTGCACCTGCCGTTCGACCACAGGGGGCTCGGTTCGCAACTGGCCGAGCGTGGACGTGAGAGTTTGCTGCTGCACAGCGCCGCCACGGACCGGAACAGCTATCTGCAGCGCCCCGATCTGGGGCGCAAGTTGAGTGATCAGTCGGCGCAGACCCTGCGCGACTACGCGCTGAGCCATCCTGGCGGCATCGATTTGGCCGTTGTGGTGGCCGATGGCCTCTCGGCATTGGCCGTTCATCGCCACACCTTACCGTTTCTGGCGCGCATGGAAGAACAGACAGCCGCTGAGGGTTGGTCACTGTCGCCGGTGATTCTGGTGGAACAGGGCCGTGTAGCTGTAGCCGACGAGATCGGCGAGCTGCTGGGCGCAAAAATGGTGGTCATATTGATCGGCGAACGCCCCGGCTTGAGCTCACCAGACAGCCTGGGGTTGTATTTCACCTATAATCCCAAAGTCGGACTGACAGACGCCTATCGCAACTGCATCTCGAATGTTCGGCTCGAAGGCTTGAGTTACGGCATGGCGGCACACCGCTTGCTGTATTTGATGCGCGAAGCCTGTCGGCGGCAGTTATCGGGGGTCAGTCTGAAGGACGAAGCCCAGGTTCAGACGCTGGAGTCGGACATTAGTGCAGATATGAAAGGTAATTTCCTACTGAGCCCGTCGGATACCTGAACCGTTTCCGCATTGCGTTTCTATTCAGGTTTCAGGCAGGATCGATGCACGGCCGCCAGGGTTTCCCGTCGCCGTCACCACGTAAGACAGCCACTTGAAGACGAGACCTACCATGCGGATTATTCAAGCGACCCTCGAACACCTCGACCTGCTGACCCCGTTGTTCGTCAAATATCGTGAGTTTTACGGTTCCCTGCCGTATCCGGACTCGTCCCGGGCGTTCCTCGAGAAACGTCTGCGGCGCAAGGAATCGGTGATCTACCTGGCCCTGGCCGATGACGACAACAACAAACTGATGGGTTTTTGTCAGTTATACCCAAGCTTTTCGTCTCTTTCGCTTAAACGCGTGTGGATCCTCAACGATATCTACGTCGCTGAAGACGCCCGCCGCCAGTTGGTGGCCGACAACCTGATCCGTACCGCGAAAAAAATGGCCAAGGAAACCAATGCGGTGCGCATGCGCGTTTCCACCAGCAGCAACAACGAAGTCGCGCAGAAAACCTACGAATCCATCGGGTTCAGGGAAGACACCGAGTTCAAGAACTACGTGTTGCCGATCAGTGAGGGGCTGTAACGCACTGAGGCCTTTGTGGCGAGGGGGCTTGCCCCCGTTCGGCGGCGCAGCCGTCGTAAAACCTGAGCATGCGGTGTATCTGAAAAACCGTGACTACCTGGTTTAGGGGTCGCTTCGCAACCCAACGGGAGCAAGCTCCCTCGCCACAAGGTTTGTGCAAAGCCAACAGCCCCATGGTCGCCCCATCGACATCCCCCGCTACAAACTCGAGGCGTTTTTCACTTCTCTCCCCGTATAATGCCCATTCTTCCGGCTCGTAAGAAAAATCACAGTTAGCTGTAGTCTTACGCGAAGCCATCCGCACAGGCCTGCAGAGTCGGGCCATCACCACAGGTGCTTTCCATGGATTTCAACCCGATCGACCTTATCCTGCATCTCGATGTTTACCTCGACCTGCTGGTAACTAACTACGGGGCATGGATTTACGCCATTCTGTTTCTGGTGATCTTCTGCGAAACCGGTCTGGTAGTTATGCCATTCCTGCCGGGCGATTCCCTGCTGTTCATCGCCGGCGCCGTAGCGGCCGGTGGCGGCATGGACCCGGTGCTGCTGGGCGGCCTGCTGATGCTGGCGGCGATTCTCGGCGACAGCACCAACTACATAATCGGCCGCACCGCCGGCGAAAAGCTGTTCAGCAACCCGAACTCGAAAATATTCCGCCGCGACTATCTGCAACAAACCCACGACTTCTACGACAAGCACGGCGGCAAAACCGTGACCCTGGCGCGCTTCATGCCAATCATCCGCACCTTTGCCCCGTTCGTCGCCGGTGTCGGCAAAATGCCTTACCCGCGTTTCTTTGCCTTCAGTGTTCTCGGAACCATCCTCTGGGTGGGCGGCCTGGTCACCCTCGGTTACTTCTTCGGCAACGTACCGTTCATCAAGAAAAACCTGTCACTGCTGGTAGTGGGCATCATCCTGCTGTCGCTGCTACCGATGATCATCAGCGTGATCCGCAGCCGCCTCGGGCATGCCGCGTCCAAAGCCGAACCCCGCTGACTCACGATGTGGTTCCTTAGCGCCTGGCGACGCCGGCGCACCCTGGCCAGGCATCCGATTGCCGACGACATGTGGCAACGGGTGCGCCATCACCTGAGCTTTCTCGATGGCATCAGCGCAGCCGAAGACCAGTGGCTGCGGGAAGCCTGCGTGCTGTTCCTGCAAGACAAACACCTGACCGCCCTGCCCGGCGTCGAGCTTCACCAGGAGCAACGCCTGCTGCTCGCCGCCCAGGCCCAATTGCCGCTGCTGCATCTGGGCAATCTGAACTGGTATCAGGGCTTTCACGAAATCATCCTCTACCCCGACGATTTCCTCAGCCCCCAGCGCCATCGCGATGCCAGCGGCGTCGAACACGAATGGGACGGCGAACACAGCGGCGAAGCCTGGCAGCAAGGCCCGATCATCCTAGCCTGGCCCGGCGTGATGGCCAGCGGTGGCTGGGAAGGCTACAACCTGGTGATCCACGAACTCGCGCACAAACTCGACATGCTCAACGGCGACGCCAATGGCCTCCCCCCGCTGCATGCCGACATGCGCGTCAGCGACTGGGCCAGAATCATGCAAGAAGCCTATGACGACCTCGACCGGCAACTGGACCGCAACCCGGACGCCGAAACCGCCATCGACCCGTACGCAGCGGAAAACCCCGCCGAGTTCTTCGCCGTCACCAGCGAGTATTTCTTCAGCGCCCCGGATTTGCTGCACGAGGCTTATCCACAGGTTTATGAGCAGCTGAAGCTGTTTTATCGGCAGGACCCATTGGCCCGATTGCAGCAACTTCTGGCCGAGAACCCTGTCTATCAGGCACACGACTAAGGTCTACACGACCTCTGGCGCATGGCAACGGTGGCAGAATATGCCTATAATCGCCGCCACTTTTTGGTCAATCCGGCCAAGTTTTTTTGGTCAACTAACGGGGGCACCGCCCAATGAGCTACAGCAAGATTCCGGCTGGCAAAGACCTGCCGAACGACATCTACGTCGCGATCGAGATCCCGGCCAACCACGCGCCGATCAAATACGAAATCGACAAAGACAGCGATTGCCTGTTCGTTGACCGTTTCATGGCCACCCCGATGTTCTACCCGGCCAACTACGGTTACATCCCCAACACCCTGGCTGACGACGGTGATCCCCTCGACGTGCTGGTCGTGACCCCTTACCCGGTTGCCCCAGGTTCGGTAATCCGCGCGCGTCCAGTCGGCATCCTGAACATGACCGACGACGGCGGCGGCGATGCCAAAGTGATCGCGGTTCCACACGACAAGCTGTCCCAGCTGTACGTCGATGTGAAGGAATACACCGATCTGCCTCCGCTGCTGATTCAGCAGATCGAGCACTTCTTCGCGAACTACAAAGATCTCGAAAAAGGCAAATGGGTGAAGATCGAAGGCTGGGCCGGCGCAGATGCCGCCCGCGACGCGATCACCAAGTCGGTTGCTGCCTATAAAGGCTGAGAAGCCGCGGTAAGCTGCTAGCTGCGACGTTTGAAGAAGAACCCCGGTTGATCCGGGGTTTTTTGTGCGCGCTCCGCTCAGACACTAACCTTTAACGGTACGTGGAACGCTTCTTGGCTTCGGTTTTTGCTTGTTTAATTTCCACTAAAAGCGCCTTACATCCAGTCTTAAATTTCCCTCGAAATTTGAACGGATCGTTTATTCAAACCCCCATCCTGCGCCAGTAGACTCGTGTTTATGAAAAAGAACACTAGCGGCCCACGGTTTAAAGCACTCCTCGAAACAGCGAAAATCACAACCACTGGATTTGCCGCTTTCTTCGACACGGAAGCGCAAAATATCCACAACTGGTACACCCGAGGTGTGCCCGCCTACCGCATGGAAGAGGTCGCCAGACTACTGTCCGTAAACAGCGACTGGCTGAAAACCGGCGAAGGCCCGAAAGAGTCCTCACGCCTGCGCGTGCTCGACGAGTCCGGCAACACCTTCGATGCCCAGGCCATCCGCGGCATCTACACGGTGATCGAGCCCATCGACGTCGAATTGCCCTTCTATATAGAAACAGCCACCGCCCCGGGCTCCAACAAAACTCACATCGTCAAAGACCCCAGCCAATCCATCCGCCTGCCTCGCAGCCACCTGGACTCCCTGGAAATCAACCACGCCAATGCTATCTGTACCCACATGATCGGCAACAGCATGGGCGAAAAGATTGAAGATGGCTCCACGCTTGCGATCGACCGTGGGCTGACTCAGGTTATTGATGGGGAAATTTATGCGATCGAGCATGACGGGATGCTGCGGATCAAATACCTGCACCGGATGCCAGGGAATGCGTTGCGATTGCGCAGCTATAACAAAGCCGAGTATCCCGACGAGATCTTTAGTGCCGAGCAGATCGATAAGCAAAACATCAGGGTATTGGGGTGGGTATTCTGGTGGTCGACGCTCAATAAACGCCGACCTTCCGTGCCCTTCCTGTAAGCGTTAAAAGATCGCAGCCTGCGGTAGCTCCTTGGTGGGATAGGGAAATGCAGGCCCCTGTAGAGCTGCCGAAGGCTGCGATCCTGGCAATCGACCCGAAACCCAACTGCCCGGCCCTATACAGAAACCTACCAACAAATACCCCATCGCTCTACCCGGCACTTCCCGCTGGGAATTCCTCAAAAAAATCAGTATGCTGCGCCCCACATTTGCGCATCGACCCTTCTTCAGGCTCAGATCGCACCGACAAGGCAGATGACTTTCTCGCCAAGTCCCACAGCCGGACGCAAGATCCGGGTGTACGTTTTGAAGGCTGGCGCGGTTTACCAAAAATAAACCAAGCCAGTCCCCGAGAAGCCGGCCACAAGCCGGCTTTTTAATGTCTTTTTGAAAGCCACTCTCATCTACTAAAACCCTCTGAAGCCTTGATAGATCAAGGGTTTCAGCCTATTTTCGTTCCTGTGACTTCCGTTTTGATCCGAGGCGTTCCACGCGTATGTGGGGGAACAAGTGGGGGAACAGAGGGCGAAAAAATGGGCAAGCTGACCGCAAATCAAGTCAAAAATTTGGTTGAGGCTGGAACGTACGAAGACGGTGACGGGCTTCGTCTTTTAGTGAAACCCTCAGGACGAAAAACCTGGGTGCTCCGCTTTCAATTGAATGGCAAACGCAGGGAGATGGGTCTGGGGAGCTACCCTCAGCTTGACCTGAAAAAAGCCCGCGCAGCCGCCTATGAAAATAAAATCCAGATCCTCAATGGCACTGATCCACTCGCGAAACGACAGGCTGAACAAGCGGCTCAGCGGGAAGCCGCACGCCGGGAACTGGCGCAGCTGATTACCTTCGAGAAGCTGGCCACTGACTACCGAGACGCCCATGGCTCGAGCTGGTCAGAGAAATGGCGCAAGGGCTGGCTGAGAAAACTCGAGCTCTATGCTTTCCCTACAATAGGGAAGCTGTCAGCTGACCAGATCGAGACCAAACATCTGATCAAGGCACTGCAACCACTTTGGGCAACCAAAACGCGGACGGCTGACGAAGTACGTGGGCAAATCGAACAAATCCTGGATGCCGCCAGAGCCCGAGGTCTCAGGACTGGAGAGAATCCGGCACGCTGGCGCGGCCACCTGGAAAACCTGCTCAGCCGGCATGAGAAGAAGAAAGCACGAAAACGCGCCCACCATCCGGCACTGCAGTGGCAGGATCTTCCCAAACTGATGAAAACCTTGAGTAAGGATCCGAGTCACGTCTCCGTGGCGGCTCAGTTGCTGATTCTGACCGGAGCAAGAACGCATATGGTGCGGTTTGCGCGCTGGGATGAGTTTGATCTGAACTCAGGTCGCTGGTCCTTACCGGACGAACGCATGAAGACGCGACAAGCCTTCGCGATCCCGCTAGCGCCGGAAGTGGTCTCACTTTTGAAAGGCCTTCCGAAAATCGACGCCAAGAGCCCTTACGTTTTTCCGGGACGCGGTCGCAGTGGCGTGATGCACGCCAATGGCATCCGTAATCTGCTGCATGACCTTGGTTATGAGCACATCACTCGTCACGGCTTCCGCTCAACCTTCCGGGACTGGGCAGGTGAAAAGACGCCTTTCCCGAGAGATATCTGCGAGCTCGCACTGGCCCATGACGAGCGCGGGGAAACGGAAAGCGCATATTCTCGATCAGACTTTTTTGATAAGCGACGGGAGCTGATGCACGCGTGGGCCATCTACGCTACATCCACACCTGAACACGCGGATAAGGCTCAACGCGAAAGCTCGGGAGAATGATGAGACGGAAACCGCTGAATGCGGAGGATCTTGAGGCACACGTATCAAGGCGACAATCCCGGAACCGCGGTGCAACCAACACCAGTGTAGCGCCACGAGATCTCTGGTTATGGACTTTAAAGCCGGGTCCCTTCAAGCAGGGATGCGTAGCCTCCCTGCTTGAAGGGACCTACATTAAAAAAAGAATAAAACACCTCGGAATCCAGGAGGCACCACCGATTTCCAGGACCCGCCAAGACCGCAAGCTGCCGCAGAGAGAGCGCAAAATCCCGCCTTGACCCAAATTATCCACCGGCGTAGAAAAGATCGGGCAAAGCGCTGTCGTTGACAGCAACCCAGGTAGCCCGAACCTTTAAGGCTACGCCACACCGTGGTGGTTCTCCCAAAGTGCGATTAGCGTCCGGCGGCTCGCACGGTCACAGCGATGTGATGGATGCCTACTTCTATCAGAGCGCCCACTGCGGCAACTCATACCCCCTTCATAGCTGCGCTGCAGCAACTCATCCGCTTGGCCATTTCATTGCGCCAACCTGCGCCCGTCTCTTTCTCCCGGAAAGAGACGGGCGCTCCTACCGCTGCTGCAGCCCATCTCGTACAAGGCTTTGCGGCATTCCCCCTCGTGACAATCAGCATGACAAACACCGAAGTCACCAGCAACAGCGATGCAGATGATGGTGCCGCAGCCCACGGAATGGACTGCACCTGACTGACAGTCAGGCATGCCCCGGTCATCGCTTCACTGCCTTCACCCGACTCAGGATCTCGCGGCGCTGGTCTCGTCAGCCAATGCAGCCTCCACCCGCCCGCTTCTTCGGAAGTGCTCAGGAGGCTAGATCATGAGATGCCCAAGCTCCCGGTCGTAAGGAGCCGTCAGTCCCGCGTTAGTGGACAACCCTCACAGGTCGCAGGGGCCTTGATCCCTGATAACACTCAACATTCTTGGCGGGATGACGTGGGGAAGGTTTTAAAAGTTTTGGCTTCGAGAGGAATTTGATCATGGCATTGGTCGGTAGACGCGACGGCGTAATTTCGGATATAGACGGCAACTGAGTTATGCCGGACCGCAGGCGTTGCGCAACCTATTTGGCGGCGGGCATTACGGGGCGGTCATACGGTTTTGTCCTGCACTCCCAATTTCCGGCTGCATAACCGCATCCAGTACTGTCAGACAGCTTGCTGAGGCATCCTGGGTTAGAATCCTGCCCATCATTTATATCCCCTTGGGAATCCGTCGCTCACAGAACGACGAAAAGGAAAACCGTAATGCCCCTCAAGGGAGCACTTTATTCGCTGGTACAGCCTACATGCCCGTAACTGGCTCGCCTTGCGGACAAAAGAGTACCAAGGACGTATGGACGTTTCCCCCACCGGTGTACGGGTGCAGGATCTTGGCTATCACTGGGGCTCATGCGGCAAAGGTGAAATTCTGTACTTCCACTGGAAGAGCATCCTTCTGCCCAAACGCATCGCCGAATATGTCGTGGTCCATGAAATGGTCCATCTACACGAGCCGCACCACACCCCAGAGTTCTGGCTACGGCTCGAGCGCGCCATGCCTGATTATGCAAAGCGCAAGGAATGGCTGGCTGAGCATGGGATTGAGGTGGAAGGACTATAAAGGTCGGGCTGAGTCGAGCTTCCAGCGCTCGTAAGCGCTAAACACACTTCTCTGGAGGTCGTTAAGCAGGCTTGTCTATAAGCTCAATTGCAATGGAAAGCCCGAACTGACGGATTCGCTCACAAGCTGCTTGTAGGCTGACTTTACTAAAGAACGGTAAGTCAATCGATCCGTCGGTATATGGCTTTCGCATGATCCCATAAACCACGGTGTAATCTTGGCGAGGAAATTTGCTGGCCTTGCCTAGCGTGCACCTAGCAACTCACCAAACTCGGACGTCTGGATCTCTGCTGACCCACTTAGCATGTCCCGCGCCAGCGACCGCCGTTTACTCAGCAGTTCATCAAGGGTCGCCTCAAAGGTAGGCATTTCAGAATCCCGGATCGTCGGGTAATACACATATACATCCTTCTCCTGCCCTATCCGATAAGCACGATCTGTAGCCTGATCTTCCTTGGCTGGGTTCCAGCAGCGAGTGAAGTGGATCACGTGGTTAGCCGCCTGCACGTTCACGCCGAACCCTACAGAGATGGTCGACAGAATAATCACCGCAAACCCTGGCAGTTCCTGAAACTGGTCGATCAATCTCTGCCGACTGTTCGCACTCTGACTGCTGGTACTGGTGTCACCATTGATAACAGTCGCGCGGAATCCAAAACGCTCCAAAATGGCATGCTGCAATTCGCGCTGAATATCCCGCAACTCGGTGAAGACAATGACCTTGTCACCTTTGCCGGCTTTCTTGATGGACTCTAGTGTCTGCATCAGCCAGCACAGTTTGGGGGAGTGCTCACGCAAGCGTTGGTCTGGCTGAACGCTGTAGGGATGAGCACAAATGAGCTTGAGCTTATGAAGCAGGCCAAGCATGCCCGAGGTTTTCTGATCGAGATGTTCCTCTAGCTGTTGTTTCTGGCTGTAGGCCGTAATTTCGGACAGGTAGAGATTGCGTTGCAAGGTATGCATAGCCAGGGAGCGGCAGGCGGTATCCTCGATCTTGGCCGGTAGATCCTTTGCGATATCCTGCTTGGTACGCCGCAACGTTTGCGGGTCAATCAGGACCCTCAGTCGCTCTAGCGTTGCTGGGTCTCGCTCGAGGGCCGCTTCAATCGGCCGCTGATATTCGCGACCAAACTGATTGAGTCCACCCAGGAATCCCGGCTGGATAAAATCGAACAGGCACCAGAGGTCGATCAAGGTATTCTCGACGGGAGTACCGGTACACGCCACCCGGAATCGCGCAGGAATAGCCTTGATGGCCTGAGTTACCAATGCCGCTGGGTTCTTGAGCTTCTGCGCCTCATCGCATACGACAATTGACCACTGCTGGCGAGCAAGAGAGAACTCCTGATCGCGAAGTGTTTCGTAAGTGGTCAATACGATTCGAGCTCCGCCAATCCAACCCGGGCGAAGCAGATTTTTGATGCCCTTGGCTTTCAAATCATTGGGAATTTCATCTTTCTTGAATTTCACGGCGCTCAGCTCGGCACCGTATAGCTTGAGAACAGGGATAGCGTCAGAGAAAAAGAATCGCTGTAGCTCACGCTCCCAGTTATCCAGTAACGAAACGGGCGCCACGATCAGTGTCGGTTTGTCCTGAGGATATTGCTCAAGGTACCAAACCAAAAAAGTCAGCAACTGGATTGTCTTACCCAATCCCATGTCATCCGCGAGCAAGCAGCCAGATACGTCAGATGGAGATAAGCGGAATAGCTGCTGTAGCCATGCCACCCCCTGAAGCTGGTGCTCTCTCAACTCGACTTCAGGCTTGAGCAACGAAGGTAGTTCAGGCTGAGCATCCAGGGCGGCTCGCAGCGCCGCTTGGCGAAGCTGAACATATGTGGGCTCATCAATGTTATGGCCGATTTGGAGAACTGCGCGACTGGTCTTCTCAACCTTGTCTTGAGATGGGGTTGAAGGTGTACTTATTTTCTTCGACCAGACGTCGAGTAATTGCTCCGCAGCAGAAATCGATAAAGACGTTTCCGATTCATACAGGAAGACTGTGTTGTCACCTGCCGCGCGGGCTTCATCCAAGCGTCGCTCAAACGCGTCAAAATGCTCTCGATCAGAGGGATTCCACCGGCCTAGTATTTCGGCATCCAAGCCAAGATCAGCTATATCCCTGGGTAGCCAATTCTCCGTCGCCTCTTTTACTAGGAAGGGCGAGGTGATTCGCTCGGCCTCTCCAATTCCAGTGACTCTATCGCCATAGAGTGAAAGGTCCAATACCGAGTCGAATTCGGCACCAGCGGCTTCATTTTGCCAACGTTTGAGCAGCTCTCCGATGCCCGACATCTGACGCAAGTCGAAGTCGCTGAGCTCAAGTTCGTACCCCTGCCAAAACCCGGCCGGCATCCCAGCTGCGAGCTTGAGCTGTAACTCGTGGACGAAGGGAGCAAACTCGTAAGCCGCGCTGAAAAACATTTCGACCGGATCTTGTGGTGTAGGCGAAATAGGCTCGAGGGTTAATTTCACACTTAAGATGCGCAGACCAGCCTCATCAAGCTCAGGCCCCAGAAGAAAGCGGTGGAAAAAAATCCCTGCGTCAGCAAGCTCTTTTTCGTAAGTGTCGGCATCCAGAACGTGACCCGCGCTGTCCCCCAATACGCTGTATGGATTACGTACAAACGAGAGCGCATCATCGCCAGCAACTCGCCGCCCAGGAAGCGAGCGCACATAATCCAGCACCGACTTTACTTCCGGTTCGATCAGTACATGGGTCAGACACCCGTCTGCATCAGTAACGCGGTACCGATCCTGAACTTGCTTGTGAGCATCAAAGCTCTCTAACCAGTTTGTCGGTTGGCCTTCGAACGAGGGCTCCAACTCAATAACGGGAGTGTTCCCGAAAGTCGATTTTCGAGGGTTCAGCCGCAAGCTTTCAGGCTTGATCACGATCGTCTTTTCGAGGAAGCCGTCCATGCCCGCCCTCGCCTTACGGGCTAACTTGCGAATGCTTGACCATCCGATCTGGTTTGTAGCTTCACCCGGTTTTTCTTGTTGGGACATGTAGAGCTGACGTACTGCTCCGAGCAGCATCCAGGCAGCTTCAGGCAGCAGCTCGGTTTTCCCTCCGTATTGGACAATGGCACCCGTGCGCTGAAACTGTACGGTGGCGCTTGATACTGCATCCCGCCATGCTCCAATGGACACCTTAAAGTCATCCGACGCGAGGCTCCCATGACTGCTGAGTTGAGGGAGCAGCCCGGACAACCGCGGCAGGCCAAGTAAAGGCAGGCTTGTGATGTGCTCAGGATTGTCGAGTAGCCTATACAGCTCATCCCAGGGCAGCAGCCAGCTGTCACTCAATTGTGAGGCATATTCTTCCTCCTCCAACTGATCCAGATAACTTGCCAATGGCCACGACTTGGCATCGTTGGCGAGGGTTAGTGGGAAGCTGAGGCCCTGCTCTTCAACCCGGTAAGCGAGCTGTTGGTCCATAGAAGGAGCTTTCGGCAGCAGGCCGCTACTGGATAGAAAACGTTTGAACATCATTTTTTCCAGAACCTCAGTGGGTTCGCACTAACGGGTTTGAAGCCAAGGCGCTGTAACGCCGCTATAGCAGACAAGTCTTCTTGGCTCAACTGAACTTGGTAAACCCCCCCTTTGGATCGCATATCAAAGATTTGGTGCTCGATGCTTTTCAACGCTTCCTGGACTTGGGCCTCATAGGCATAAGGTGCCTGCCTTGGCTTAACAATATTTGTCTCACCAGTTTGACTTTGAATGGATATACGAAGCCCGCGCAGAGCGTTATCAAATTTGTGCAGCCAGCCTTCAATTCGAGTAGGTCTGGAGGGTGCCGGGGTATGCAGCATCCGCTGCACTGCCCTGTCTGCCTGCTTAAGATCAGATTTCAAATCAAGCTGATACTTTTCCGGATTGAATGGGGCATCGTCTGCCTTGTACACAAAGCAAGCGTTGCCCGTACCTGAAAACTCTACGAAAAGGTATTTCCCAATCTGCATTATCACGGCATTGTTGTGACCAGGACCGCCCATCAACTTGCCTAAACGTCCTTTATTTTTTTCGCGGAAATGAACAAAATCTCTACCACGTTCATTCCAGGCATCTGCCCCCATAACAATCCGCGTGTAGCTCATCTGGTTAGCAAAACGCAGCCAGTAGTGCAGTCGTGCCTGATCAACCTCGGCGTCTCCCTTGAGCAGTTTGAAGAAATGCTCAAGATCCTCTTTAGCAAACCAGGCGACGACCATGGCACAGACGTCTTTTTTCACATACTGCAGCCAGCTGTTTTGCTTGGAGAGAATTTGCGGGCTTCCCCAATTATCTTGTGCCGTTTGCTTGAGCAGTGTCGACGGCTGTTCGCGATAGTACGCGTGGTGATAGCGGGTTAGGCAAGCTATTAAGATGTCGTTCAAATACCGATCATATAGCTGACCTATCTCAACGAAATCTGGTATGCGCTTCGAAAACTCAACGTCATCCAGATTGGAGATTCGCGACAGCAGCACGTTGAAAATCCGACGCCATAACCAACTGCTAACAGGTATCTGCGCGATGGTTTGAAGCAACGACAAGTCGCTGATCTCGCCGTTGAACATCAGCTCACCAAGCATCGCTCCGGCTTGATCAGTGAATAGTTCCTGATGATGTTGGACGATTTGAATCCATTCTTTCTCGCGTTTCTGCTGACTTCTCACACATTCGAAGCCTTGGCGGACATCATCGCGGAGCACACACCAATTGGCATTATCAGCCGGCGTATCCGACTCGTAACCAAAATAGCTAAAGCACAGCGCCAACCAATCGCGCCTACTAAATTTTTGCCGTTCTATACGCTGGCGGACCTCGCTGTGCACTCGATCAAAAAGCTGTTCATCTTCAAGCAGCGGCCCGACCCTTTCGCTCTTGTCAGCCAAGCCGGCAAAAACCATCCGCCATTCAGAGGGATTTAGCGATAGGGCGTTTCTGAATCTGTTGATAGCTACACGGCGCTTTTCCTGAGGAGGAAGCAATGCTTTCTTGGCGCGATCAAAGCGCTCATACAAATCGACACTGGCTTTCTGCAAACGAGGAAACCTGGTCAAAGGTTCAGGCGCGACGGCGAGACTATATGCGATCAGGCCTAGTTCTATAGATGCCGTTAGTTTTGCCAACGCATTGGTCATGGTGTCATTACCAACTGGCATTTCTCCGATTCAGTACCGATAAATACCGGAACTTCAGCCTTGAGGTTCTCCCCCTGCTCTTTCAACCCGTAGAACTGCATCCGCAGTTCGACACGACGACTGGCCTCATTGGTATCTTTGGCGTTATTGAATGAAACACCACCGGCCAGGAACATTGACCGAATCTGTTGCTGACGCTCCGCAGAAAGGCCTTTCTGTAGAGGACTACGGCTGTCTAGCAGGCTACACATGACCCATTCCGAACGCTGCAAGGACAGATGCAAGTTGTATAGATACGAACCAATCGTGTCAGTGAAACCTTCGATGACTACTTGCTTGAACCACTTACGGCCTTCCTCGCTGTCCGCGGCGTCCAGGATCAAGGGCAAGACATCCTGGAGAGCGGTTTGCCCCTGATCACTCAAGGAGTACGAGTTATGACCAAAACGTCCCGCCTCGCCGAAGCTGATACGGTTGTCCTTACAGTCCACCAAGATTGTGGTACTGGAGTTACGCGCCTTAAGTTTCAGATGATCACATAGCCGTACAATGTCTTGAGTTCGCTGTTTTTCCCCCTGTTCAGCCTGGTTTATTCGCTGTGTCACCGAACTGAGTGATGCCACCATTACGACTAGAAACAGAATCATCATCGCCGTCATCAGGTCAGCGAAAGAAATCCAGAACGGCTTTTCCCCTTCATCCTTGGAGCGAGCAGTCGAAGGCATTCGTTTACCAAGCATGGGCGAGCCTCCGTTATTATCTGGCTGCTTCGGCTACATCAATGAAGGCTTCGACGCTATCCCTCACACCCTCAACACCCGCCGCCAGGCTCTTAACTGCTTTGTCTAATTCGTTATCCAAACTACCAAGGGTTTGACTTAGGACTCTGTCCATCCCATCGCCGAACTCTTTGAAACCGCTGCCCAGCACGCTGCTGATATTCTCCAAGTACTCCTGAACCTCACGATTGAGCGATTGCATCCGCTCAGTCTGCTGTTTCAGATCCAGCAGATACTGGCTACGTCCACCAGCCTCAACCTGAGCACTGGCAACAATCCCCTCGATCACAGCGAGAGTTTTGCTCATCGCCTCACGATTATTTCGATAGTCAGCAACAACGTTATTCAACTCGTGAGAGGCCAGTGCAAGCTCGCTGCCAGCACCTTGAACCGTGCCTAGCAACCCAGCTGTCGACTCGCTGGCCTTAGCGACACTCTGCCCTGCGCTTTCAAAGCGTTCGGCAGCGGCATGCATTTTGTCCGCTCCGAGCTGCATGCTCTGCAAATGTTGCTCGGTTTGTGCGCTCAGAGCCTTAATGGTGTCCTGGGATGATTTTTGTTGCTCGGCAATCGCCTGCAGTAAAGTTTTAACCTGTCCATCCAATCCGCCAACGACCTCCCGCATTCCCTGATGGAGATCTGCCTGAGCGGCACGAGTGGACTGATCCATCTGCTGCCGTCCCAACTCTAGTTGCTTGAAGACCGAGGACAACTGCTCACCGAGCACTTCCACAGAGCTCGCGATTTCGGCCATCGTATCTTGCTGGCCCCGGCCAATGTTCTGCTTGATGGATTCAACGAACGCTTGGAGATTTTCCGCCATGGCTTCCTGACGGGCTTCGCTATCAGCAAACAGCTTCTCTAACTGCTGCGCCATACGAGCCCCCGCGTCCTCGCCTTCGTTACCAATGCGAGTGATCGATACTTGCAAGTTAGCTAACATCTCGTTCATGCCTGCTTGCATGGCGTTCTGCCCGGCCTGCATATCCGCCAGTAACTGCGCAATCATGGTGGAGCTGGTTTGAGTAGACGTCTCGCTGGCCGAACGCATGTCCTGGATGAGGGTAGCGAAGCATTGTTGCATCGACTGCATAGTCGCCATGGACTGCCCCATCATTTCGTGCAGACCATTGAATTGCTGGCCGAACATTCCTTCAAGCTTGTTCATGAAAGCGATCAGCACATCCTGCAGCAGATTCTGCACCAGGCCGGATTGATCGCCGCTCGCCGTTTGCACGGCACCAGCAATGGCTTCAAGTGGGGATTTCAAACTATTTTCGATCGCACCGCTGATTTGATCGGCAAGCAATTGCCCAGAATCGCGGTAAGTCGTGGACAGCGTGTCGGCCAACCTAAGACTTTCGCGAACCTGGGTATCGACGAGGTTTTGCAGCATTTCCCGCAAGTCCGTGACCAGACTGTCTTTTAGTTGACGGGTTTGTACCGAACTTTCAGCACTGGACCTAACCAGTTCAGCGAGGTACTCCTCGCCTACACCACTGTCGAAAAGACCATCGATTGTTTCATTCAGTTTTTCCAGATGCTTGTAGCATCGACCCAGCCGCCACTTTTCGGTAATCGTGACGGCAATGGAGGCCATGATGGAGATGAACGAACCAATAAAGGCGAACAACACATCCTTGAGAAGCTTATCGACGCTGGCATTTACCTGCTCGGGAGTACTCGGATCAAAGTGCTGCAGCCCCAACATCAATCCGAAAAACGTACCGACAATGCCGATCCCAGTCAAAATTCCAGGCAGATGCTTGTAAAACTCTGTGCCCAGTGGCGTTTCAATCACACTTTGCACTGAAAAAAAGTGGGCAGCCCCAGCAGTCGCGCGCGAACGGACCAACACCTGCTCACCTTCTCGATACTCAAATTGGTCGTGCAAGGTTTCCGAGTACTCATCCCACGAATTCTCTAGTCTTGTCCCTTTGAATAACCGCTCGAGCTCGGGCCGAAGCCCGGCAGGTGGAAGTGTCTTGGCGCGGACCAGGCTTGCAGTCATTTTTTTCAGACGGCGGCTTAATCTGAAGGATCGGTAAAAATAGCGTACGAGGTACCAGAGGCATAAAACAACGACCAGGCCGATGACTACCTTGGGTGCGATCAACTGCTCAGAGCTCGCGCCTTCCCACAGCCGCAACAACGTCGAGTAATCCATATCCACTGCCTTCAAAGAATCAAACCGTTAGCACTGCCTAGTACTTACGCGCACGACCGTCAGTTCGCTCGAAGCCGGGTCGTTTTTCAGACAGTGGCGATACGGAAAGAAAACCTGACTGGCTTTTCTTCCTCGGTGTAACGAGAAAAATGGGAGGGGACTGGGCAGTGTCTGTAGTACGACAACTCGCCTAAAAACCATCCCTGGACATACGTCATTTTTATGTCCTTTCGCCATCACCTTAGCCCTCGCGCAATAAGCGGTAAAGCTATAAGTGATCGGAAATTAACGCCTCCTACATTGAATCCTTCTCAAGTGCAGATGAGCCTCATTGCATAGTGATCCACTGGAAATGGCCAAGGGGAGTGATGCCCTTACCTCGCTTACGCAAACAACAATATGTCGTTAATCACGAAAAGAGTCGCCAGATGTACAGGTCGACGTATCAATCAGAATCGATCTCGCCGTCGTCGGAATTTTGAGAAAAAGAGGCCAAATAAAGGACTATTTGCTCGTCCTATCTTATTGACCGTCTATGCTTCAGACGCGCAATGCCATCATCTAGATATCAGTGCTTTTTAACCGGAAACTCCTCTCGAAAGGATTTCACGATGCCTCAGGACCTCATCACACTCTCGATTTTTTTTGCCCTCAGTCTCGCGTTTCTTATAATCGGCTATTGGGTTGGAAGCCGCTTTTTCGCTAGCAAAGCGGCTCAGCTAACCGCCGAGTTGCACAGCAAAGCACAAACCGATCAACAGCAATTGTCGAGTGACCTGGCTCTGGCCAAACAACGTGAAAATCAATTGGTCAATGAGCTTTCGGAGCAACAGGCTCAGCATCAAGAATTGCGCAATGCGTTGGACGAGATGCGTAATATTGAGAAAATCCTGGCTACACAGGTGAGCGCCTCACAAGAAAAGCTGATTGCAGAGCAGGCGCGGACACAGGACAAAATCGCTCAAATTATTACTAATACCAAGAAAATCGAAGAGCATTCGGCGCAGATCCGCGAACAGCAAAATGAGAACACTTCCCTACGGGAACAACTTGGGCAGAGCCTGGAGCAAGGCAAACAGCTGACCGAACTCAAAATTTCCAGCGAGGCTCTGCACCTTCGTTTCGAAAAAGCTCAGGAGCAGTTGAAGGCACAAAGCGAGCAATTGGGACAAAGCGCGGAGCAATCGCTACAGCTGGCCGAGTTCAAAAGTCTGAACGCGGAGCTGAATCAACGGTTGGAAAATATTAGTGAAGAGTCCGAGAAACAGCGTGAGCAGCTAGGGCAGAGCCTAGAGCAGGGCAAACAGTTGACTGAACTCAAAACTGCCAATGAGGCTCTGCACCTTCGTTTCGAAAAAGCCCAGGAGCAGTTGAGGACTCAAAGCGAGCAGTTGGGCCAAAGCGCGGAGCAATCGCTGCAGCTGACTGAGGTCAAGAGTCTGAACGCGGAGCTGAATCAACGGTTGGAAAATATAAGTGAAGAGTCCAAGAAACAGCGTGAGCAGCTCGGGCAAGCCGTAGAACAAAAACAGAATCTAGACGATACGCGAGTAAAAGTGCTTAGCCTGGAAAGCGAACTGCGTAACCTGCGCAATACGCTGAGCGAAGCACAAGCAGACGTCGCGCAACTCAACACCGGCCGACAGAAAGACCAACAGGCGGCAGATGAAAAGCTCCAGTTACTGCAAGAGAACAAGGAGCAACTCAAACAGGAGTTTCAAAACCTCGCAAACCATATTTTTGAAACTAAGCAGCAAAGCTTTTCAGAGCAAAGTCGCCAAGGGCTCAACGCCTTGCTGAAACCTTTCAAGGATCAGCTGGAGTCTTTTCGGCAGCGGGTCGATCAAGTGCACACCGATACAGTGCAGGGCCAAAGTTCAATGAAGAGCGAACTAGGCAAGCTGATGGAGCTGAATGCGCAGATCACCACCGAGGCGTCAAACCTCACTAAGGCGCTAAAAGGTGACAAAAAGCTGCAGGGGACGTGGGGCGAGCAGAAGGTTGAAATGCTGCTTGAGCAAGCAGGTTTGCGCAAAGGCTTCGAGTACCAACGAGAAGCCAACTTCAAGAATGACGATGCTGAAAATAATCGACCAGATTTTGTCATTCAATTACCGGAAGGCAAGCACATCATCATCGACAGCAAGATGTCCTTGGTGGCCTATACAGACTATGTGTCAGCAGAGACCGATGAGGGACGTGCCACCGCACTGGTTGCACATGTACTCGCACTGAAAACTCACATTAGCAGCCTCGCCGGTAAGAAATACCCGGAATTGACCGGGATGAACTCACCTGATTTCGTGTTCTTGTTCATGCCCGTGGAACCTGCGTATCTGGTCGCCGCCGAACACAGTCCATCCGTTTTTCAGTCGGCCTATGAGCAACGGATAGCAATTGTCACCGCAACCACACTGTTGCCAGTACTGCGTGTCGTTTCAAACCTCTGGAGCATTCAGCGACAGAATCAAAGTACCTTTGAACTCGCCCAGCAGGCCTCCAAGGTTTACAACAAATTGCGGGTGTTTGTGGAGAAAATGGAAAGGCTGGGCAACCAGCTCTCAACCGTACAGAAGACGTACACAGAAAGTATGACCACTCTGAGTGGTGAACACGGCAGCCTGACCAAAACAGTCGACAAGTTCGTCGATTTGGGCGTTAAGGTAATTAAACGCCTGCCTGCATCCATGACGATCAACGATGACGACGAACATAGCGAGGCAGAATTGGTACCTATCGAAGAAGCTGCAAATGAGTGAGAGGTTCAAACCTTGACGCCCCTCGCATGGTGAACGAAAACAAAGGGCAATATCCGCGAGTAGCGGACCGTGAATTTATCACGGTCCGCATATCTAAAGCATTGCGTGTCGCCACTGCGACATTTTCAAACGACCTGCCTACCAGCAAGCATTCCCCTTCATTTACTCTTGGCCCTCCAGGCATATTCTTACCGGGGAAATCCCGAAAAAACCTGTAATAAAAACCAAAAAAACCAGGAAACAAAATGAGGGAACAACACCCAAAAACCCACACATTTTTTCTTTTGTTTTCAATTGATTATTTCGATTAAAAGCTAACCACAAGTACAACCCAAGCGACTGATCATGGATGAGTTCGCGTTCTATAAAGGGCTACAACGATACCCGCCAGGTTGATCGGTAAATCACTACTCAACTATTCCATTTCGATGCCTAGGATCTGCTGCCGTAATTCTGTTCGTAAAGCAGAAATGGCGGACATGTTAAGTATGGCATCCGAAAAATCGCGACCAGGCGATTTGACATTCAAGTAAAATCATCTATCACTTAAGGCACGGTGCGATTTTAACTCAGCGGGGTACTTTGTGCAGATCCGTTCACGCCCCACGAAGGAACGTCGTAACGCCTCATATAAAATTTTAGCTGTCGCATCCATCGTATTGTTAGCTTCTTGCGTCTCGAGCTGTAGTGTCATCAACGTCTATGAAGGTAGCACTCGCGTCCAGCAGCGTTTTGGATTACCTATCTTCACCATTAACACCTCACCGCTCGATGAGGCCGTTTACATTGAAAGCTTTGGGATTGGGGTAGTGACAAGCCCCACAGGTGTTTCCCTGGGCTATGCTAGGGAAACCTATCTCGCAATATCTAAGGATAAGTGTGCCGCCGTTTTTATAAACCCTACACGTGACGCCACAAAAGAGCTTTTGGTAACTCTCGATACCGCGAAAGTGGAACTTAACAACATTTGCACCTTCCCCCTACAGGGAGTTCAGAATGAATAAATGCTTGCTCGCCATCACCTTTCTGATCAGTGGGTGTGCTCCATTGCAACAAGCTCCGCTGGTCTACACCTCGAAACAAGTTCTGGGGATCGATATCTCGGCTCCTACCACCGAGTCAACCGGCGTCACCTTCAACTTGGGTTTTAAAAATGTGGATGCGGCCTACGTTCCGGTTGCCGTTTCCAAGAAGGAAGGCTCTGCAGATGACACGAAACTAAAGGAAATCTATGCCACCTATGGCAGGGGCCATCAGAACAGCGCTGAAGACCAAAAGCGGCAAGCCGAGCAAAAAATGAAGATAGAACAATTGACTAAAACGTTGGAAAGCCGAGATGAAGCCATTGCAAAACTGAAGACATTGGATGCTCAGGTGGAAAGCTATAACAAATCAGTCGAAACGCTTAGCTCAGCTCCCAAAGCTCAGGCTTCCGTGATAAAGAAAGCCCTGACCGACGATATCATAGAGCTTAAGAGCACCCAGATACTGCCCCAAACCATTCAGGAAAAACTCGATAAAAAAGAACCTTTGAGTAGCAATGAAGTAAAAGTTGCTGTCGAGCCGCTGAAAGAAAAAATCACACGTTTGGACGACAAAGTGGACGAAGACAGAAGAGCGCTTGAGAAAACCTTTGATATTAGTCAGCGCGATGCCATGTCCGTATTCGGCAGCTTTGCCTCAAATGTTGACAACGGCCAAAGCACCGGACTCTCGCAAAATTTAGGCAAAATGTTTTCCACCGGTGTCGCTGCCCAAAATCTGACCCAAGGTATCCATACAAGAGGTGTGATCGAGCAATGCATCGCGCTCGTGAACCTTGCGAAAGATGAGACACAAAAAAAATCCGTGATCGATATGTGTATTAACCAAGCAAGCAACTCGGACAGTCTAAAAACCGCTGCATCTAACTGAGCCCCCCCGGCTAGGTAGGCTCAGCAGAAGCTGAGTCCTCCCATACCGAAAAATCAAGCTGTGCAACGTGGATCCGGTTTTATCATCCTCAGCAGTTGCTCACGAATGTCTCTACTGCTCGCAGCAAGATCCACCGTCGCAAAGCGGATGTAGTGTCTCTGTATGACAACACTTTCATCGACTGTTTCACCTATGGCAGGGTGCAACAGCAATCCACTGGCGCTCTGTGCGAGGATGTCCGAGTCAGCGACCTGTGAGCGAAGGTACGCGTAAATCTGATAGAGGTAACCGCTACGCAGAGTCTCGTCTCGGTAATTACTTTTCGTGTAGATGGACGTGAACTTGGTATCGATCACCATCCGCTGCCCCAAATCCAAGTTTTCAAGAATCATATCAACGGTCATCTGCGGGAAGACCGAATTTAGACCAGGAGTACGATCGCTGGAAAACCATTTTAATTTCACACCAGGCCGTACGATCCACCCATCCGTCAGCGCCACACGATAAAAACCTACCACTGCCTTCTCGAACAGGCGACGCACCCAGACCTCATCCCGTTCAGGCTGCTGCACAAAATGCTTGCCCTCAGACTCATTGGGCAATGCCATGTCGTAGGCCAGTTTCGCAGCAGAAACCATCAGGCGCTCCGCCGAATCGTGCGCGCCAAATCGATCAAGGTCGATCTGTGAGCGATTCACCCCCTGATCAGATACCCCCATCTCGGTCATGCGCTGCGCGAGTTGACGACAGCGTCTACCAACGGGGTGCTGATACAGCAGCCCGGATACCTTTTCCAGGGCCACGCGTACGAAGCGATTACGCGAAGTGTCCAGTGTCAGCTCGTCGAACCGGCAGGCTATCTGACCGCGCATCAGCAACTGCCTGCGCTCGGTGGTCAGAACGTCAATTCGCCCGCGAACTCGGTTGAGGATTTTTTCGCTATGCTGATAACCAAGCCCTAGGTGCCGTCGCATACGAGCTTCGACGGCATTGGCCAGGATCTCGCCAACCAAGCGAGGCAACTCATCCGGCATGGTTTCACTCGCAGTCCTGGCTTGGCCGAGTGTCCGGTAAAGATCCGAGGCATACAGCATCAGAAGCCAAAGATTTCTGACCGGGATACGGCCGACAGTTCTCTCGAAGGCTTGCGGCGCCCCCCCTTGCGTCAAGTCAGTCATATCACCAACCCGACAAAAGATTTGCCACCGCCTCTTTTGCTCTGGCAGGTGTATCCGCCCAATACTCATCAAGCAACGGAGAAATTTCGGTTTCGACCACTCGAATGAACCAGTCTCGCGTAGTGCCCTCTTCAAGCAAATTGCTCGGCGTTACGTAGCTATGGCCGATCTGAAATTGCTGACCGAGCCTATCATCCTCTGCAATTTTGGCATTGAGCTGAGCCATTCGCTGTTCGATGTCCTGCGCCAGTCGTGCATCGACACCAGCCTGTTCGGTCACCCACTTGCGCCAGCGATTACCCAACCTCGGGGTCAACCCGATGAACGCGAATCTACGCCGCAGAGCCAGGTCGACCAGAGCCAGTGATCGATCCGCTATGTTCATGGTACCAATGACATGGAGGTTTTCAGGAATATGCACGGAGGTTCGATTGCCGTCGGAGTCTGGATAGCTCAACTCCAGCGCTTCGCTCGGAGTGCGTTTACCCGCCTCCAACAAAGTCAGAAGTTCACCAAATATTTGCGCCGGATTACCCCGATTAATCTCCTCGATAACGACTACAAAAGTCGAATCGGGAGTTTTCAGCGCGGCTTTGATTGCCTCCATGAAAACACCCTCAGCCAAGGCAAGACCGCCCTGACCGTTAGGACGCCAACCTCTTACGAAGTCTTCATAGGACAGGTTCGGATGGAACTGCACCGAGCGGATTTTCTTGATGTCTCGTGCGCCAATCAATGCGAAAGCCAGCCGCTTGGCCAGCCACGTCTTACCTGTACCGGGCGGGCCTTGAAGAATGAGATTCTTCTTCTCACGCAAACGAATGAGCATGCTTTCCAGCTCGACGTACTCCAAGAAGCAACCTTCTATGAGTATGTCGTCCAAGGTATAGGCCGGTATAGCCGAATACACGACGATCGTTTCTTCGACACCACCTACCTCCAACGCTTCATCCGCGCTTAATTCTTCTTGGAGCTCTTCGTCGTTATCCAGAATTACTTCAGGCTCAAAGCTCCACGCTTGAAGCGACAACTCTGGGAAAGAGTGGGCAGGATATGAGGGCTCCTGAAATCGAGGTTCAAGGATATCTACCACCTGGAGGTAATCCGAAGCGTTACAACGTTTACTCGGGCCATTCGTGTTGATGGCAATGGCCAGCGTGTTCCTGATGAACTTCCTGGAGAGCTCATCGAGACTGAGTAGGGCCCAGGGCCTGGCCCAGTAAAGTCCCATTGTCAGGTTCCAGGCGACACCTAGACGCCCATTGCTGTTCTCGAAGGCTTTAGCAAAAGCCGCTCGCGCCACCTCTCCCCGATCTCCTTCACTGTCGGCGTAGACGATTGCAGCCGCAAAAGTATCCCACAGGGAATCGACATGATCAGCATCGCGTTTATTCTCCGGAGGGAAGAACCAGGACTTCAGGTTGTGCAGCACCGGCACACCTTCAAAAGATTTGGGCACCGACTGATCTACACCCAGAAATTTCGCTATCTCAGCCGCGATGGTTTGACGGTTTATCTCCGTGGTTTGCCGGTTGAACGCCCCCATTACGGTGAACGGACAAATATCCCGTACAAAGCCGCGCTCGCCATTCGGATAGGTATCAGCGTCAAGGTAACCAAGTGCTGCCACTCGGGTTGATATCTCCTGCAGTCCTGCCACCAAGGCTTTTCGATTGTGTCGGTACTCAAGCAGTCCATCTGCAATAGCCATGTAGAAACGGGTCCAGGCAAACTTTTCGAGACCTGCCCCTTGGCTTCCGAAGCGCGCTCTCCAATATGGGGCGTTGCAAAAGCGCTGAATGTCTTGAGGTGCATCGTCGAACGTTAGGGCAATCAGCCCATCGTTCTTCCAGTCGCCAGGCACTACACGCCAGATGGTGCCCCGATGGGTGTAAAAATACCATTTACGTCCTGGCTGAAGCGGCGTCCAATTAACACTGACTTGCTTTCCGTCATTGCGATTTCCGGTGATGACACCGATCGCCTTGATCGCCATAACCGAAACTCGATTACCTCGATTATCGAACGGCAAGTCGTGTAACTGGGTATAGGACGATTTGATTGCAATGCGCTCGCCGACTTGCATGCTCCGGACAAGGTCCAGGTGCTTGTCGTTGTAGCCATTTTCCCAGATCCCTTCGCTCAGAAATCGTTGCGTCTGGTCATCCGTTTTTCCATAGGCTGCACCGACGAACCAAACGGGCTGAGCAGAGGTTCCTTTGTATGTATTAGTCATGTAAATCCCTTTAATCGCTGCGGGGGAGTTGATGCCACCGAGGTATTGACAATTGTGGCTGAGTATCCCTCGTTGGGTAGCAAAATGGCAGTATCGACTCAGTTTTTTGAAGACGCACCAGGAAAGTTCGACCACTCAATTTGAACAACAAAAAACTCAGGAAACCCGGTTCAAAAAAAGCCGGTCTTTGCCGGAAAAAAATCAGGAAAAAACGCCAAAAAGTGGGGGAACAAATGGGGGAACTGAAGGTTATATAAAAACCATAACTTATTGATTTTCAAATACCTACAACGATAAAAAGCTAACCACAAGCCGGCTTTTTAATGTCTGGAAGAAAGCGTACCTGTCATCTGAAACCCTGGATCAGGGGTTGTCGGGCCAGGGACACAATTGCTACCGTAACGACAAACGTCATTACAGGTATATCACCATGGCTTCCATCAACATCCGTATAGACGATGACCTGAAGCAGCGCTCATTTGCCGAATTGGAAAAGCTCGGGGTAACGCCTTCCGAGCTCCTGCGCCAAACCCTTCAATATGTCGCCGAGCGCGGTAAATTGCCTTTCAAAGCTGCATTACTTAGTGAAGAGGATGAAGCACTCATCGCAGTGGTCACCGAACGTCTCGCCGCACCTCAGCGAGTCAAGGTCAGTCTGGATGACCTATAGCCTCGAATTTGATCGTCGCGCGTTGAAAGAGTGGAACAAACTGGGCGACACGTTGCGCCAGCAGTTCAAAAAGAAGCTCGCTGAGGTTTTGGAGAACCCTCGCGTCGAAGCCAACCGACTTCGTAATTTGCCAGATTGCTACAAGCTAAAGCTCCGCAGCGCCGGCTATCGCCTGATCTATCAGGTTCTGGATCAAGAGGTCGTGGTGTTTGTGGTTGCAATTGGAAAGCGCGAGCGTGAAGCCGCTTACCAAGATGCGCAGGAGCGAATTGGTCAGCAGCCTGCTGACTCGGAAGTAGCTAGACGATGAGCCGAATAGGCGTCATATTCGGCTCACCATATGAGCCGAATAGCGTCATTATTCGGCACAATCATTTCGAGAGCAGTTCATGGCACCTCACTGGATCTGGCAGCATCCTGATTGGCCGAACTTTCAATGGCAAGCCGAGCGTTTGGCGCCACTGTTACGCGACTGCGTTCAGGCGCAAGGTCGGTTGATGGGCATGGCCAGTTCGGTAGGCCGCTCGTTGAGCGCGCAAAGCGAACTGGATGCGCTGTTGCAGAACATCGTGACCTCGTCGGCGATTGAGGGCGAACAGCTGAATATCGGCTCGGTTCGTTCGTCATTGGCGCGACGATTGGGGCTGGAACAGGTCGCGGGCGATAAAATCAGCCAGCGCAGCGAAGGCCTTGCGCAATTGATGCTCGACGCGACCCGGCATTTCGCTGAACCACTGACATTGGTTCGATTGCTGGATTGGCATAAATGGCTGTTTCCTGAGCAAGACACGGATCTCGCCGCCCGATCGATCCATGTCGGAGCCTTGCGCGGCGACGAGCCGATGCAAGTGGTGTCCGGGCGCCTCGACAGACCGACCGTTCACTTCGAAGCGCCGCCTCGCCTTGGTCTTGAACGACAACTCGAAACCTTCCTGGCCTGGTTTGAAGCCAGCCGAAATCAGGTCGGCCTCGACCCTTTGCTGCGGGCCGGCGTCGCGCATTTCTGGTTTGTGACGTTGCATCCTTTCGACGATGGCAACGGTCGCCTGACGCGAACGATCACTGATCTGGCCCTGGCTCAGGATGAGGCTCAGGCCATCCGTTTCTACGCCATGTCGGCGAGCATTCTGGATGATCGTTCTGGCTATTACCGAGTGCTGGAAACCAGCCAGAAAGCCACGCTGGATATCACCGAGTGGCTGGAGTGGTTTCTTCAGACTTTGCTGCGTAGCTTGCAGCAGGCCATGACGCGGATTGAGTCGGTACTGGGCAAGACGCGTCTCTGGCAGGCACATCGGGAATCCGGACTGTCGACCGAGCAGACCAAAGTACTGAATCGCTTGCTCGATGGCGGGGAACGAGGTTTCGATAATGGCATCAGCGCCGCTCAATACCAGGCAGTGGCAAAGGTTTCCAAAGCCACCGCAACCCGTCATCTGGCCGAACTGCTGGAAAAGGGCTGCCTGAAACGCCTGCCCGGCGGCGGGCGCAGTACTCGATATCAAATCAGCTATCCCGATGACTCAACAGATTAATCATGATCGATACCGCACTGTGGCGAGGGGGCTTGCCCCCGTTCGGCTGCGTAGCAGTCGCACATTGCTGAATGCGGTGTGCCTGAAGAAACACGCCGTCTGGTTCAGGGGTCGCTTCGCAACCCAACGGGGGCAAGCCCCCTCGCCACAGGGCCGCATTGACTCCCAAAAACCATTGTCCGAAACGCCCCGCTCATTTGCCCATAACCCCTATGTCTGCTAGTGTCGCGCCGGTTTAACGTCAACCGGAAATAGCCGCCATGGCCCGCAAAAAAGCTGCACTGGATTTCGAACAATCCCTCGCCGACCTGCAAACGCTGGTGGAGCGTCTGGAGAACGGCGAATTGTCGCTGGAAGACTCGCTGACCGCTTTCGAGCAGGGCATCGGGCTGACCCGCGATTGCCAGGCGGCGCTGGCTCAGGCCGAGCAGAAGGTTCAAGTGCTGCTCGAGCGTGATGGTGAGCTGGCCGAGGAACCCTTCGACGCGGATCAGCCAGAATGATTGCGGCGTATTCGGCGACCAGCCAGGCTCGCGTCAACGCGGCACTGGAAACCCTGTTCAACCCGCCGAGCCCCGAGCTCGCACGCCTCTACGAAGCCATGCGCTACAGCGTGATGAACGGCGGCAAACGCGTGCGTCCGTTGCTGGCCTACGCCGCGTGTGAGGCGTTGGGCGGCAAGGCCGAGCAAGCCAATGGCGCGGCCTGCGCGGTGGAGCTGATCCACGCCTATTCGCTGGTGCACGATGATTTGCCGGCCATGGACGACGATGATCTGCGTCGCGGCCAGCCGACTACGCATAAAAAATTCGATGAAGCCTGCGCAATCCTCGCCGGTGACGGTTTGCAGAGCCTGGCCTTCAGCGCCCTGCTCGACCCTCGCCTGAGCAGTTGCGACGCCGAAACCCGCCTGCTGATGGTCAGCGCCCTGGCGTTGGCGGCGGGCCCGGCGGGCATGGTCGGCGGGCAAGCCATCGATCTCGGTTCGGTGGGTCTGAAGCTCGATCAAAAAGCCCTTGAATACATGCACCGGCACAAGACCGGCGCGTTGATTGAAGTCAGCGTCAAGCTCGGTGCCCTGGCCAGCGGTCATGCCGCGAAGGACGAACTGAAGTCCCTGCAGAGTTATGCACAGGCCATTGGCCTGGCATTTCAGGTCCAGGACGACATTCTCGACGTTGAAAGTGACACCGAAACCCTCGGCAAACGCCAGGGCGCCGATATCGCCCGGGACAAGCCGACCTACCCGGCCCTGCTCGGTCTCGACGCGGCCAAGGCCTATGCCCTGGAACTGCGCGACCAGGCCCTGCACGCGCTGCGACCGTTTGACGCGGCGGCCGAGCCATTGCGCGATCTGGCCCGGTACATCGTCGATCGCCGCAGCTGACGGCGTATCCGCCAAAAAAAACCAACGCGTGGGCAGGGGGCGATGCATCAGGTAAACTGCCGCATCTTTTATACCTATAACGATTCGCCTGATGCCCACGACGTTTCATGAGATTCCCCGCAAGCGCCCGACCACGCCCCTGCTCGACCGTGCCAACACGCCGGACGGCCTGCGCCGGTTAGGCGAAGCCGAGCTGGAAACCCTGGCTGATGAGTTGCGCCTGGAATTGCTCTACACGGTCGGTCAGACCGGCGGGCATTTCGGTGCTGGCCTGGGCGTCATCGAGCTGACCATCGCGTTGCATTACGTCTTCGACACCCCGGATGACCGGTTGGTGTGGGACGTGGGTCATCAGGCCTATCCGCACAAAATCCTCACCGGCCGTCGCGAGCGCATGAGCACCCTGCGCCAGAAGGACGGCGTTGCCGCCTTCCCGCGTCGCTCCGAGAGCGAGTACGACACCTTTGGCGTCGGCCACTCCAGCACATCGATCAGCGCAGCGCTGGGCATGGCGATTGCCGCCCGCCTGCAACACAGTGATCGCAAGGCGATCGCGGTGATCGGCGACGGCGCACTGACCGCCGGCATGGCCTTCGAGGCGCTGAACCACGCGCCGGAAGTGGACGCCAACATGCTGGTGATCCTCAACGACAACGACATGTCGATTTCGCGCAACGTCGGCGGGCTGTCGAACTATCTGGCGAAAATCCTTTCCAGCCGCACTTACGCGAGCATGCGCGAAGGCAGTAAAAAGGTCCTGTCGCGCCTGCCCGGCGCCTGGGAAATCGCCCGTCGTACCGAAGAATACGCCAAAGGCATGCTGGTTCCCGGCACGCTGTTCGAAGAGTTGGGCTGGAACTACATCGGCCCGATCGATGGCCACGACCTGCCGACCCTGATCGCCACCCTGCGCAACATGCGCGATCTGAAAGGCCCGCAATTCCTGCACGTGGTCACCAAAAAAGGCAAAGGCTTCGCTCCGGCGGAAGTCGACCCGATCGGTTACCACGCCATCACCAAACTCGAACCTGTGGATGCTCCGGCCGCCGCGCCGAAGAAAGCCGGCGGGCCGAAGTACTCCGGTGTGTTCGGTGAATGGCTCTGCGACATGGCCGCGGTCGATCCGCGCTTGGTCGGGATTACCCCGGCGATGAAGGAAGGCTCCGACCTGGTGGCCTTCAGCGAGCGCTTCCCGGAGCGCTATTTCGACGTCGCGATTGCCGAGCAACACGCCGTGACCCTCGCCGCCGGCATGGCCTGCGAAGGCGCAAAACCGGTGGTGGCGATCTATTCGACCTTCCTGCAACGCGGCTACGACCAGCTTGTGCATGATGTGGCGGTGCAAAACCTCGACGTGCTGTTCGCCATCGACCGTGCTGGTCTGGTGGGCGAAGACGGCCCGACGCACGCGGGTAGCTTCGACCTGTCGTTCCTGCGTTGCATCCCCGGCATGCTGGTGATGACCCCGAGCGACGAAAACGAACTGCGCAAAATGCTCAGCACCGGCCACCTGTACAACGGCCCGGCGGCGGTGCGTTATCCGCGCGGCACCGGCCCGAATGCGCCGATCGCGAAAGACCTCGAACCGATTGAAATCGGCAAGGGTGTCGTGCGCCGTCAGGGCAACAAAGTCGCCCTGCTGGTGTTCGGCGTGCAACTGGCCGAGGCACTGAAAGTCGCCGAGAAACTGGATGCGACCGTGGTCGACATGCGCTTCGTCAAACCGCTCGACGAAGCACTGGTTCGCGAAATCGCCGGCAGTCACGAACTGCTGGTGACCGTCGAAGAGAACGCCATCATGGGCGGTGCCGGTGGCGCGGTCAGCGAGTTTCTCGCCCGCGAAAACATCCTCAAGTCGGTGCTGCACCTGGGCTTGCCGGATGCCTATGTGGAACACGCCAAGCCTGCGCAAATGCTGGCTGAATGCGGACTGGATGAGGTTGGGATCGAAGAAGCGGTGCGTCAGCGCCTGCAGCTGCTGAACTTGTAAACCCGATCCCCTGTAGGAGCTGCCGAAGGCTGCGATCTTTTGATCCTGATCTTCGGCGGCTCCAAACCTGAAAAAACAGAATCAAAAGATCGCAGCCTTCGGCAGCTCCTACGGGGGTTGCGTCGTATCTGAATTCACCTCGGATCATCCATGAAACTCTCCCCTTTTGCCCTGACGCTGACGCTTCTGCCGGCCGGCCAACTCTTGGCCGACACCTTCGAACGCGACCAGGCCCTGAAACTGCCCGACGTGCTGATCAGCGCCAACCGTCAGGTCGAAGCGCGTAACGACAGCAGCGCCGCCAACACGGTGTTCACCCGCGACGATATCGACCGTCTGCAACCGAGCAGTGTCACTGACCTACTGCGTCGGGTGCCGGGCGTACAGGTCGGGCAAACTGGCGGGCGCGGCAGTCTGCCGGGGGTTTACATTCGTGGTACCAAGTCGGCGCAAAGTCTGGTGCTGGTCGACGGCCAACGCATCGGCAACTCGACCTCCGGCGACAGCAACCTGCAACACATCAACATCGAACAGGTCGAGCGCGTGGAAGTGCTGCGTGGTTCGCGTTCAGTGATTTACGGCAGCGATGCGATTGGCGGGGTGATCCAGATCTTCACCCGCCGTGGTGGCGAACAGGGCTTGCAACCCCGCATGCACGTGGGGGTTGGCAGCAATCAGACCTGGGAACGCAGCCTTGGATTGTCTGGCGGCGACGCGCAGACCCGCTTCAATCTCGGTGCCAGCCTCGATGAAACGGCAGGCATCAATCGCACTCACCAGTCTTATCCCAGTGATGGCGATCACGATGAATACCGCAATAAGTCGGTCAGCTTAAGCCTGAGTCACGCCCTCACAGATGACATCGAAGTCGGCGCCAATCTGCTGGATAACCAGGGCAAAAGCGCATTCGACAATCCGTTCGGCCGCTTCGACATGAACACCTTTGAATCGGTCCAGCAACAGCCCTACAGCGAGTTCTCTGTGAGCAGCGTCAGCAGTTATGTCGACGCGAGGATCAATGACCGGTGGAAAACCCGCGTCGAGTTCGGCCATAGCGAAAACCGTGAGAAGACGCTCGACAAGCTCAGCGACGAGCGCAGCGTGTTCAACACCTACCGCGATTCGGTGAACTGGCAGAACGACCTGACCCTGGATGAACGCAACAGCCTGATCCTCGGCGGCGACTGGTACGAAGACCGAATCAACAGCAACACAGCGTTCGACGAAGACAGCCGCTGGAACCGTGCAGCGTTTATCCAGCATCGCTATCAAGCCGACAGCTTTTCTACCGAACTGGGCCTGCGTCGCGACCAGAATCAGCAGTTCGGCAGCCAGAACAGCTGGAGCGGCACCTTCACCCTGCCGCTGAACCCGGACAACGATGTACTGTTGACCTACAGCGAAGGCTTCCGCGCACCGACCTTCAACGACCTGTACTACCCGGATTTCAGCAATCCGGATTTGAAACCCGAAACCTCGAAAAGTTATGAGCTGCAATGGCGCAGTCAGCTGACAGAAACCAGTCGCCTGGAAGCTTCGCTGTACCGCACCGATCTGCAAGACGCGATTATTTTCGGCAGCAACAACCGCCCGGCGAACGTCGCCTCGGCGCGGATCAACGCTTTCGAAGCGGCCTTGAAACAAGAGCTGTTCGGCTGGCAGAGCAACCTCGGCGTGGCGATCATCGACCCACGGGATCGCGACAGCGGCCACACCCTCGCCCGTCGTGCACGGCGGACTTTGAGCCTGGACCTGGATCGGCAGTTCGACCGGCTCGGCCTCGGTGCCAGTTGGCAAGCGGTGAGCAGCAGTTATGACGACGAGAACAACCAGCAGCCGTTAGGCGGGTATGCCTTGTTGGGGTTGCGCAGCAGTTGGGCGCTGAATCGCGAGATCAAGCTGGAAATGAAGGTCGATAACCTGCTGGACAAGGGTTACAGCCGGGCGTTGTACAGCCATGACGGCAGTCAGTATGGGTATCGCGAAGAAGGCCGGGCGTGGATGTTCGGGGTGACCTGGACGCCTGAGCGCTAAAAGCCGACTCGGTCATTTGTGGCGAGGGGGCTTGCCCCCGTTGGGCTGCGAAGCTGCCCCAGATTCAGCAACCGCGTTTTATCAGACACACCGCACCAACCGAATTACGGCTGCTGCGCAGCCGAACGGGGGCAAGCCCCCTCGCCACAGGGCGCGATTAGCTGGCACAACTTGGCAGTCGCTTCGATCATCTGCCCACTCGGCCGCTCCAGGCCTTTGTCCGTCACCAGCAGCAATTGCCCCCGCGTCACCGCCGTTACCTGAGGCCAGCTCTTCCACGCATCGAGTTGCGCCTGATCACTGGCCAGAATCACCTCGGGATTGCGCTGCAACACCGCCTCCACACTGACCTGCGGTGCAGGCTGCGTCAGGTCGGCAAACACATTGCGCGCCCCGCACACCGCTAGAGCATCGCTGATGATCTGCCCGCCGCCCACGGTGTACAGCGGCCGATCCCAGACTTGATAAAACACCCGTAACGGTTCATCCCTTCGATAACGCTGGCGCAGGGAATCGAGTCGTTGACGCAGATTTTCGGCCAATGAAACGCCACGCTCCGGTCTTCCGAGCTGCGTAGCGATCACTTCAATCTGGGCGGCAAGTTGTTCGAGGTTGTGGGGTTCGGCGACATAGGTGGGAATGTTCAGCCGTTTGAGCTGCTCACGCTGCGCCGGCCCCACACTGCCCGGCCACAACAGCAATAGATCGGGTTTGAGGCTGAGCAGTCGCTCCATGTCCAACTGACCGTAGTTGCCAACAGAAGGAATGTCTTTGAGTTCAGCGGGACGTTCGCCAGCATCCAGCACACCGACCAGAAGGTCAGCCGAGTTCAGCTCAACGACAATCTCAGAAAGCGACGGCGCCAGGCTGACGACCCGTTCAACCGCAGCCGCCGAACCGCTGACAGCCAGCAGCGACACTGCCAGCCAGATACTGCGCATCAGCCGAGTTGACGCGGGATACGGTAGAGGTAGAACAGCACTGTGGTCGACAGCGCCAGCAGCACCAATGGAACAGCTTCAAGCCCGACGAATACCGCCAGCGCACCGATCCAGGCGGGCAGGCCGGCCGCCAGAAACGCGGTGCGGCGTTTCGCGGCCAGGGCGATCCAGGCGTCGGGTTCATCAGGGGTATCGAGGGCTTTCTGGGTGGCGATCAGCGCGTGTTTGTAGCCGCCGAAGAACTTCAGGCTGACAAACATCGAGGCCACACCGGCGATGAACAACGGCATGGCCAGCACCGGCAGAATCGCCTCGCCCTGGCCGAATACGCCGTTGATCACGAACAGCGGCACCAAGGCCAGCGCCAGGTATTGCCACCAATTGACGGACAGTCGCCGCCGTACCTGACCGCGGGTCACGCCCGGTCAACCTCGCCCTGATGCTCGTTGCCCATCATATGGTCGAGCTTGCTCGCCTTGGTCGCCAGATAGAGTTTGTTGTGCGGGTTGTGCCCGGTGTGCAACGGCACGCGCTCGGCAACCACGATGCCCATGTCGGTCAAGGCTTTGACCTTGCGTGGGTTGTTGGTCATCAGACGCAGGGACTTCACACCCAGGTGCTCCAGCATCGGCAGGCACATGGCGTAGTCGCGCTGGTCGGCGGCAAAACCCAGACGCTCGTTGGCTTCAACGGTGTCGGCGCCGCCGTCCTGCAATTCATAGGCGCGGATCTTGTTCAGCAGGCCAATGCCGCGACCTTCCTGACGCAAGTAGAGCAACACGCCACGGCCTTCACGGGCGATTGCCTGCAGGGCTGCCTCGAGTTGCGAACCGCAGTCGCAGCGCTGGCTGAACAAGGCATCGCCGGTCAGGCATTCGGAGTGCAACCGGCCGAGTACCGGAGCACCGTCGGCAAATTCACCCAGGCTTAGTACTACGTGCTCGCGCCCGTTCTCTTCATCGAGAAAGCCATGCATGGTGAATTGCGCAAAAGGCGTTGGCAGCTTGGAAGCGGCGACAAAAACGACAGGCACCGGTGTGCTCCTGATCTATAGGTACTGAAGATTCGCAGAGGCGGCATTGTAACAGCACGTTCCTACAGACGCTTAGGCTGAATTATGGGGCATAACGATCAAAAAGTTTGATATCGAATCCCCCTGCCCCTCTGTGGGAGCGAGCCTGCTCGCGATAGCTGATTGTCAGTCACATCTGTGTTAGCTGACAGTCCGCCATCGCGAGCAGGCTCGCTCCCACAGGGAAGTCCTCTCCGGCCGCATGATCCGTGCTCAGTTCGAGTCAAACGGATAGGGTTGCTTCCAGCGTTCGAAAATCGGTTTCAGCTGGCCGTTTTTGACCAACACTTCCATGCGCTGATCGAACAGCGCCATCAACGTGCGAGCCCGAGGTGTATTGGCGAAGCACAGGTAAAGCGGCAATTCCGCGATATGCGTGCGGCGAAACTGCGACGTGTCCGTGACTCGGCTAAGGACGTAATCGACTTCGGTCAGTGCATCGATGTAATAGTCGGCGCGATTGTGGGTCAGCATGGACGCAATTCCCGTCCGCCGCACGACTTCGTTATAGCGCTGCACATTGGGTAGATAAGCCTGATATTTGTAGCCGCGTACCCAAGCCAATCGGTAGCGGCCCAAGGTATCCAGGGTCGGCGCCGGATTGCTGGCCAAGCCCAAGGCGTAGATGTGGTCGGAATCGAAATTCCATCGTGGATAAAGCAGGTCGCTCGCCTCCTCCCGATAAGAACCGACACAAGCGTCCACTTCCCCACGCTGGGCCAAGCCCATGGCGCGTGTATACGGTTCGATTCGAATATCCAGTTTGACGCCCGCCGGCTCGAACACTTCGCGCAACACGTCCCAGCCCAAACCATGGCCATCGGCGGCGGTAAAGTCTTCCCAGGCTTCGCTGGCCAGGTGAATCACGGACGGCGTCGTCGGCGCATCCCCCGCCTGGGCGAACGAGCAAAATAGCGCGAAAGCCATCAGCAGCAACCCGCGTCGCGCTATCCCCGGTTCTCTCACTTGGCGCCTCAGACGAAAAACCACACCAGCCCTTGCATCGCCAGCCACGCAAATACGCCTGCCAGCACGTCGTCGAGCATGATCCCGACCCCACCGTGCACATGCCGGTCGATCCAGTGAATCGGCCAGGGCTTGAGGATGTCGAAGAAGCGGAACATCAGGAACCCCGCCAGCAACCAATACCAGCCTTCCGGCACCAGCCACAGGGTAATCCACATCCCGACCATTTCGTCCCAGACGATGCCTTCATGGTCGTGTACGCGCAAATCATCGGCGACCTTGCCGCACAGCCAGAAGCCGAACAGCATGGTGATGCCGAGCATCAGCCAATAACCCCAATCGGGCAGCATCTGCCACAACGGAATGAAGGGTAACGCCACTAACGAACCCCAGGTGCCCGGCGCTTTTGGCAGGGTGCCCGAGCCGAAGCCGAACGCCAGGAAATGCCAAGGATTGCGCCAGACCGACGGCGGTACGAACTCCGCCGGGACCTGTTTGGGATGATCTGTCACGGTGTCTCCCGAAAATGTTGATAGCCCCGGATTGATGGGGTGATGTCGTGTCCGTCGGCGTCCAGCAGTGTCACGCCCTGCCCCGCCACCACCCGCCCAAGCACATGGATCGGCCAGCCGTCCGCCAGCAATGATGGCAACTCGGCGGGCGGCAAGGTGAAGGCCAGCACGTAATCGTCACCGCCGCTCAGGGCGGCTTGCTCAGCGCCGGACTGACCGAGGAAGGCCAGCAGCGACTTCGACAACGGCAGCTTACTGCGCTCCACCTGAACCCCGACTTTCGACGCCAGGGCAATATGCCCACAGTCGGCGAGCAGCCCGTCGGAGATATCCAGCGCCGCAGTGGCTCTGCCGCGCAACGCCATGCCCAGACCAAGCTGCGGTTGCGGCGACCAGTAATGGGCACGCAACGGATCAGCAATGGCCGGCTCAGCCATCCGTTGGCCGAGCACCAGCGGCAATGCGCCCGCGCCGTTACCCAACTCTCCGCCCACGCAGAGCAAATCGCCCGGTTGAGCGCCACTGCGGGTCAACGCCAGACCGGTCGGCACCCGACCGAACACGGTCATGGTCAGGCTCAACGGCCCGCGGGTGGTATCGCCACCCACCAGCGCAACACCGCAATTTTGCGCCATGAGGTTCAAACCACGGGCGAAGGCTTCCAGCCAATCGGTGGTCACCGTCGGCAAGGTCAGGGCAAGGGTAAAGGCAATGGGAGCGGCACCCATGGCGGCCAGATCACTGACAGCCACAGCCAGCGAGCGCTGACCGAGCAGAAACGGGTCGCAGGGGTCTGCGAAATGCACACCGGCCACGAGCGTGTCGGTGGAAATGGCCAACTGTTCCCCGGGAGGAACAGCCAGCAAGGCGCAGTCATCGCCAACCCCAAGGGCAACGCCTTCGCCGCCCTGCGCACAAGGCGCGGCGGCGAAGAAATTGCGGATCAGCTCAAACTCACCCATAGCGATTGCAAGCGCCAATCAGCGCTTGAACGCCTTCACTTCAGCTTCACGCAGACGCGGGGCCAGCTTGTCGAGCACACCGTTGACGAACTTGTGGCCGTCGGTGGAACCGAAGACTTTCGCCAGTTCGATACCTTCGTTGATCACAACGCGGTACGGCACATCAACGCGCTCGAGCAGCTCCCAGGTGGACAGGCGCAGCACCGCCAGTTCAACCGGGTCCAGCTCTTCGATGGTGATGTCCAGGCATGGCGCCAGTGCGGCGTCGATCCGGTCCTTCTGAGCCGGAACCCCATGCAGGATTTCACGGAAGTAGGCGCCGTCGACATCGCTGAAATCGTTATCGACCCGAAACTGCGCTTCGATCTCGTTCAGCGACTGCTTGGCCATGTGCCATTGGTACAGCGCCTGAGTCGCGAGCTGACGGGCTTCGCGACGCTTGACGCTTTTCGATGGCTTGCCGGCATCCGCAGGCTTTGGATCGCGCGGGTTGAAACGATCACTTTCGTCGCTAATCACTTGGCCTCCAACTGCGCCAGCAGGCTGACCATTTCCAGAGCGGACAGGGCAGCTTCAGCACCTTTGTTACCGGCCTTGGTGCCGGAACGTTCGATGGCTTGTTCGATGGAATCAACGGTCAGTACGCCGAAAGCGACCGGTACGCCGAATTCCATGGACACCTGGGCCAGGCCCTTGGTGCATTCGCCCGCCACGTATTCGAAGTGCGGAGTACCGCCACGAATGACTGCGCCCAGGGCGATGATTGCCGCGAACTCGCCCTTCTGAGCGACTTTTTGCGCAACCAGCGGGATTTCGAAGGCGCCAGGCGCACGGATGATGGTGATGTCGCTTTCGCTCACGCCATGGCGAACCAGGGCATCAACTGCACCGCTGACCAGGCTTTCAACGACGAAGCTGTTGAAACGGCCCACTACCAAAGCGTAGCGGCCTTTAGGGGCGATGAAGGTACCTTCGATGGTCTTCAGGGTCATTCGTTAGATCTCTTAAAGAGCCGGGACGCGTTTTCTACGCGTCCCTCAGTGATGTGTTAACCGCGAATACAGGCCCGCAAATTGCCGGTCATTATTCGGAGGGCACGTATTCTACAACTTCCAGATCGAAACCGGATATCGCATTAAATTTCATCGGCGCACTCATCAGGCGCATTTTGCGCACGCCAAGGTCTCGAAGGATCTGCGAACCGGCACCGACGATGCTGTAGGTGGTCGGTTTTTTCACCGCGTTGTGGTCGGCGGTTTCGCGGATATGCGCCAGCAACACGTCGCCATCGAGCGGGTGACCGAGCAACAGCACCACGCCACTGCCAGCCTCGGCAACCGCAGCCATGGCGGCGCGCAGGCTCCAGCGGCCTGGTTGCTTGACCATCAACAGGTCACGCAGCGGGTCCATGTTGTGTACCCGGACCAGCGTCGGCTCTTCAGCGCACACGGTGCCCAGGGTCAGGGCCATGTGCACATCGCCTTCTACCGAATCACGATAGGTCACCAGGTTGAACTGGCCCAATTCGCTGTCCAGCGGCTGCTCGGCAATCCGCTGAACGGTACGTTCGTGGATCATCCGGTAGTGAATCAGGTCGGCGATGGTGCCGATCTTGATGTTGTGTTCAGCGGCAAAGGCTTCGAGTTCGGCGCGACGGGACATGGTGCCGTCGTCGTTCATCACTTCGCAGATCACACCGCTCGGCTCGAAACCGGCCATGCGCGCCAGGTCGCAGGCGGCTTCAGTGTGACCGGCGCGGGCCAGCGTGCCGCCGGCCTGGGCCATCAGCGGGAAGATGTGGCCGGGGCTGACGATGTCTTCAGCCTTGGCGTCTTTGGCGGCAGCGGCTTGCACGGTGCGCGCACGGTCGGCCGCGGAGATACCGGTGGTCACACCTTCGGCGGCTTCGATGGACACGGTGAACTTGGTACCGAAACCGGAACCGTTGCGTGGCGCCATCAACGGCAGCTTGAGCAGTTCGCAGCGCTCGCGGCTCATCGGCATGCAGATCAGGCCACGGGCGTGCTTGGCCATGAAGTTGATGTGTTCAGGCTGGCAGCACTCGGCGGCCATGATCAGGTCGCCTTCGTTCTCGCGGTCTTCGTCATCCATGAGGATGACCATCTTGCCTTGGCGGATGTCTTCAACCAGTTCTTCGATGCTATTGAGCGCCACAAGGCACCCCCCTTCTTTCGAAATTTGAGCTTCAGGATTTGAGGTAGCCGTTGGCGGCCAGAAAGCTTTCGGTGATGTTACTGGACGGCCTTTGCGAAGAGTCAGACTCTGCGGCTTTATCGCCTAAAAGAAGGCGTTCCAGATAACGTGCCAGCAAGTCGACTTCCAGATTCACCCGGCGACCCGGCTGGTACGACGCCATGATGGTTTCGCTCAGGGTATGCGGAATGATGGTCAGCAAGAACTCGGCGCCATCGACTGCGTTCACGGTCAGGCTGGTGCCGTCGACGGTGATCGAGCCTTTATGGGCGATGTACTTGGCCAGGTCTTTCGGGGCACGGATGCGGAACTCCACAGCGCGAGCATTCTCGGTACGGGCAACCACTTCGCCCACGCCATCGACGTGACCGCTGACCAGATGCCCACCCAGACGCGTGGTCGGGGTCAGGGCTTTTTCCAGGTTCACCGGGCTGCCGCTTTTGAGGTCATTCATGGCGGTGCAGTCGAGGGTTTCGCGACTGACGTCCGCTGCAAAGCCATTGCCCGGCAATTCAACCGCGGTCAGGCACACGCCATTGACGGCAATGCTGTCGCCCAGCTTTACGTCGCTCAGGTCGAGCTTGCCGGTTTCTACGTAAACCCGCACATCTCCGCCTTTTGGGGTCAATGCACGAATACTGCCGATGGATTCGATGATGCCGGTAAACATGGAGTCCTCCTCGAGAACAGAGCCAGCGCTAGAGCAATGGCCAGGAATTATACGCTCGCCGATGGCACAGGGATGGCAGTGACTCGCCAGTCATCGCCAACCGCACGGATTTCGGTGATTTTGAGCTCGGGCGCGTCTTTCATCTGCGCCAGTGGCCAGTCCAGTAAGGGTCGGGCCGAGGAGCCGAGAAACTTGCCGGCGATGAAGATCTGGAATTCGTCCACCAGCCCGAGCTGGGCAAATGCGCCAGCCAATCGTGGGCCGGCCTCGACCAGCACGTCATTGACGCCACGATTGGCGAGTTCGACCAGCAACTGATGCAGATCGACCTGGCCATCATCGCCCGGCACGATCAGGCATTCCGGGCCGTTAGCGTACTGTTCTTCCACCGCGACACACGTGGCGACCAGTGCCGGACCCGCCTTGAAGAACGGTGCGTTCAGCGGCACTCGCAGGCGACCGTCGATCAGCACGCGCAGTGGCGGACGGCTCATGGCCAACGCGGTCTGTTCAGCGTCCAGCCCCAATTCGTCGGCACGCACGGTCAAGCGCGCGTTGTCCGTCAGTACCGTGTCGGCGCCAGTCAGCACCACGCTGGCCTCGGCGCGCAAACGCTGTACCGCCGAACGCGCCGCCGGCCCGGTGATCCACTGGCTCTCGCCGCTTTCCATCGCTGTGCGGCCGTCGAGGCTCATCGCCAACTTGACCCGCACGAACGGCAAACCATGTTCCATGCGTTTGAGGAAGCCTTGATTGAGCTTGCGCGCCTCGCCTTCCAGCACACCGCTTTCAGTGGCGATACCGGCCTGGGCCAGGCGCTGCAGACCGCGACCGGCGACTTCCGGGTTCGGGTCCTGCATCGCCGCAACGACGCGCGCCACACCGGCATTCACCAATGCATCCGCGCAGGGTGGTGTACGGCCGTGATGGCTGCAAGGTTCAAGCGTCACGTAAGCCGTGGCGCCCCGCGCCTTGTCGCCAGCGGCGCGCAGGGCGTGGACTTCGGCGTGGGGCTCACCGGTGCGCACATGCCAGCCTTCGCCGACAATCTGCCCGTCACGCACCACCACGCAGCCAACCCGGGGGTTGGGATGCGTCGTGTAATGACCTTTGCGCGCCAGTTCCAGGGCCCGGGCCATGTAATGCGCGTCGAGGATGGCTTGTTCGGGGGAGGTGGTCATTCTTTCACCGGCTCACGGGCGAGGCGATCGATCTCTTCGCGGAACTCGTTGAGGTCCTGGAAGCGTCGGTACACCGAAGCGAAGCGGATATAGGCGACTTCATCAAGCTTCTTCAGCTCGGCCATCACCAGTTCGCCGACCACGAGGGATTTGACCTCGCGTTCGCCGGTGGCGCGCAGCTTGTGTTTGATGTGCACCAGCGACGATTCGAGGCGCTCGACACTCACCGGGCGCTTCTCCAGCGCCCGTTGCATGCCGGCACGGAGTTTTTCTTCGTCGAACGGCTGGCGACTGCCGTCGGTTTTGATCAGGCGCGGCAACACCAGTTCAGCGGTTTCGAACGTCGTGAAACGTTCGCCGCAGGCCAGGCATTCACGCCGGCGGCGCACCTGTTCGCCCTCGGCGACCAGACGCGAGTCGATGACCTTGGTGTCGTTGGCACCGCAGAAGGGACAGTGCATGGTGGCAGGCAACAAAAAATGGGAGGGCCATGGTAGCGCATCCCCGTGGCAAGACAAGCCATAGGGTTTGCGGTATACAGACTGGCTGTCTATGGATTTCACTTGCTGGAGCCGCCAATGTCTTTACGACCACTCATTTTGCTCAGTCTTTTCAGCCTGTTGGTGGCCTGTGGCAGCGATGCGCCCAAGCCCCAGCCGCCAACGCCCGGCCCTGCACCGCAACAGGCGCAGAAGAAAGCCAAGGCGTCGACCGAACTCGGCCCCCTGCCGGCTTATCAACGTGAATTGAGCGGCACCCTGCAGGGCGTGCCGGCCGGTGCCGAAGTCGAACTGGCGTTGCTGGTGATCGACGAAAAGGATCGTCCACAACTATTGCTCGCCAGTTCCAGCCTGATCGGCACCAATCAAGTGTTGCCGTTTCGCCTGCGTTTCAACCCCGAGTCCTTTCCGGCCGGTGCCCGCGTCGAGCTTCGCGGCCGCGCCAGCCAGTCCGGGCAGTTGATTCTGCATCTGCCGGCGCAAATGATCACACAGCCAACCACCCAGGCATTGGGTCAGCTGCAATTCGTCAAAGCGCCATGATTGCACCGCTCGACCTGCAACAGGCGTTGAGTGAACTGCTTGGGGATGCACAGCTTATTGCTTGTGAATTACCAGGCACCGAACTGAAACTGTGGCTGATCGATGGCGACAATATGGATCGCGCCTTCAGCCCGGAAGAAACCCGGCGCATTCTTCACGAACCGCCGTATTGGAGTTTTTGCTGGGCCAGTGGGCTGGCCGTGGCTCGCTATCTCGCCGAGCACCCGCAATGGGTCGAAGGTAAACGGGTGCTGGATTTCGGCGCCGGCTCAGGGGTCGCCGCGATTGCGGCGGTGAAAGCCGGGGCACTGGAAGTGGTGGCCTGTGACCTGGACCCGTTGGCGATTGCCGCGTGTCGGGCGAACGCCGAACTCAATGGCGTGCAGCTCAGCTACTCGACGGACTTTTTCACCGAGGCCGATCGGTTCGATCTGATTCTGGTGGCCGACGTGTTGTACGACCGGGCAAACCTGCCGTTGCTCGACGAGTTTCTCAGCCGTGGCCGGGAAGCGTTGGTGGCGGATTCGCGCGTGAGGGATTTTCGCCACCCGTTGTATCAGCGCATTGAAATGCTGGAGGCAATGACCTTGCCGGATCTGGCCGAACCCGAAGAGTTTCGGCATGTGAGCCTTTACCACGCGCGGCGATTCTAAAGGCTTCGCGAGCAAGCCCGCTCCCACACTTGATTTGTATCGATCACAAATCCCCGGTTCGCCGCAGATCCAATGTGGGAGCGGGCTTGCTCGCGAAGGCGTCCCGTCGGGCAGCACACCTCTCAATGGCACACCGCTTCCGGCCACCCCCCACCAAGCCGTATAGTTGACCCATCCACGCTTTTACGAGATAGCCCATGAGTCAGGAAACGCCGTACATTTTCGACGCCACGACTGCCGATTTCGACCAGTCGGTGATCGAGAACTCTTTTCACAAACCGGTGCTGGTGGATTTCTGGGCCGAATGGTGTGCGCCGTGCAAGGCCTTGATGCCGATGCTGCAAACCATCGCCGAGAGCTATCAGGGCGAGTTGCTGCTGGCCAAGGTTAACTGCGACATCGAGCAGGACATTGTTGCGCGCTTCGGCATTCGCAGTCTGCCGACTGTGGTGCTATTCAAGGACGGTCAGCCGGTGGACGGTTTTGCCGGTGCACAACCGGAATCGGCTGTGCGCACGATGCTCGAACCCCACGTGCAAATGCCGCCGCCCGCTGCGGCCGACCCGTTCGAACAGGCTCAGGCGCTGTTCGATGACGGCCGTTACGCCGACGCCGAAGCCACCCTCAAAGTACTGCTGGCTGAAGACAACACTAACGCCAAGGCGCTGATCCTCTACGCCCGCTGCCTGACTGAGCGCGGCGAACTGGGTGAAGCGCAAATCGTGCTCGACGCGGTCAAGACCGATGAGCACAAGGCTGCCCTGGCCGGCGCCAAGGCACAGATCCAGTTCCTCGGTCAGGCCAGGGATTTGCCGGATGCGGCAGACCTGAAAGCACGTCTGGCGAAAAATCCGCAGGACGATGAGGCCGTCTATCAACTGGCGATCCAGCAACTGGCCCGTCAGCAATACGACGCGGCGCTGGATGCCCTACTGAAACTGTTCATCCGCAATCGCAGCTACAGCGAAGGCTTGCCGCACAAGACCTTGCTGCAAGTGTTCGAACTGCTGGGCAACGATCACCCGCTGGTGACCACGTACCGTCGCAAGTTGTTCGCAGCTCTCTATTAACGATCAAAAGATCGCAGCCTTCGGCAGCTCCTACGCTGGCTTATGCCAGCTGTACAGCGGCGTATCCCCGCCGCTCACCACTTTGACGTCTGCACAGTGGCGCAAGCGCACCAACAAGCGCTTGCCCGCCGCTGCGCTGCCCGTCAACCCTTCCAGTTGCTCCAGCAAATCCGGCCCGCTCAATTGTCCGGCCTTGCGTAGCAACTCCTGGGCGATCTGCCACAGCGCATCGTCCTGATTCACCGGTTTGGCGGGCGCAACACTCGCCTCGGTTTTTGCTGCCTGCAACTGCGCACCGAGCTGCGCCCAGTCGCCTTCATCGAGCTCCAGTGTCAAATCCACCGGCCAGTCGCCGATGCTTCCGCGTATTCGCAACATAAGTCTGCTCCTGCCCATACCTGACTCGCATGCTCCCATGGGTCTTGCGCAACGCCAAGCAGACGGTCAAACTCTCCGCACTTTCGTTATAAGATTACATAACAAACTTTTCATTTTACTTTCCGGAGACCCGTCATGCGCCGTCTGCTGCTCGCTTTGCCGTTTGCCTTGTTGCCGCTGGCTGTCGCCCATGCGGCGGTCGAGCATGATCACGATCATGATGAACATGGCAGCCTCAGCGCCCACGAACATGGCGTCGGTCGCCTGAATGCGGCGCTGGATGGCCAGACTCTGGAGCTGGAGCTGGAAAGCCCGGCGATGAACCTGGTGGGTTTCGAACACGCCGCCACCACTGACGCCGACAAGGCCAAAGTCACCGCCGTCCGCACGCAGCTGGAAAAACCGCTGGTGCTGTTCAATCTGCCAAAAGCCGCCGGTTGCGTGGTCGCGACTCAGGAACTGGAAAGCCCGCTGTTCGGTGACAAGCCAGATGCCGACGATGACCACGACGAAGCGGACAAGGACGGTCACGAGCACCACCATGACCACAGCGAGATCCACGCCCATTACCAACTCAGCTGCTCGGCCCCGGGCGCGCTGAAGACTCTGGACCTGGCGAATATCTTCAACACATTCCCGGCCACCCAGAAGATTCAGGTACAACTGATCAGCCCGAGCGGGCAGCAAGGGGTTGAAGTAACAGCCAAGGCTGCCGCCCTGAAATTCTGATCCGACACACCAATCCAATGTGGGAGCGGGCTTGCTCGCGAAGACGGCAGCACATATAGCAATGATGTGACTGAAATACCGCTTTCGCGAGCAAGCCCGCTCCCACAGGGTTCACCACCAACCTGACCGGTTTCACATGACCCAAGCACTCATCGAACTGTCCGACCTGAGCTTCAGCTGGCCCGGGCATCCGCCGTTGCTGGACATCCCGGCGTTCCGCCTGGAACCCGGTGAAACCCTGTTCCTCAAAGGCCCCAGCGGCAGCGGCAAGACCACCCTGCTCGGCCTGCTCGGCGGTGTGCAAAAGCCTGATCACGGCAGCATTCGCCTGCTCGGCCAAGAGCTGACCGAACTCTCCGCTGGCGCCCGCGACCACTTCCGGGTCGATCACACCGGCTACATCTTCCAGCAGTTCAACTTGCTGCCGTTTCTCTCGGTACGCGAGAACGTCGAGTTGCCCTGCCACTTCTCCAAATTGCGTGCCGAACGGGCGAAACAGCGCCACGGCAGCGTCGATCGAGCCGCGGCCACCCTGCTCGCCCACTTGGGCCTGAAGGATGAAAACATCCTCAGCCGCCGCGCCGATTCGCTGTCCATCGGCCAGCAGCAACGGGTCGCCGCCGCACGTGCGTTGATCGGTCAGCCGGAACTGGTGATCGCCGACGAACCGACCTCGGCGCTGGACTACGACGCCCGCGAAAACTTCATTCGCCTGCTGTTTGCCGAATGCCGAGAAGCCGGGTCGAGCCTGTTGTTTGTCAGCCATGACCAGAGCCTCGCGCCGCTGTTCGATCGCCACCTGTCGCTGGCCGATCTCAATCGCGCCGCCACCCCGTCCGAGGTTTGAGATGTATTTGTTTCGTCTAGCCATGGCCAGCCTGGCTAACCGTCGCTTCACCGCGATCCTCACCGCGTTCGCCATCGCCCTGTCGGTCTGCCTGCTGCTGGCCGTGGAGCGCGTGCGCACCGAAGCCAAGGCCAGTTTTGCCAGCACCATCAGCGGCACCGACCTGATCGTCGGCGCGCGTTCCGGCTCGGTAAATCTGCTTTTGTACTCGGTATTCCGCATCGGCAACGCCACTAATAACATCCGCTGGGACAGCTTCGAACACTTTGCCAACAACCCGAAAGTGAAGTGGGCGATACCGATGTCCCTCGGCGATTCCCATCGCGGATATCGGGTGATGGGCACCACCGAGGCGTACTTCGAGCATTACCAGTACGGCCATCAACAGCACCTGGAACTGGCCGACGGCCGTGCCTTCGCCAGCGATCCGTTCGAAGTGGTGCTCGGCGCCGAAGTGGCCGATGCGCTGCACTACAAGCTCGGCGACAAACTGGTGTTGGCCCATGGCGTGGCGGTGATCAGCCTGGTCAAACACGACGACAAACCGTTCACCGTGGTCGGCATTCTCAAACGCACCGGCACCCCGGTGGACCGCACGCTGCACATCAGCCTCGGCGGCATGGAAGCGATTCACGTCGACTGGCACAACGGCGTTCCGGCACGTGGCAACGGGCGGATCAGTGCCGACCAGGCGCGCAACATGGACCTGACGCCGCAAGCGATCACCGCGTTCATGCTCGGTCTCAACAGCAAGATTTCGACGTTTGCGCTGCAACGGGAGATCAACGAATTCCGTGGCGAACCGATGCTGGCGATCCTCCCGGGTGTGGCATTGCAGGAGCTGTGGAGTTTGATGAGCACGGCGGAAAAAGCCTTGTTCGTCGTCTCCCTGTTCGTAGTACTGACCGGGTTGATCGGCATGCTCACGGCGATCCTCACCAGCCTCAACGAGCGGCGCCGAGAGATGGCGATTCTGCGTTCGGTGGGCGCGCGGCCGTGGCACATTGCGACCCTGCTGGTGCTGGAAGCCTTTGCCCTGGCGTTGTCCGGAGTGATTGCCGGTGTGGCGCTGCTGTATGTGTGCATCGCTGTGGCGCAGGGTTACGTGCAGGCGAATTACGGCTTGTACTTGCCGCTGGCCTGGCCGAGTGAATATGAATGGACGCTGCTCGGTGGCATCCTGATCGCCGCGCTGCTGATGGGCAGCGTGCCGGCCTGGCGCGCGTATCGCCAATCCTTGGCCGATGGCCTGTCAATCCGACTATGAGGACATTAATGATGCCCCGCGCTGTGCTTGCGCTATTGATGCTGGTTGCCCTTCCGTTGTGGGCGGCCGAGCCGAAGGATCTGACCTGGTCGGAAATGATCCCGCCGGATGCGGCGCCAGAAGTGCCGAACATGACGCCCCTGCATGACCTGTCGAAGATGAGCGACGCGTTGTCCGCAGAATCGGCCCCGGCCGCCAAGCAGGACATGCCGAACGCGCCGGTGGTGAAGAGCCTCGATGGCAAGAACATTCGTTTACCGGGGTACATCGTGCCGCTGGAAGTCAGTGAAGAAGGCCGCACTACGGAGTTTTTGCTGGTGCCGTATTTCGGCGCCTGCATCCATGTGCCGCCGCCACCGTCGAACCAGATCGTGCATGTCAAAAGCGAAGTCGGCGTGAAACTAGATGAGTTGTATCAGCCGTACTGGATCGAAGGTTCGTTGCAGGTGAAAGCATCCACCAGCGAGTTGGCGGATGCCGGGTATCAGATGGAGGCGGACAAGATTTATGTGTATGAATTGCCGGAGTGACCGGCAGTTATGTGTGATCTGAAAGATAGCTATCGCGAGCAGGCTCGCTCCCACATTGGATCTGTGCATCAACACAAATCCCTGTGGGAGCGAGCCTGCTCGCGATGATGCCATCAAAGATTCCACCAAAACCCGCCCATCACTGTTTCATTGAGCTGAGTCAAAAGACCGTATCAGTTGGATCCCTACCATTGGACATCGAACATTTTTAACGTCCTTTGGAGCCCCCATGCACAAGTCCAAGCTCTGCGCTTCGCTGTTCGCCCTCGCGCTCGCAGCCCCGCTCGTCCATGCTCACACCGCCGGTGACATCATCGTTCGGGCCGGTGCGATCACCGTCAACCCGGATGCCGACAGTTCCAGCGTCAAGGTCGATCAAGGCCCGCTGAAGGGCGCCGATCTGGGTGGCAAGGCCACCATGAGCAGCGACACGCAACTGGGTCTGAACTTCGCCTACATGATCACCAACAACCTGGGAATCGAACTGCTCGCGGCCTCGCCGTTCGAGCATGACGTGAAGCTCAAAGGCACCGCGCTCGGCGCCGCCAACGGCAAACTCGGCACGCTCAAACACCTGCCGCCGACCCTGAGCCTGGTCTACTACCCACTGGATTCCAAGTCCGCGTTCCAGCCGTACATCGGCGGCGGTATCAACTACACCTGGATCTACGACGAGCACGTCGGCAGCGAAGCCGCAGCCAACGGCTTCAGCAACTTCAAGGCGGAAAACTCCTGGGGGCTGGCCTGGCAGGTCGGTGCCGACTACATGCTGACCGACAACGTAATGATCAACGCCCAGGTCCGCTACATCGACATCGACACCACCGCGACCGTGGAAAACAACGCCGTCGCGCCGGGCACCCGGGCCAAGGTCGACGTTGATGTGGACCCGTTCATTTACATGGTTGGTTTGGGTTACAAGTTCTAAACCCGCTGCAAAAAAAGGCGCCTCGACAGGCGCCTTTTTCATTGATCGTTCCCACGCGCAGCAAAGGAATGCCTCACCGGACGCTCCGCGTCCGCTCTTGGGACGCGGAGCGTCCCTGGCTGCGTTCCCACGCGGAGCATGGGAACGATCTATCGTCCCAGCAACCGCGCCAGGCCGACACTCATCGGCGTCTGCTGCGGGTAGGTAAACCGCTCCAGCAAACGTCGGTTGTTCGCCCGTGAATGGCGGATGTCACCGGAACGAGCCGGGCCGTAGCTCACAGGTGGCAGCTTGCCGACTACCGCTTCAAGGGCTGCAAGCATTTGCTTGAGGGTCGTCGCCTGATTCCAGCCGACATTCACCGCGCCGACTTCGACCTGCGGTTTCTCGATGGCTTGCACCAACACGTCCACCAGGTCCTCGACATAGACAAAATCCCGAGTCTGTTCGCCATCGCCAAACACAGTGATTGGTAAGCCTTTCTGCGCGCGCTCGCTGAATATGCTGATCACCCCGGAATACGGCGAGGATGGATCCTGGCGCGGGCCGAAGATATTGAAGAAGCGGAAAATCACCGGCTCCAGACTGTGCTGGCGACGATAGAAATCGAAGTAATGCTCGCTCGCCAATTTGTCCGCCGCGTACGGCGTCAACGGCGCCTTGGGCGTGTCTTCGTCGATCGACTCGCCTTCGCCATTATTGCCGTAGACCGCCGCGCTGGACGCGAACAGCACCCGTTTGACGCCGGTCTGACGCATGGCTTCGCAGACATTCAGCGAACCGATGAAATTGCTCTGGTGAGTCTTCACCGGGTCATCCACCGAAGCCTGCACCGAGGCCACCGCGGCCAGGTGCGCAACAGCGCTGCAACCGACCATCGCCTGCGCCACCAATGCGGCATCGGCGACATCGCCCACGATCAGTTCGACGAGGGGATTGTCCAGCGGCAGGTTGCTGCGTTTGCCGGTGGAGAGGTCATCGAGAATACGCACCGAGTGACCTTTGGCGAGCAAGGCATCGGTCAGGTGCGAACCGATGAAACCGGCACCGCCGGTGATTAAAACAGGGCCTTCAGCCATGACGATAAAACCTATCCAGTAAGCCCGGGAGTGCCGCGCGCCAGGCGCGGGGCTTGATCCCGAAAGTGTGCAGAATTTTCTTGCAGGCCAGCACCGCGTGTTGCGGTTCTTCAGCGGCGTCGGGCCGCGCGGCGTGAGCCTGGGCGGTCGGCGCTTCGATGGCCAACGGGTGCAGGGCGCGCGCTTCGGTAAGAATCGCCTGCCCCAGTGCCAGCGGCGTGGTCGCCTCATGCCCGGCGTAGTGGTAAGTGCCCCACAGCGGCGCGGAGCAATCGAGTTGCTTGAGCACCGAAATGATCACCCGGGCAGCATCGTCCACCGGCGTCGGATTACCGCGACGGTCATCGGCCATCAGCAGTTCTTCAGCTTTCTCGGCCCGGGCCAGGAACCGCCCGAGGGTGCCATCGGGGCTGTCATCGAGCAGCCAACCGAAACGCAGCAACACATGCTGCGGACAGGTGGCGCGCACGCTTTGCTCGATTCGCCACAAGGCCTGACCGCGCAGGCCCAGCGGTACCGGTTCGTCTTTTTCGCTGTAGGCGGTCGCCCGGGAGCCATCGAACACGCGATAACTCGACGGTTGCAGCAGCACAATGTTGTGATGCTGGCACAGCTCGGCCAGCCGTTCGATGGCTCGCTCCTGCCCGGCCAGACGCTGTTCGCTGACGGTCTCCGCCTGGAACCAGTCAAAATAGTAGGCGAGATTGATCAACGCATCCGGACGGGTATCGTCGAGCAGTTGCGTCAGGCTCGCGGCGTCCCAGCCGTCTTGTGGTGGGCGGGGGGCGAGGAAACCGATGTCTTCCTCCGCACCGAGGCGAATCAGCGCCTGCCCAAGGGCATTTCCGCCGCCCAGTAACATAAGGCGCATTCGCATAGAGTCAGCAGGCCCAGTCTGATTGGAACGATGGCTTTATCGACAGCGCCCGCAGGCGATGTCCTCAATAATTGCCGGAATCGTTGCATTTTGCGGGTTTAGTGCGCAACCGTCATCCGTAAAGTGTAGATCGCCCGGATTTGCGGTGCTGCAACCGGCCCCATCGCGAGCAGGCTCGCTCCCACAAGGGATGTGTGGCGCATACAAATCCAATGTGGGAGCGAGCCTGCTCGCGATGGGGCCATAAGGATCGACCCAGATCCTGAGCGGTACTTGCAACTTCCCGCCCCCACCCGCATAAATTACTCCATGAATCTGCCCATCCCCACAGACGTTGCTCTGGCGGGCTTTCACCCCGCCGTCAGCGCCTGGTTCAGTAACACCTTCGCAACGGCCACCGCCGCACAGGCCCGGGCGTGGCCGTTGATCCGCCAGCGCCGCTCGACCCTGATAGCCGCGCCCACCGGCTCCGGCAAGACCCTCACCGCGTTTCTGGCCGTGCTCGACGATCTGGTCCATCGTGGCCTGGAGAGCCCGGACGGCCTGCCCGACGAAACCCTGGTGGTCTACGTTTCGCCGCTCAAGGCCCTGTCCAACGACATCCGGATCAACCTGCAAAACCCGCTGGCCGGCATCACCGAACAGTTGCGCGTGATGGGCTTGCCCGACGTGCCGATCAGCACCGCCGTGCGCACCGGCGATACGCCGCAAAAAGAGCGCTCGGCCATGCGCAAAACCGCGCCGCACATTCTGGTGACCACCCCGGAATCCCTTTACGTGCTGCTCGGCTCCGACTCCGGCCGGCAAATGCTCGGCACCACCCACACGGTGATCGTCGACGAAATCCACGCCATTGCCGCCAGCAAACGCGGTAGCCATCTGGCCCTGAGCCTGGAGCGCTTGCAGGCGCTCTGCTCGCAACCGCTGGTGCGTATCGGCCTGTCTGCCACGCAAAAACCCATCGAAGCGGTCTCGCGCTTTTTGGTTGGCCGTGATCGCGACTGCGAAATCATCGACATCGGCCATGCCCGCCCACGGGATCTCGATATAGAGGTGCCGCCCGTGCCGTTGTCGGCGGTAATGGCCAACGACATCTGGGAACTGGTCTATGACCGACTCGCCGCCCTCGCCCGTGAACACCGGACCACGCTGATTTTCGTCAACACCCGGCGTCTGGCCGAACGCCTGAGTCGACATTTGAGTGAGCGCCTCGGCAAGAATACCGTTGCCGCCCACCATGGCAGCCTGGCCAAGGAGTTTCGCCTGGACGCCGAGCAACGCCTCAAGCGCGGCGAACTGCAAGTGCTGATCGCCACCGCTTCGCTGGAATTGGGGATCGATATCGGTGACGTCGACCTGGTGTGCCAGATCGCTTCGCCACGCTCGATTGCCGGGTTTCTGCAAAGGGTCGGCCGCTCTGGGCACCAGGTCGGCGGCACGCCCAAGGGCCGGTTGTTCGCCACCACCCGCGACGACCTGATCGAATGCGCCGCCCTGCTCGATTGCGTGCGCCGTGGCGAACTCGACACGTTGCTGATCCCGGAAGCACCGCTGGACGTGCTGGCCCAACAGATCATCGCCGAGGTCAGCTGCCAGGAATGGCAGGAACAGGCGTTGCTGGAAATGCTGCGAAAAGCCTCGCCTTACGCCACCCTCGACGAAAAGCACTATCAGGCATTGCTGCAGATGCTCGCCGAGGGCTACAACGGACGCCTGGGTGTTCGCAGCGCTTACCTGCACCGGGACGCCGTGAGCCGCACCCTGCGCGGCCGTCGAGGCGCCAAGCTGACTGCCGTGACCAGCGGCGGGACGATTCCGGACAACGCCGACTACAGCGTTTTGCTGGAGCCTCAAGGGCTGAACATCGGCAGCGTCAACGAAGACTTCGCGGTAGAAAGCATCGCCGGGGATATCTTCCAGCTGGGCAATACCTCGTATCGAATCCTGCGGGTCGAAACCGGCAAGGTCCGGGTCGAAGACGCTCAGGGCCAGCCGCCGACCATTCCGTTCTGGCTCGGTGAAGCACCGGGGCGCAGTGATGAACTGTCGTTCGCCGTGGCCCGCCTGCAAGCGCAACTCGATGAGCGACTCGGCGCCACACCCGGCAACTTGCAGCCGGCCCTCGACTGGTTGACCGACACCCTCGGTCTGAACCTCGCCAGTGCCGAACAACTGGTGGATTACCTGGCCCGGGCGCGACTGACCCTCGGCGCCTTGCCGTCGCAAGACACGCTGCTGATGGAGCGGTTTTTCGACGAGTCCGGCGGTACGCAACTGATCATCCATTCGCCGTTCGGCAGCCGCATCAACCGCGCCTGGGGCCTGGCCCTGCGCAAGCGTTTCTGCCGCACCTTCAACTTCGAATTGCAGGCCGCCGCCAGCGAGGACGCCATCGTGCTGTCGCTGTCCACCGGTCACAGCTTCGAGCTGGATGATGTCTGGCACTATCTGCACAGCAACAGTGCCGAACATATCCTGACTCAAGCGGTGCTCGAGGCCCCATTGTTCGGCGTGCGCTGGCGCTGGAACGCCGGGGTCGCTTTGGCGCTGCCGCGTTACAGCGGTGGACGCAAAGTACCGCCGCAGATCCAGCGGATGAAAAGCGAAGATTTGATCGCCAGCGTGTTTCCCGATCAGATCGCCTGCGTGGAAAACCTCGCCGGCGAGCGCGAGATTCCAGACCATCCACTGGTGGAACAAACCCTCGACGATTGCCTGCACGAAGCCATGAACAGCGAAGGCTGGCTGGCATTGTTGCGGCGCATGGAACAGGGCGACATCCGCCTGATCAGCCGCGATTTGCCGGCACCCTCGCCACTGGCGGCGGAGATTCTCAGCGCCCGCCCCTACACCTTCCTCGATGATGCGCCGCTGGAAGAGCGCCGCACTCAGGCAGTGCTCACCCGACGCTGGAGTGATCCGCAATCCACCGATGATCTCGGTGCGCTGGACGCCGAGGCGATTACTGCGGTGCGTGATGAAGCCTGGCCTACGCCCACCGGCATTGATGAAATGCATGAAGCGCTGATGAGCCTGGCGTGCATTACCGAGACCGAGGCCCAAGCCAACCCGAATTGGCTCGATTGGCTGAACACCCTGGCCGACAGTGGCCGCGCCAGCCGTTTGCAGATCAACGCTGAGCAATCGCTGTGGCTGGCGCTGGAGCGACTGACCTGCCTGAGGGCGATTTATCCCCAGGCCATATTGGTTCCACCGTTGGAGGCGTTGCCCGGTTTCGATGAAACCTGGGAGCCGGACGAAGCAGTGCTGGAAGTGATCCGTGCGCGGCTCAGCGCGTTTGGCCCGTTGCCGCTGAAAGCGATTGCCGAACCGCTTGGTTTACCGCCGACTCAAGTCACTCAGGCCCTGGCGCAACTGGAGCGCGAAGGTTATGTACTGCGCGGGCAATTCACCCCGGGCGCCCCTGATGAAGAATGGTGCGAACGGCATCTGCTGGCGCGGATTCATCGCTACACGGTCAAACGGCTGCGACGGGAAATCGAGCCAGTGGCGTTGCAGGATTTCATGCGTTTTCTGTTCGACTGGCAGCATCTTTCCGCCGCGAGCCAAGGCCAGGGCCGCGCGGTGTTGCCGGCGATTATCAGCCAGTTCGAAGGCTACCCCGCCGCCGCTTCGGCGTGGGACAGCGACATTCTACCGGCGCGGCTCAAAAACTATTCGGCGGGCTGGCTGGATGAGTTATGCCGCAGCGGCAAACTGGTGTGGACCCGCCTGACCACGCGCAACAAGAGCACCAGCACGGCATTGCGCAGCACGCCGATTCTATTGCTGCCGCGCAGTCAGGTCGGATTGTGGAGCGGCTTGACCGAACAGACGCCGGTCAGCGAACTGTCGCCCAAAACCCAAAAGGTGCATGAAGCGCTCAGCCAGCACGGCGCACTGTTTTTCGATGAGCTGATTCATGAAGCCCATCTGCTGCGCTCGGAACTGGAAATCGCCTTGCAGGAACTGGTCGGTGCCGGGCTGGTAAACGCCGACAGCTTCGCCGGCCTGCGGGCGCTGATTACCCCGGCCAGCAAACGCCAGAATCGCAGCAGCCGACGCGGGCGCGGAGCATTTGTCGGCGGCATGGACGATGCCGGGCGTTGGGCGTTGCTGCGCCGCGGTGCTGCCGCGCCGGTTGTGGATAAGCAACGACCCGCGCCCACACCCAGCGAAACCCTGGAACACATCGCCATGACCTTGCTGCGCCGTTACGGCGTGGTGTTCTGGCGCTTGCTCGAGCGTGAGGCGGACTGGTTGCCGAGTTGGCGGGAATTGCTGCGCACATTCCATCGGCTTGAGGCCCGGGGCGAGATTCGTGGCGGGCGGTTTGTCAGTGGCCTGGCGGGGGAACAATTTGCGCTGCCCGAGGCGATTCCATTGCTGCGCGAAGTCAGGCGGCGACCGCATGATGGAAGTCTGATCGCGGTGTGTGGGGTGGATCCGCTGAACCTCGCCGGCACCCTGTTGCCAGGCGCGAAAGTGCCGGCGCTGGCGAGCAATCGACTGGTGTATCGCGACGGCTTGCCAGCCGCCGCCGAAATCGCCGGCAAGCAGCAGTTCTGGCTGGAGCTGGATCAGCAAGCCAGTGGCGAGGTGCGTAGCAAACTGATCCGGCATTGATGTTGTCCGGACCGGCCCCATCACGGGCAAGCCCGCTCCCACAGGGATCTTCTGTGAATGCAATATTTGTGAACAACAGAAAACACTGTGGGAGCGGGCTTGCCCGCGATGGGGTCATCCGCGCCAACACAAATCATTGGGTTCGCGGCTGATCCGGCGCCCGACTCACCGCATATTACCTGCCCGACTCAAATACCTGTGGCGAGGGGGCTTGCCCCCGTTGGGGTGCGAAGCGCCCCCAAAACCTGCCGACCGGTTTCTTCTGGCACACCCGCGTTGACCGGTTTACGACTGCTGCGCAGCCGAACGGGGGCAAGCCCCCTCGCCACGGGGTTTCATTCGCCACTCGATATTTGACCTGCACGCAAATATCAAATGCCCATCCCTGTATTTTTCCGCACGCCCCCAACCCCGACACTGCGCTCCATCAATCAATCCACCGGAGTTGCAGCCATGCCCATTGCCTTGCTCGCACTGACCCTCAGCGCTTTCGCCATCGGGACGACGGAGTTCGTCATCGTTGGCCTGTTACCCACCATCGGTGCCGACCTCGGTGTCAGCCTGCCGTCCGCCGGTCTGCTGGTCAGCCTTTATGCACTTGGCGTGGCCATCGGCGCGCCGGTGCTGACCGCCCTTACCGGCAAAGTCCCGCGCAAATTGCTGTTGTTGTCGTTGATGGTGCTGTTCACGCTCGGCAACTTGCTGGCCTGGAAAGCGCCGAGCTACGAGTCGCTGATCATTGCGCGGATCGTCACGGGCCTGGCTCACGGGGTATTTTTCTCGATTGGCTCGATCATCGCCACCAGCCTGGTGCCGAAGGAGAAAGCCGCCAGCGCGATTGCCATCATGTTCACCGGTCTGACCGTGGCGCTGGTCACCGGCGTGCCATTGGGGACGTTTATCGGTCAGCATTTCGGCTGGCGTGAAACCTTTCTCGCCGTGTCTGCTTTGGGTGTGATCGCCTTCATCGGCAGCCTGCTCTACGTGCCGAAAAACATCGCCCACAGCAAACCGGCTTCGCTGTTGCAGCAATTGCAGGTGCTCAAGCAGCCGCGCCTGCTGCTGGTGTATGCCATGACGGCGGTCGGTTACGGCGGCTCGTTCATTGCCTTCACTTTTCTGGCGCCGATTCTTCAGGACATTTCCGGCTTCGGCGCCAGCACTGTCAGCCTGGTGCTGCTGGTCTATGGCATCTCGGTAGCCGTCGGCAACATCTGGGGTGGCAAACTGGCGGACAAGCACGGCCCGATCAGCGCCCTGAAAATCATCTTCGCCCTGCTCGCCGGCGTGCTGTTCGTGCTGACGTTCACTGCCGGCAATCCATGGCTGGCCCTGGCCACCGTGCTGGTTTGGGGCGCCGTTGCTTTCGGCAACGTGCCGGGCCTGCAAGTGTATGTGGTGCGTCAGGCCGAACATCACACCCCGAATGCGGTGGACGTGGCTTCGGGCCTGAACATTGCGGCGTTCAACCTCGGCATTGCCGGTGGGGCGTGGGGCGGTGGTTTGATCGTGGCGCACATGGGTCTGATTCATACCGCGTGGATCGGCGGCCTGGTGGTATTGGTCGCACTGGCACTGACCGCCTGGAGTGGGCGTCTTGACCGGTTGGGTCCGGTGTATGTCGAACCGGCTGAGGGTTCACAACGTATCGTCGCCAGTCACTGACGGACCCTGTGGGAGCGGGCTTGCTCGCGAAAGCTGCGGCACATCCAGCATTGATGTGACTGACACACCGCTTTCGCGAGCAAGCCCGCTCCCACATTTGATTTGTGGTGTTTTGTCTAACTTTTACCGTCTGTAGCCCCATCGAAACTTTCTCGCCCGCCCGGCAGTCATCAAAAGACAGAGGCTGTCCGAGGGCTACATAGACGGGAGGCGACATGGCGGCGATTCATATTGGTATTTCAGGCTGGCGCTACACGCCTTGGCGGGGGGAGTTCTACCCGAAGGGGCTGACCCAGAAGCGCGAATTGCAATTCGCTTCACGGGCAGTGAACAGCATCGAAATCAATGGATCGTTTTACGCCCTGCAACGGCCCGAACGTTATGCCCAGTGGTACGCCGAAACCCCGGCGGGCTTCGTGTTCAGCGTCAAGGCGCCGCGTTTTATCACCCACATCAAGCGCCTGCGGGACATTCATAAGCCGCTGGCGAACTTCTTTGCCTCCGGGGTACTGGAACTCAAGGAAAAACTCGGCCCGATCCTGTGGCAGTTTCCACCCAACTTTAAATTCGACCCGGAATTGTTCGAAAGCTTTCTCGAACAATTACCCCACGACACGGAACAGGCCGCCGCCCTCGCCCGCCAGCATGAGCCACGCCTGAACGGTCACGCCAGCATGAAGGCTTACGGCAAAAAACCGCTGCGCCATGCCGTGGAAATTCGCCACGAAAGCTTTGTCGATCCCGCTTTCGTCCGTCTGCTCAAACGCTACAACACCGCGCTAGTCATTGCTGACACTGCCGGCAAATGGCCGTATCGCGAAGACCTCACCAGTGATTTCGTCTATTTGCGCCTGCACGGTGCCGAAGAACTCTACGCCAGCGGTTATACCCCCCAAGCGCTGAAACGCTGGGGCGACCGGATCGAGGCCTGGTATCACGGACAGCAACCAGCAGATCCGCAATTGATCGCGCCTCGGCAAAAACCCAAGACACGCAGAGCCCGGGAAATATTCTGCTATTTCGATAACGACATCAAAGTCCGCGCGCCCTTCGATGCCCGCCGCCTGCTTGAGCGTTTGCATCTCGACAAAGACCTTGCCACCGCACCCGGTGAGCCGGTTGCCGAAGGAGTGCTGCCATGAGCATTCCCGAACCGGTCGGAACGACGGATGAACAGCAGCCAATTATCAGCGCCGTGAGCCGTTTTACCGTGCTGACGGTCAACACCCACAAGGGTTTCACCGCGCTCAACCGGCGCTTCATCCTGCCCGAGTTACGCGAGGCGGTGCGCAGTGTGTCCGCCGACGTGGTGTTTTTGCAGGAGGTGCATGGCACCCACGAACATCATCCACAGCGCTACCTCAATTGGCCGGCGATGCCGCAGTACGAATTTCTTGCCGATACCTTGTGGCCGCAATTTGCCTATGGGCGCAACGCGGTCTATCCGGCAGGCGATCACGGCAATGCGCTGTTGTCGAAGTTCCAGATCATTCGCCACGACAACCTCGACGTTTCCATCAGTGGCCATGAAAACCGTGGAATCCTGCATTGCGTGCTGCGGATGCCCGGCGATGGTCGGGAAGTGCATGCCATCTGCGTCCATCTGGGGCTTCGCGAAAGTCATCGCAAGGCACAACTCAGGCTGCTGATCCAACGTATGGAAGAGTTGCCGGAAGATGCCCCGGTGGTGGTCGCCGGCGACTTCAACGATTGGCGCCTGCGTGCTGATGCGCTGCTCAAGCCCTGCGGCTTGCGTGAAGTCTTTGCCGAGTTGCATGGCAAACCGGCGCGCAGTTTCCCGGCGCGTTTGCCTGCGTTGCGCCTGGACCGCATCTACGTGCGCAACCTCAAGGCCAGCCATCCGCAAGTACTGGCGGCCCGGCCCTGGTCACACCTTTCCGACCATGCACCGCTATCGGTGGAGATCGAGCTATGACCGGTCCATTGATGGAAAAAACCACGGTTGAACACGTTTCCACACCTCCGCCGGTGCGCAAGCCCGCAGTGGTTGATGTCGTATACGGCTGGCACGGGAATAACCGGGTCCAATTGCTGGAGAACGGTGAGGAATACTTTCCACGGGTGTTTGAAGCGCTGCGCCAGGCCCAGAGTGAAATCCTGCTGGAGACCTTCATTGTGTTCGAGGACAAGGTCGGCAATGAACTGCAGAAAATCCTGATTGAAGCGGCTCAACGCGGGGTGCGTATCACCGTCAACCTCGACGGTTTTGGCTGCGGCGAACTGAGCACGGAGTACCTTGCGGCGCTGAGCAATGCAGGTGTGCGCCTGCAAATATTCGACCCCGCGCCGCGTCACTTCGGCATCCGCACCAACTGGTTCCGCCGCATGCACCGCAAGATTGTGGTGGTCGACGGGACGATTGCGTTCCTCGGCGGAATCAATTTTTCCGCCGACCATTTGGCCGACTTCGGCCCTGAAGCCAAACAGGATTATTCGGTTGAAGTGCAAGGCCCGGCGGTGGCCGATATTCATCATTTCGCCTTGCTGCAAAGCGGTCGCCCGGCCCGGGCCAAATACTGGTGGCAACGCCGTAGACAGAGGCGCGCAGAACTGGCGGTCAGCGATCATGATGGTCAGGTGCGACTGGTGTATCGCGACAATGGCGAACACCCGGGCGATATCGAAGAGGTGTACTTGCAGGTCGTGCGCAGTGCCCGACGTCGCGTGGTGATCGCCAACGCCTACTTCTTTCCCGGCTATCGGCTGCTGCGAGAGATCCGCAACGCGGCACGCCGAGGGGTCGAGGTACGCCTGATTCTTCAGGGGCAGCCGGATTTGCGGGTGGCCAGACTCGCCGCGCGCATGACCTACGATTATCTGCTGCGAGCCGGAGTAGCGATTTACGAATACTGCGACCGTCCCCTGCATGGCAAAGTCGCCCTGGTCGACGAAGACTGGAGCACCGTCGGCTCAAGCAACCTCGACCCGCTGAGCCTGGCCCTGAACCTGGAGGCCAATGTGTTGATCCGCGACCGCGCCTTCAACCGCGACCTGTTCGAGCGTCTCGACGAATTGAGCAGCAACCACTGCAAGGTCATGTCGGCGGACAAGGCGCCTCGCGGACGGGTCTGGCACATGACCATCGGTTTTCTGGTGTTTCACTTCCTGCAGCATTTCCCGGCATGGGCCGGTTGGCTGCCGGCGCATAAACCGCGCCTCAAACCCTTCATTCATCCGACCGGGAGCGATAAGGCATGAGCCATTCTGATGCGCGGCCGGCCCCTCACTCCGACACGCCGCGAAAATCCCACTGGCACCGCTGGAAAAAGCCGCTGACGATGCTGTTTTTTCTGGCGCTGATCGTACTGTTCACAATGCTCGCCCAACGCATCGAATGGGGCGAAGTGTTCGATACCCTCGCCGATTTCAAAGTGCGCACACTGATTATCGCGTCCGGACTGACGTTGCTGAGTTTTCTGGTGTACGCCTGTTTCGACCTGATCGGCCGCACCTATATCCGACAGGACCTGACCTGGCGACAGATCCTGCCGGTGGGGATCATCAGCTATGCCTTCAACCTTAACCTGAGCGCCTGGGTCGGCGGGGTTGCCATGCGTTATCGGCTGTATTCGCGGCTCGGCGTGAGCAAAAGCAACATCGCGAAAATCCTCGGGCTGAGCCTGGCGACCAACTGGTTCGGCTACATGGTGATTGCCGGCACGGTGTTCAGCAGCGGACTGGTGCGAATGCCGCCAGGCTGGAAGCTGAGCAGCGACGCCCTGCAAGGCGTGGGCGTGTTATTGCTGCTGCTGAGCGCGGGCTATCTGGCGGCCTGTCGGTTTTCCAGGCGACGGGAATGGTCGATTCGCGGCGTGGAAATCAACCTGCCGTCGCTGCACATGGCCGTCCTGCAACTGGCCCTCGGCGCACTGAACTGGTCGCTGATGGCGGCGGTGATCTTCACCCTGCTACCGAGCAAACTGGACTATCCGCCGGTGCTTGGCGTGTTGCTGATCAGCGCCATTGCCGGGGTCATCACCCACATTCCGGCCGGGCTTGGCGTGCTGGAGGCGGTGTTCGTGGCGCTGTTGCAGCACGAGGTCTCGCGGGGAAGTCTGGTGGCAGGGTTGCTTGCTTATCGGGCGATCTATTTCCTGCTGCCGCTGCTGATTACCGTGGTGATGTACCTGGTGGTGGAAGCCAAGGCGAAGTCGTTGCGGATCCAGAAGAAACCTTCTTGAGAGATTGGTTGAAACGGATGCCGCTTTCGCGAGAACACCACAAATCTCAACTCGACTGAATAATGCTCAACCGCTCACCCACCACCATTTCCGTGATCCAGCCCACCAGGATTGAGGTATACGCCTGTTGTGAGACCGGCTCGCTCAAGGCGTGATCGGCGCCGTCGATAATCCGGTGAGTCAGCGAGTGGGTCTGCTGACACGCCGCGCGGTAACTCATGATGGTCGCGTGGGGCACATAGGCGTCGGTCTCGGACTCCACCAGCAATACATCCCCGGTAAATTGCGAGCAGGCATGCAGTGCGCGATTGCTGTCGGCGCTGACCCGCGTGCTGCGGTAATCGCGCAGATCGAGCTTGTCCAGTTCACGCTTGGGTGTGTGCCAAAAGTCGTCGCGATACAACGCCGGCACCCGCAGCGCCAGCCAGCGCACCGGGCGCAAGGACGTCAGGATTGCCGCCAGATAACCACCATAACTGGTGCCGACCACGGCGATCGCAGACGTGTCGAGCGCCGGATGGGCGAGCAGTCGATCGTAGGCCGCCAGCAGGTCACGCAGATTGTCTTCGCGGGTGACCCGGGATAATGGAATACCGGTCCCGCCGGTGTGGCCACGCAAGTCGAATGTCAGGCACACGCAACCCAACCCGGCGATGCCTTTGGCGCGTTCCAGGTCGCGCTCCTGACTACCGCCCCAGCCGTGTACGAAAAGCACACCCGGGACTTTCGATTTGGGGCTGAGGAAGGTTCCGCTCATCTGTTCATCGTCGATGTCGATCGCAATGGTTTCGCTTCTAGCCGTCATAGGATTTGACCGTTACGTACTTGAGAAGAAAGTCACTGTGTTCCGCAGGCCCCCGGTAGACCTCGATGGCGTTGGCCGGCAGCGGTCGATCGGTGTAGGTTTCGACCGACGACACGCGAATCGCGCGCAAGCCGGGGTTGTTGACGAAGCTCTGCAGCGCCGCGACTTCAGCACTGCTGGCACCGCCCAGGCGCCAGGACTGTTCGAGCACTCCGCTGCGTTGTTTGCCATCGCAATCCAGCCCCTGGGCGATGTCGTAGTTGCGCCGTGAGGCATAGAAACCGGGGTAGGCTTCATCGGCCGCGCTGTCGAATACCTGCGCTTGCTGGATCGCCAGCCTCGTGTCGTCCGGGAGTTCCAGCGCCAGCAGGTCCTCGTAATAACCCTGCACCACCAACAGATTGGACCCTCCATAAACCTGCTCGCCCTGACCGTCTTCGGTCAAGTATTGATCACCGCAATAACTCAGCACTTTGTCGCCGATAAAACTCTGACCGACGCTATGGGTGACCACCTCGGTCAAGTCTTGTTCCAGCACCACGCCGTCGGTGAACAATGTTTTGGCATCGGGGCGAGCGAGGATGGCGTCGAACTGGTCGAGGCTTTTGATCACTTCCTGACCACGTCCGGCGCAGGCATGAATAGGCTTCATGCGGATCGGACCGCTGTAGAGCAGGTGCTCCGCTGCCGGGCGGGCATCCTCCAGGGAGAACACGCTGAGGCCATCGAGCACGACGCTGCGTACCCGTTCGGAAAACAACGACGACCAGCCTTCGGGCGCGAACGCATAGCGATTCAACAACCCATGGCTGATGGCTTTGGTGCAGATGAAATCGTGGTCGACGTAACCGCCCCACAAATCCTCCGGCCCTTTGACACCCAGCTGCCGGGCGGCAGCAACACCCACCAACGTCTGGGTCGGCAACAGATAAATGTCCCGGCCGCTATGCAGCTGTGGGTCGTAACTGCCGCCGTATTCGAGCCCGACGACTTGCGCCAGCCAACGAGCGAGTGCGTGATTGGTTTCGACTTCGTGCAGCGGGGCATCAGGGCGTACCGAATGGGCGAGCACCAGTTTCTTGCGGTTTGTTGGGGTCATGCGTTCCCCTTCAATTTGCGCTTGATGAATGTAGCTGAAGGAGGTGCAGAGATCAGGCCAACGGCGATTGGAGAGAAACGGGTTTCAAATCAGCCGTTTGTGAAATACGCGATAGCACAAGGCCTGTTTTATTCTGCACGACACCTTTCAATACTCCCGGCATTTTGCACGACTCAAAACTTGCCACCTAACCCATGTGGGAGCGAGCCTGCTCGCGATAGCGGCCTGACATTCCAAGTTTATGTTGAATGACACACCGCTATCGCGAGCAGGCTCGCTCCCACATTTTTTGATCTGGTGTGCTCTGATTACCGAGCCATGGCGGCAGTCGGCATCACCCCAAACCGCGCCCGGTAATCACTCGGCGCCAGCCCGGTAATTTTTTTGAACGTAGCCCGAAACGCACTCGGGTCCTGGTAACCCACGGTCCAGGCAATGTGATCAATGGTGCCGTTGGTGAATTCGAGCATTTCCCGCGCCTTGCCAACTCGCAGGTGCTGGCAGTACTCGGTGGGTTTCAACCCGGTTGCCGCACGAAAACGCCGCAGGAAGGTGCGCTCTTCCAGCCCCGCCCGTTCGGCCATCGCTGCCAACGAGACATCGGTTGCGCCGGTGCTTTGCAGCCAATGCTGGACCTTGAGAATCGAGGCATCGCCATGGTTGAGAATGGGTGCAAAGTTACTGCCGCATTCGCTCGCGCTGTCGCTGTGTTCCACCACCAGAAAACGCGCCGTGCCGGTGGCGATGCTCGGCCCGAGCAAGCGGTTCACCAATCGTAATCCCAGCTCTGACCAGGCCATCAAGCCGGCGGTGGTGATCAGGTCACCATCGTCGACAATCGGCGTGTCAGCCTTGAGCTTGATCGCCGGGTAACGCTCGGCGAAAGCCTTGGCCGAGGTCCAGTGGGTAGTCGCGCTACGGCCATCGAGCAAGCCGCTTTCAGCCAACAGAATAGAACCCACACAGACCCCGCCAAGGGTCGCACCGTTGGCATGTTGCTGACGAAGCCAGCGAATCAGCCCTTGGGGCGCCTGCCCCTCGGAAAAACCTCCGATCGAGGGCGGGATCAACACGGCAACCAATGCGCCGGCCGGGCCTGAATGAGTGTCATAGACCCGCTCGGGCACTTGATCGCCCTCGACCTGCCAGTGACTGACCCGCAGCAACGGTAGCTGCGCCGCCTGATGCTCGGCGGCGATCCGGTTGGCCACGCCGAACAGGTCCGTCAGCCCATGCACCGCAGCCATCTGCGCACCGGGATAGATCAGCACTCCCAGTTCGGCGACTGCCCTTTCTACACCCATTGTCAGTTTTCCCCCTTCTATTGTCGGTGCGGCCAATCCTCGGACGGCCAGCAAAACCTAATACTTGATTCACACCCAACAAACACTTCGAGGAAACACTCATGGCCAAGCAAGCACTCATCGTAGTCGATATCCAGAACGACTACTTCCCCCAGGGCAAGTGGCCGCTGGTGGGCGCCGACGCCGCAGCAGACAACGCCGCACGGATGATTCAGGCGTTTCGCGAGGCCGGTGATCCGGTGGTGCATATCCGCCACGAATTTACCTCCGACGCCGCCCCATTCTTCACCCCGGGTTCCGACGGCGCGAAGTTGCACCCTAAAGTTCTCAACCGCACAGACGAGACGGTCGTGCTTAAACATTTCGTCAACTCGTTCCGCGAAACCGAACTGGAAGCCATCCTCGACCAGCAAGACATCGAACACTTGGTAATCGTCGGCAGCATGAGCCACATGTGCATCGACGGCATCACCCGCGCCGCGGCCGACCAGGGCTATACCGTCACGGTGATTCACGACGCCTGTGCCACCCGAGACCTGGAATTCAACGGCGTCACCGTCCCGGCCGCCCACGTTCACGCCGCCTTCATGTCGTCCCTGGGTTTTGCTTATGCGAGCGTGGTGTCCACTGACGACTTCCTGGTTGGTTAAGTGAGAAACCTGTGGGAGCGGGCTTGCTCGCGAAAGCGGTGTATCAGACAACATCAATGTTGACTGTCTCGCCGCCTTCGCGAGCAAGCCCGCTCCCACATAACCTTCTTTTGTCATACGCCTGTGCAACAGTCGAAAAATCTCACGCGTGAGCTATTGAGGTCCGCAAAAATTGCCTGTAGTGTTTCTCACGCGTGAGATTTTTCACAACGAGGTCAGCATCATGAAAAGCAGCTCTCCATCAGATCCGCCTACCGGATCTGTTACCGATTCAGCGAGCCAAAAGGGAGAGCGCTCGAAACCGGCCGCGAAAAAACCATCCAGCTTCTACATGAAGCAGATGCGCGCGGGCTTGGGTGCCGCCGGGTATGTGAAACACGAGACTTGGGTGCTTCCCGAAAACCGAAGCCTGCTCAAGCAGATGGAGAAACAGCTACGCCAACCGATTCTGGCTGGCTCATTCATGTCGGAGAATTACATGAGCGCAGGTAATAACTGGAACATCGATCGCCTCTACAGCGCCCTTCAGGCCCTCGACGAAGTGGTTTCGAACGACATCACCCTCTCCCTCGTTCAAGGTTCCGAGTCCAGCATCAAGCTGGAAATGAACGATTTCGGTGGCTTGCCGATTTACATCGCGGTGGTTGGCGATCAGGTCATCGTGGATACCGTTCTGGTCGATGTCGAGTCCATCAACGACGTACCGGCATTCAACGATGCCGTTCTGCGCAGCCGGGAAATGTTCCCGCTGTCCTCGATCGGTATCGAGTCCATGCCCAACGGGCAGATCGTTTACAACATGTTCGGCGCACTCAGCTCCGACTCCAGCCTGACCAACGTCGTGACCGAGGTCAAAACCCTCGTCGACAACGTCCAGCGCGCCAGCGAAGCCTTTGAACGTTTCTTCATCTAATTTTTCGGGAACAGGAAATATCCAATGACTCAGTCCATCTGGAGCAAATTGTTCACCGCGCTGCGTGGCGGTGCCAACGAAGTCGGCGAATCGATCGTCGACCAACAGGCCCTGCGCATCCTCGACCAGGAAATTCGCGATGCTGACAGTGCGCTGGCCAACGCCAAGCGTGAGCTGGTCACCATCATGGCCAAGCACAAACTGTCGGCTGATCGCGTCAGCGAGTACAACGCCAAGATCAAGGATCTGGAATCCAAGGCCCTGGCCGCGATCCAGGCCAACCGCGAAGACCTGGCACTGGAAGTGGCCGAAGCCATTTCGACCCTGACCAACGAACTGGATGTCGAGCAAAAGCAGGCCACCGAATTCGGCGGTTACGCGGACAACATGCGCAAAGACATCACCAAGGCCGAAAACCGCATCAAAAGCCTGCGTCAGCAAGTGGACATGGCCAAGGCGCGTGAAAGCGTACAGAAAGCCCAGGTCAGTGCTTCGATCGCCAGTGGCGGCGCCAACGGCAAGCTGGAAACCGCCGTCGGTACGCTGAACCGCCTGCAAGCCAAGCAGCAGCAACGCGCCGCGGAACTGGAAGCCCAGGACCAACTGGCCGATGCGTCGACCGGTACCGACCTGGAGCGCAAGCTGCGCGATGCCGGCATCACGCCGAACGAAGGCAGCGCCAATGCGATTCTGGAACGCCTGAAGAAAAAATCGGCTGAGTAAACCGGTTACTGCGCGCAAGGAAGGACATTCATTGCCTTGATGTCAGTCAAGCGCACTGAACCTGTGGCGAGGGAGCTTGCTCCCGCTGGGCCGCGAAGCGGTCCAAAAAAACAGGACTGCTGCGCAGTCCAGCGGGAACAAGCTCCCTCGCCACAATTTTACTCAGTGCTTGTTCTATCTCTTAACTGACAGGCATTAATTCAATGCCCTTCTTTTTTGTCGACTCGAGGTCAAGGATGGATGCCCTGAAGGGTTTCAAGACAATCGCGGGCGTGGCCCTCTTCATGGTCGCGCTGCAACTGCTCAATGTGGCGACCGGCTACAGCCTTATTGCCTTCGGCCTGGTCCCGAGAACATGGCAGGGACTGGTCGGCATCATCACCTCGCCTTTCTTGCATGGGTCCTTTGCGCACCTGAGCACCAACCTGATTGCCTTTTTGATCCTCGGTACTTTGGTCATTGTCGAAGGGCTCAGCCGCTTCATGGCCGTCAGCGCTATCATTATTTTGCTGGGCGGCTCACTGGTCTGGCTGTTCGGTTTTGCAGGCGTTCACATCGGTGCCAGCGGATGGGTATTCGGGCTGTGGGCGTACCTCCTGTCGCGCGCCTGGTTCCAAAGAAGCTGGAGCAACCTGATAACAGCCAGTGTCGTGGTCCTGCTCTATGGCGGCCTGATTTTTGGCTTCCTTCCTCGCCAGGGCATGTCTTTTGAAGGACATATCTTTGGTGCGATCGCCGGATTTATTGCAGCCAAGGTACTGTTATCTACGCCGCGCAGCAGGTTTAATGCCACCCGGTAACCGCATTTGAGCACTCAGACGCCAGAGCGATTACGTCGCCAGGAATGAGCCCCCACGGAGTCAGGGATGTAATGTCGATTTTCCTTTTATTGCGCACGTACGCCTCGTCCTTCTTCCATCGGTTCGGCTGGGCAGGCCTGGCCATTGCGCTGGGTATACACATAAGCACGGCCTATATCGGCCTGGTGCTTCTGGGCGAACAACACCTCACCGCTCCCGCCACGTTTACCTATTTCTATCTCACCACCACGCTCACCGTCGGCTATGGCGATCTTGCGCCACAGACAGCCGCGGGACGAATTTTCGTGGCCACCTGGGTCATGCTCGGTGGCATTGCGCTGCTGACGGCAGCCATCGGCAAAACCACCAGCAGTGTCATCGATGTATGGAGAAAAGGCATGAAAGGCAAAGGCGATTTCACCGGCAAGGTCGGCCATACCGTACTCATCGGCTGGGAAGGCGCGTCCAGCGAGCGGGTCATTGAATTATTGCTGCAGGACGAAACCTCCAATGACAACCTGATCGTCATTTGCGATTGCGACCTCGAAGAAAATCCCATGCCGGGCAAAGCGGACTTTATCAAAGGCGAAAGCCTGTCCTCTGCCGCGCTGTTGCTGCGGGCCGGTGTTCCCGGTGCCGAACGCGTGCTGGTGCGAACCCATTCAGACGACCTGACCCTGGCCACCGTGCTGGCAGTCAATCAACTGGGCCCTGTCGGCCATGTGGTCGCCCACTTCAATGAAAGCGAAATCGCCGCCCTTGCCAGCGCCTACGCGCCCAGCCTGGAATGCACCTCAAGCATGGCCATCGAGATGTTGGTACGCGCCTCCCAGGATCCTGGCTCATCCGCGGTCATCAATGAATTGCTATGCGTGGGTCAAGGCGCCACCCAGTACCTGATGAAACTGCCCGAGACCTTTGAAGCCACGTTCGGCGATCTGTATGCACAGATGAAAGAACACCACAACGCGACCCTCATCGGCTACCGCGCCAAAGGCGCCCGGCAGCCTTGGATCAACCCGCCCGGCACCACTCGCGTTGAGGGCGGCGAACTCTTCTACATCGCCTCCTCTCGCCTCAAGGAAATCACCAATGGGATGGTTTAAACAGTTGATGGGGCTTGAGGCCCCGAAAGCGAATACGGAATCGAAATGGACAGCCAACGAAACCCTGCCCGCCATCGGTCCGCTGGGCCTGGCATTGGGCAAGGGCGTGATGTTCGACACCACCCTGAAATTGTTGCTCGATGGCAACACCGATGTGGTCATCCCTGGCTCCCAACAGATCTGGAGTGCTGGCACTGTTGATCTCGGGCAGTCGACCTGGCTGTCACGCTATTACATGAACGACGAAGACTACTGGCTGCAAGTGCACACCACCGGCGACATTGCCGGACAGGTCGAGTCGGTGATCCTGTTCAACTACCTCAGTTACGTCACCATCAACAGTGAAGCGGAGCTGCGTCGACTGGCCGGCCCTCAAAGCCTGATCGGCCTGCCGACCTACACCCACAACGGTGTCGAATACACCCGCGAATGGGGCACCGAGAACGGCCAGACGGAACTGGTGGCGCTGAGCGAACACCTGAAAAACCCGGATGAGTCCTACAGCATCGAGCACCGTTCGATGCTGTACGCCCGCGAAACCGGCCTGACCGATCGCCGGGAATTCCTGCTGTTTTCCGTCGAAGAAGACGCCGAAGGCACCATCAGCTTGAGCACTTCGCTGGGCATTTCGTTGTACACCACTGACCTGAACACTTTTTAAATAAGGAAGAAGTCCATGCTTGAAGCGCTCTCCATCTCCCTGAACAAAGCCGCCGTGCTCGGGTTTGTTTTGTACATCCTCGGTGCCGCCGTATTGTTCGCGCTGTTCCAGTTCATCTACACCCGAATCACCCCGCACAAAGAGTTCGAACTGATCCGTTCTGGCAACGTTGCGGCCTCGATCGCACTGGGTGGCGCCATCATCGGTTTCGCCATTCCGGCCAGCAATGTGATCGCCTACTCGATCAGCATTCTGGACTTCGTCGTCTGGGCAGTGATCGCCGCTTTCGTACAACTGCTGGCTTTTCTTGTGACCAGCCTGGTGCTTAAAGGCGCCTCTGAACGGATTAAGAAAGGCGAAATCGCTGCGGGCATCTATGTCGCGGCAGTGGCCATCAGCGTCGGCATGTTGAACGCCGCCTGCATGACCCCTTCCCAGAACTGATTGCGCCACGGAGATCCCGATGAAACGAAGCAAGTACGTTCAGCTCTCGCTGGCCGCGTCGGTCGCCATGGCCATATCAGGCTGCGGGCAAGCGGAAAAAACCTACCCGGTGCAGAAGAAATACAACTTCCAGTCCGTTCAGCAGTGCGCCGATGAAAAGCTCCCGGTGGACGTCTGCTCTGACGCCTACATGAGCGCCATGGCCGAGCACCGCCGCATCGCGCCGGTCTACGACAACCAGGCCGATTGCGATGCCGACTTTGTCGCCGACTGGTGCCAACAGGATTCCGCCGGCAAGTTCATCCCCAAGCTGGGTGGTTTCGAACTGACTGCCGATGGCGAGGTAACACAATCCCAAGTGGACGCAGCCAAGGCTCAATTACCAGCCTCGGAAGCGAACAGTGGAGGCTCCGGGTTCTCCGGCACCAGCCTGCTGACCGGCCTGCTGATCGGCAACATGCTGAGCAGCAACCGCAACAGCTACTTCTCCGAGCCGGTCTACCGCTACCGCGATGATCGCGGCAACTATGGCTCCTCGACGCTCAACCAGCGGATTTCCAAAGGCTCAACCTTTACCAAGTCCAATCAGGCGAGGTATGGCAGCAGCAGCTACGCCGACTCAATCCGTTCCGGCAGCAAGCCGATGTCCGTTGCCTCATCCACCTCCCGTGGCGGCTTCGGCAGCAAAGCCAGCGCCCGCAGCGGCTGGGGCGGTTCGAGTAGTGCTGGCCGATCTAGCAGTTAAGGAACGAGCACCATGAAGAAGATCCTCTGCGCAGAGCGTCATGACTGGAAACAGACCGCCGAATCTCTTGGTTTTCTGTTCCATACCATCGACGACGAACCCTATTGGGACGAGAGCGCGTATTACCAATTCACGCTCAAACAGATCGAGAACGATCTCGAAGACCCGACCACCGAGATCCATGAGATGTGCATGGACCTGGTGGCCCGCGTGGTTCAGAGCGAGGAGCTGCTGGAGCGCCTGAGCATTCCCGCGCCATTCTTCGACATGGTTCGCACTTCATGGCTCGAAGGTCACCCGCACCTGTATGGGCGTATGGATTTCTCCTACAACGGCAGTGGGCCCGCCAAGCTGCTGGAACTCAACTACGACACGCCGACCAGCCTGTATGAGGCCGCGGCGTTTCAATGGGGCTGGCTGGAGCAATGCATCGAACGCGGCTTGCTGCCCAAGCATGCCGACCAGTTCAACAGCATTGACACCAAGCTGCATCAGGCCTTTGCCCAGCTGCAGCTCAAACAGCCCTTCTATTTCGCCTCGATGAAAGACTCGGTCGAAGACAAAGGCACCACCGACTACTTGCGCCTGATCGCGGAAAAGGTCGGCATCGAATCGCGACACATCGATATCGAAGACATCGGCCTCACCGCTGAAGGACGTTTCGTCGATTTAGAAGATCGCTGGATTCCTCACCTGTTCAAGCTGCATGCCTGGGAGTTCATCTTCCACGAGCCCTTCGGTGCAGCGATTGCCCAGAGCGACACCCAGTTTTTCGAGCCGGCCTGGAAATCCATCATCTCCAACAAGGGCATCCTGCCGCTGCTGTGGGAGTTCAACAAAGGTCACCCTAACCTGCTCGCGGCACACCTGGATGCCGACCCGAGCAAAGCGGTGCCCAAAGGTTGGGTGCGCAAACCGTTCTTCTCCCGGGAAGGCGCCAACATCGAGTTGCAAACGGCTGACGGTCTGATCGTGAAAGAGGACGGGCCCTACACCGACGCGCCATTTATCCTTCAGGAGTTCGCCCCACTGCCGAAGTTTGGCGACAGCTTTACGCTGGTGGGTTCCTGGGTCATTGGCGATCAGGCAGCCGGTATTGGTGTGCGGGAAGACAACAGTTTGATCACCAAGGATTCGAGCCGCTTCTTGCCGCACCTGATACTCGACTGACCCATCCATCGCCGGTGTGGACATAAGTACGATGTCCGCAAGACTTACGGCTGAAATACCGGATAATGGCGGCCATTCGTTTAGCCGTTATTCTGGTAATCCCCCATGGAAATCAAGGTCAACTTTCTCGACAACCTTCGACTTGAAGCCAAGTTCGATGACTTCACGGTGGTGGCCGATCAACCTATCCGCTACAAGGGCGATGGCTCGGCACCGGGTCCGTTCGATTACTTCCTGGCTTCGTCGGCGTTGTGTGCGGCTTATTTCGTGAAGTTGTACTGCGACACTCGCAGTATTCCCACGGATAACATCCGCCTGTCGCAGAACAACATTGTTGATCCGGAAAACCGCTACAACCAGATTTTCAAAATCCAGGTCGAGTTGCCGGCGGACATCTCCGACAAGGACCGTCAGGGCATCCTGCGTTCCATCGACCGTTGCACCGTGAAAAAAGTGGTGCAAGCCGGGCCTGAGTTTGTGATCGAGGAAGTCGAAAACCTCGACGCCGATGCCCAGGCGTTGCTAATGCCTGCGTCCAGTTCAGAGGCGAGCACTTATATCGCGGGCAAGGATCTGCCGCTGGAGCAAACCATCGCCAATATGTCGGCCATTCTGGCGGACCTGGGCATGAAGATTGAAATCGCCTCGTGGCGCAATATCGTGCCCAATGTGTGGTCGCTGCACATCCGCGATGCGCACTCGCCGATGTGCTTTACCAACGGTAAGGGTGCAACCAAGGAAGGCGCGTTGGCGTCGGCGTTGGGCGAGTTTATCGAGCGACTCAACTGTAACTTCTTCTACAACGACCAGTTCTGGGGCGAAGACATCGCCAACGCAGCGTTTGTGCACTACCCGGACGAACGCTGGTTCAAGCCTGGCCGTAAAGATGAGCTGCCAACTGAAATTCTCGACGAGTACTGCCTGAAGATTTACAACCGCGACGGCGAACTGCGTGGTTCCCATCTGATCGATACCAACTCGGGCAATGAAGAGCGCGGCATCTGCTCGCTGCCGTACGTGCGCCAGTCGGACGGCGAGGTGGTGTATTTCCCGTCCAACCTGATTGAAAACCTGTTCCTGAGCAACGGCATGAGTGCCGGTAACACGCTGGCCGAAGCCCAGGTGCAGTGCCTGTCGGAGATCTTCGAACGTGCGGTAAAACGCGAAATCATCGAAGGCGAATTTGCCCTGCCGGATGTGCCGGCCGATGTGCTGGCGAAGTACCCCGGGATACTGGCCGGTATTCAGGCGCTGGAAGCGCAAGGGTTTCCCGTGTTGGTGAAGGATGCGTCCCTGGGAGGTGAATTCCCGGTGATGTGCGTCACGTTGATGAACCCGCGTACCGGCGGTGTGTTCGCCTCGTTCGGCGCGCATCCGAGCCTGGAAGTGGCGCTGGAACGCAGCCTGACCGAATTGCTGCAGGGCCGCAGCTTCGAAGGCCTCAACGACTTGCCTCAGCCGACGTTTGAAGGGCATGCGGTGACCGAGCCGAACAACTTCGTCGAGCACTTCATCGACTCCAGCGGCGTGGTGTCGTGGCGCTTCTTCAGTGCCAAATCGGATTACGAATTCGTGGAGTGGGACTTCTCCGGCCAGGGTGAAAACTCGAACGCAGAGGAAGCCGCGACCTTGTTCGGCATTCTCGAAGGCATGGGCAAGGAAGTGTACATGGCGGTCTACGAGCATATCGGCGCGAAGGCGTGCCGCATCCTGGTGCCGAACTATTCGGAAATCTATCCCGCGGACGATCTGATCTGGGATAACACCAACAAAGCGCTGTTCTTCCGCACCGACATCCTGAACCTGCATCGCCTGGACGAAGACGAACTGAAAGCGCTGATTGAGCGTCTGGTGGAAAGTGAGCTGGATGACTACACCGACATCACCTCCTTGATCGGCATCGAATTCGACGACAATACGGCTTGGGGTCAGCTGACGATCCTGGAGTTGAAGCTGCTGATTTATCTCGCCTTGCAGCAATTCGAAGAGGCGAAAGAGGCGGTGGAAATGTTCCTGCAGTACAACGACAACACGGTTGAGCGTGGCTTGTTCTACCAGGCCGTCAATGTGGTGCTGGAGATGAAGCTGGACGAAGACCTGGAACTGGAAGACTACGAGGCCAATTTCCGCCGGATGTTTGGCAACGAGCGGACGGATGCAGCAATCGGATCGGTAGACGGCAGCGTGCGTTTCCATGGCTTGACGCCGACCAGCATGAAACTGGAGGGGCTCGACAGGCACCTGCGGTTGATCGACAGCTACAAGAAACTGCACTCGGCACGGGCCAATGTGACCACTTTGTTCAGATAACAGCGCCCACAAAAAAGCGAAGCCAGATTAATGGCTTCGCTTTTTTTTATTACTGACTGGATAGCTGCTTTTTTAGAACGGGATATCGTCATCAAAGCTGTCGAAATCCGGAGCCGGCTGAGGAGCGGCCTGCTGCTGTGGAGCCGGACGCGACTGTTGCGGTGCCGACTGCTGCGGACGCGGAGCCTGTTGGCGTGGAGCCGGGGCGGACTGCTGGTAGTTATTGCCCCCGCCTTGTTGGTCGCCCTGCTGTGGACGGCCGCCCAGCAGTTGCATGGTGCCTTGCATGTCGACCACGATTTCAGTGGTGTAACGCTTGATACCGTCTTTTTCCCACTCGCGGGTCTGCAGCTTGCCTTCGATGTATACCTGCGAACCTTTGCGCAGGTATTCGCCGGCAATTTCGGCAACCTTGCCGAACATCGAAACACGGTGCCATTCGGTCTTCTCGACCTTCTGACCGGTTTGCTTGTCGGTCCATTGTTCGCTGGTCGCCAGACTCAGGTTGGTCACGGCGTTACCGTTAGGCAAGTAGCGAACTTCGGGATCCTGGCCGCAAGTGCCGACCAATATGACTTTGTTAACCCCACGGGCCATAACGTTCTCCTAGGCTACGCACGCTGCCCCGGCCGGGTTGTTCACCAGGCGCTCAAGGGTGGTGCGATCCAATAGTTCTGTGTCCAATTTGATGTAAATCGCCGCTTCATCTGCGACGATCACTGCATCTGTTACCCCTACGACGGCCTTCAGGCGCTCGACCAGACCCGCTTCGCGGATCGCCTCGGGCGACAACGGCAAGCGCAGGCTCGTGACGTAAGGTGGTTCGCGCATGGTAACAGCAAAGGCCAGCCAGAGGGCAGCCAGGCCGGCGCATCCGAGGAATACAACCGACAAACCGCCGTGCTGGAACATCCAGCCGCCGAGGATCCCGCCCAGTGCCGAACCGAGGAACTGACTGGTGGAATATACCCCCATCGCTGTGCCCTTGCCGCCTGCCGGTGAAACCTTGCTGATCAACGATGGCAAGGAGGCTTCCAGCAGATTGAACGCGGTGAAGAACACCACCGTACCAATCACCAGAGCCCGCAAGCTGTCGCCGAACTGCCAGAAGAATAGCTCAGTGAGCATCAGCGTCACGACGGCACCGAGCAAAACTCGTTTCATTTTGCGTCGCTTCTCGCCATAGATAATGAATGGAATCATGGCGAAGAAGGAAATCAGCAGCGCGGTCAAGTACACCCACCAGTGCTGCTCTTTGGGCAGCCCGGCTTTTTCGACCAGGGCCAGGGGCAATGCCACGAAGCTCGACATCAACATCGCATGCAACACAAAAATACCCAGGTCCAGGCGCAGCAGGTCCGGATGCTTGAGTGTCGGTATCAGCGCCTGGCGCGCGACGCCGGATTCACGGTGCTGCAACGGCCCGGTTGCACGCGGCACCATGAACATCACGATGACGATGCCGACCAGCGCCATGCCACCGGTGGCGAAGAACAACCCGGACAGGCCGAAGACGCGGGTCAGCAATGGTCCTACAACCATGGCGACAGCGAACGACAGACCGATCGTCATGCCGATCATGGCCATGGCTTTGGTCCGATGCTGTTCCCGGGTCAGGTCTGACAGCAACGCCATCACCGCCGCGGAAATCGCCCCGGCGCCTTGCAGGATGCGTCCAGCGATGACGCCCCAGATCGAATCGGCATTGGCCGCCAGCACACTCCCCAGGGCGAAGATGATCAGCCCCAGATAAATCACCGGACGACGACCGATGCGGTCGGAAATGAAGCCAAAAGGAATCTGAAAGATCGCCTGGGTCAGGCCGTAAGCGCCAATCGCCAACCCGATGAGGGCCGGGGTCGCTCCTGCCAGGTCCATCCCATAGGTCGCCAGTACCGGCAACACCATGAACATGCCAAGCATACGGAAGGCGAACACCAGGGCCAGCCCGCTTGCTGCGCGGGTCTCACTGCCACTCATGCGTTCGCTGTGGGGATCGTGCATGGAAAAACCTCATGTGAACCGGCGGCGATTCTACCAGTCCCATCGATTGACGGGGTATATCGCGACGCTATGACGCGTATAGATGACACAGTCTTCATGCAAGGCTGCGCGCCCCGCATTCGATAGTGTGCATCCATCCAGTATTTGGCCGTATACTCCTACGTTTTCGACGCCCGCCGAGCGAGGCCACTTTGGACAAGATCCTGATTCGTGGGGCCCGAACCCACAACCTGAAGAACATCGACCTGACCCTGCCACGGGACAAACTGATCGTTATCACCGGCCTGTCCGGATCCGGCAAGTCGTCCCTGGCCTTCGACACGCTGTACGCCGAAGGTCAGCGCCGTTATGTCGAATCGCTGTCGGCTTACGCCCGGCAATTCCTGTCGATGATGGAAAAACCTGACGTCGACACCATTGAAGGTCTGTCGCCAGCGATCTCCATCGAACAGAAGTCGACCTCGCACAACCCGCGCTCGACGGTTGGCACCATCACCGAAATCTACGATTACCTGCGCCTGCTCTACGCTCGCGTCGGTATTCCGCGCTGCCCGGATCACGACATTCCGCTGGAAGCCCAGACCGTCAGCCAGATGGTCGACCTGGTGCTGGCACAACCGGAGGGCAGCAAACTGATGCTGCTGGCCCCGGTGATCCGTGAGCGCAAAGGCGAACATCTTTCGGTCTTCGAAGAACTGCGCGCCCAGGGTTTTGTACGAGCCCGGGTCAACGGCAGATTGTGCGAGCTGGACGAGCTGCCGAAGCTGGATAAACAGAAGAAGCATTCGATCGACGTCGTGGTCGACCGCTTCAAGGTCCGCGCTGATCTGCAACAACGCCTGGCCGAATCGTTTGAGACCGCGCTGAAACTGGCGGACGGTATCGCTCTTGTGGCGCCAATGGATGACGAGCCCGGCGAAGAAATCATCTTCTCCGCGCGCTTTGCCTGCCCGATTTGCGGCCACGCCATCAGCGAGCTGGAACCCAAGCTGTTTTCCTTCAACAACCCGGCCGGCGCCTGCCCGACCTGCGATGGCCTGGGGGTTAAACAGTTCTTCGACACCAAACGACTGGTGAACGGTGAACTGACCCTGGCCGAAGGTGCGATTCGCGGCTGGGACCGGCGCAACGTCTATTACTTCCAGATGCTTGGTTCGCTGGCCGCCCACTACAAGTTCAGCCTTGAAGTACCGTTCAACGACCTGCCGGCCGATCAGCAGAAATTCATCCTGCATGGCAGTGGCTCGCAGAACGTCGACTTCAAATACCTGAACGACCGTGGCGACATCGTCAAACGTTCGCACCCGTTCGAAGGCATCGTGCCAAACCTGGAACGCCGCTACCGCGAAACCGAATCGGCTTCGGTCCGTGAAGAACTGGCCAAATTCCTCAGCACCCAGCCCTGTCCCGATTGCCGTGGCACCCGTCTGCGTCGCGAGGCGCGGCACGTGTGGGTTGGCGAGAAGACCTTGCCGGCTGTAACCAATCTGCCGATTGGCGACGCGTGTGAATATTTCGGCGTACTGAAACTGACAGGTCGCCGTGGCGAGATTGCCGACAAGATTCTCAAGGAAATCCGCGAACGCCTGCAGTTCCTGGTCAACGTTGGCCTGGACTATCTGTCACTGGATCGCAGTGCCGACACTCTGTCCGGCGGCGAAGCCCAGCGGATCCGTCTGGCCAGTCAGATTGGCGCCGGTTTGGTGGGGGTTCTGTACATTCTCGATGAACCATCGATCGGTCTGCATCAACGGGACAATGACCGATTGCTGGGCACCCTCAAACATCTTCGAGACATCGGCAACACGGTGATCGTGGTCGAGCACGACGAGGACGCGATTCGCCTGGCCGACTATGTGGTGGATATCGGCCCGGGCGCGGGTGTACACGGTGGGCATATCGTCGCCGAAGGTACGCCGGCCGAGGTCATGGCTCACCCTGATTCGCTGACCGGCAAGTACTTGTCGGGGCGAGTAAAGATCGCAGTGCCAGCCAAACGCACGCCGCGTAACAAGAAGTTGTCGCTGGCCCTCAAGGGCGCTCGCGGCAACAATTTGCGCAATGTCGATCTGGAGATTCCGATCGGCCTGTTGACCTGCGTGACGGGTGTTTCCGGTTCGGGCAAGTCAACGCTGATCAACAACACACTGTTTCCTTTGAGCGCTACCGCACTCAATGGGGCAACGACCCTGGAAGCGGCTGCTCACGACAGCATTAAAGGCCTGGAACATCTGGACAAGGTTGTGGACATCGACCAGAGCCCGATCGGTCGCACGCCACGCTCCAACCCCGCAACCTATACCGGGCTGTTCACGCCGATTCGCGAGTTGTTCGCCGGCGTGCCGGAATCGCGCTCCCGCGGTTACGGGCCGGGGCGTTTCTCCTTCAACGTGAAGGGCGGACGCTGCGAAGCCTGTCAGGGCGATGGCCTGATCAAGGTGGAAATGCACTTCCTGCCGGACATCTATGTCCCGTGCGACGTCTGCAAGAGCAAGCGCTACAACCGCGAGACGCTGGAGATCAAGTACAAGGGCAAGAGCATCCACGAAACCCTCGAGATGACCATCGAGGAAGCCCGGGTGTTCTTCGACGCGGTTCCAGCCTTGGCGCGCAAGCTTCAGACGTTGATGGACGTAGGCCTTTCCTACATCAAGCTGGGGCAATCGGCGACGACGCTGTCCGGCGGTGAAGCCCAGCGGGTGAAACTGTCTCGTGAGCTATCCAAGCGTGATACTGGCAAGACCCTGTACATCCTCGATGAGCCGACCACCGGCCTGCACTTTGCGGATATCCAGCAACTGCTCGACGTGTTGCATCGTCTGCGCGACCACGGCAATACCGTGGTAGTGATCGAGCACAACCTGGACGTGATCAAGACCGCCGACTGGTTAGTGGACCTGGGGCCGGAGGGCGGTTCCAAGGGTGGGCAGATCATTGCCGTCGGAACGCCTGAAGAAGTGTCCGAGATGAAGCAGTCGCATACCGGCTTCTACCTCAAGCCACTGCTGGAGCGTGATCGGGCCTGAATCCGACTCCAAAAAAAGCCCCTGTCACTTTCTCAGTGACAGGGGCTTTTTTATTGGTGCAATCAGGCGTGAGATTGCAGGTAGTTCTCGAGACCGATCAACTTGATCAGACCCATCTGCTTTTCAAGCCAGTAGGTGTGGTCTTCTTCAGTGTCATGCAATTGAACCCGCAGCATCTCGCGGCTGACATAGTCCTTGTGCTGCTCGCAGAGTTCAATGCCCTTGCAGAGCGCGGCGCGGACTTTGTATTCCAGGCGCAGGTCAGCGGCGAGCATGTCCGGCACAGTGGTGCCAACATCAAGGTCGTCCGGACGCATGCGAGGCGTGCCTTCGAGCATCAGAATTCGACGCATCAGGGCATCAGCGTGCCCGGCTTCTTCTTCCATCTCGTGGTTGATACGTTCGTAGAGCTTGGTGAAACCCCAGTCCTCATACATCCGCGAATGGACGAAATATTGATCACGGGCTGCCAGTTCGCCTGTCAGCAACGTGTTGAGGTAATCGATTACGTCTGGGTGACCCTGCATCGCCCTACATCTCCCTGCTTGAAAGTCTGTAGTTTGAACCAACCTGACCGGAAGGTCACTCGCCCGACGCTATAAAAGCGAAGATATTCTGAGAAAAGCAGTTTAAATAACGCAAAAACCGCCCAAATGAGGGCGGTTCTGCTTATCGTTTAGACTTAGTTAAGCTGTACGTTGAGTGCCTTTGCGATTGCTTCTCCATACGCCGGGTCGGCCTTGAAGAAATGCTGCAATTGGCGATCAACCACATCGCTGGAAACACCAGCCATTGCGCCGGCAATGTTGCTGATCAGCAGCGTTTTCTGCTCATCGCTCATCAGGCGGAACAGCGCACCAGCGTGGCTGTAGTAGTCGGTATCTTCCCGATGATCGTAACGATCAGCCGCGCCACTCAAGGCCAAAGCGGGTTCCGCGTAGCGCGGTGCCTGTTTCGGTGATTCTACGTAACTGTTCGGCTCGTAGTTCGGCGCTGCGCCGCCATTGGCGCCAAACGCCATGGAGCCGTCGCGCTGGTAAGTGTTGACCGGACTGCGAGGCGCATTCACCGGCAGTTGCTGGTGATTGGTCCCCACACGGTAGCGGTGAGCGTCAGCGTAAGCGAACACGCGACCTTGCAGCATGCGGTCAGGCGACAGACCGACACCCGGAACCATGTTGCTCGGGCCGAACGCCGCCTGCTCGACTTCAGCGAAGTAGTTCAGCGGATTGCGGTTGAGTTCAAGCTCACCCACCTCGATCAATGGGAACTCTTTCTGCGACCAGGTCTTGGTCACGTCGAACGGGTTCTCGTAATGAGCCTCGGCTTGGGCCTCGGTCATGATCTGGATATTGACACTCCATTTCGGGAAATCACCGCGCTCAATGGCGCCGAACAGATCACGTTGCGCGTAATCCGGATCAGTACCCGCCAGGCGTGCTGCTTCTGCCGGAGCGAGGTTCTTGATCCCCTGCCTGGTTTTGTAGTGCCACTTCACCCAGTGACGTTCGCCATTGGCGTTGATCAGGCTGTAGGTGTGACTGCCGAAGCCATGCATGTGGCGATAGCCATCAGGGATGCCGCGGTCCGAGAACAAAATGGTGATCTGGTGCAACGCCTCAGGCGAGTGCGACCAGAAATCCCACATCGCCTGCGCACTTTTCAGGTTGCTTTGCGGCAGGCGCTTTTGGGTGTGAATAAAGTCAGGGAATTTCAGCGGGTCGCGAATGAAGAACACCGGTGTGTTGTTACCGACGATGTCCCAGTTGCCTTCTTCTGTGTAGAACTTCAGGGCAAAACCGCGTGGATCACGCTCGGTATCAGCCGAACCGCGTTCGCCGCCCACAGTGGAGAATCGCAAGAATGTCGGGGTTTGTTTGCCGACGGACTCAAACAGCTTGGCACTGGTGTACTCGGTGATGTCGCGAGTCACGGTGAACGTACCGTAAGCACCCGAACCTTTGGCGTGTACACGACGCTCAGGGATGTTTTCACGGTTGAAATGAGCAAGCTTCTCGATCAGGTGGAAATCGTCGAGCAGCAAAGGGCCACGAGGGCCGGCGGAGCGGGAATTCTGGTTGTCGGCGACAGGAGCGCCACTGGCGGTCGTAAGCGTTTTGTTTTGGCTCATGCGATCTCATCCTCTGTCAGTTTTGGAACTGCCGGCTAATCGGCGTGGGAGGGAGTATTGACCATCAATCATGACACCTACAAATTCATTAATTTGCAGACATCAATAGAAAAATACTACCAACAATCCCGTTCATATACTGAAGGCATGAACCGCAAAGAAGCTTGTACAAACAGCGCGTTTCTTACACGCACAAAAAACCGGGCACTAGGCCCGGTTCTTTGTTTCAGACTGACGTCTTACTCAGCGGATACAGCTTCACCGCCGACAGGACGATCAACCAACTCGACGTACGCCATAGGCGCGTTGTCGCCAGTGCGGAAGCCGCACTTGAGGATGCGCAGGTAGCCACCCTCACGGGTAGCGTAACGCTTGCCCAGGTCGTTGAAGAGCTTACCAACGATAGCTTTCGAACGAGTACGGTCGAAAGCCAGACGGCGGTTAGCCAGACTGTCTGTCTTGGCCAAAGTGATCAGCGGCTCAGCAACGCGACGCAGTTCTTTGGCTTTTGGCAGTGTAGTTTTGATCAGCTCGTGCTCGAACAGCGACACCGCCATGTTTTGAAACATGGCCTTGCGGTGCGAGCTGGTGCGGCTCAGGTGACGACCACTTTTACGATGACGCATGGTTCATTCCTTACCAAACACAACGTTCGGTGATTACGACGATCAGGCAGTCGCCTTGTCGTCCTTCTTAAGACTTGCAGGCGGCCAGTTGTCGAGGCGCATGCCGAGGGACAGACCGCGGGAGGCCAGAACGTCCTTGATTTCAGTCAAGGATTTCTTGCCAAGGTTCGGAGTCTTCAACAGCTCTACTTCGGTGCGCTGAATCAGGTCACCGATGTAGTAGATGTTTTCCGCCTTAAGGCAGTTAGCCGAACGTACAGTCAGTTCCAGATCGTCAACCGGGCGAAGCAGGATCGGATCGATCTCGTCTTCCTGCTCGACAACCACTGGCTCACTATCACCTTTGAGATCGACGAACGCAGCCAACTGCTGTTGCAGGATGGTTGCAGCACGGCGGATAGCCTCTTCAGGATCCAGGGTACCGTTGGTTTCCAGATCAATAACCAGCTTGTCCAGGTTAGTACGCTGTTCGACACGGGCGTTTTCCACCACGTAAGCGATACGGCGAACCGGGCTGAACGAAGAGTCAAGCTGCAAGCGACCAATGCTGCGGCTTTCGTCTTCATCGCTCTGACGCGAGTCTGCCGGTTCATAACCACGACCACGAGCTACGGTGAGCTTCATGTTCAGGGCGCCGTTAGACGCCAGGTTAGCGATTACGTGATCGGGGTTAACGATCTCGACATCATGATCCAGCTGAATATCGGCAGCGGTAACCACCCCCGAACCCTTCTTCGACAAGGTCAGCGTAACTTCGTCTCGACCGTGCAGCTTGATAGCCAGACCTTTAAGGTTCAACAGGATTTCAATTACGTCTTCCTGTACACCTTCGATGGCGCTGTACTCATGGAGCACACCGTCAATCTCGGCCTCGACTACTGCACAGCCGGGCATTGAGGACAACAGGATGCGGCGCAGCGCGTTGCCCAGGGTGTGGCCAAAACCACGCTCGAGAGGCTCGAGAGTGATCTTGGCGCGGGTTGGACTGACAACCTGCACATCAATATGGCGGGGTGTCAGGAACTCATTTACCGAAATCTGCATGGATGCACCTATTTTCTAGCCCTTACTTGGAGTAGAGCTCGACAATCAGGCTTTCGTTGATGTCGGCGGACAGATCACTGCGAGCAGGAACGTTCTTGAAAACGCCCGACTTCTTCTCAGTGTCTACTTCTACCCATTCTACGCGGCCACGTTGGGCACACAGATCGAGAGCTTGGACAATGCGAAGTTGGTTCTTTGCTTTCTCGCGAACTGCGACCACGTCACCAGCACGAACCTGGTAAGACGGAACGTTTACGGTCTGACCGTTAACGCTGATCGACTTGTGCGATACCAGCTGACGGGATTCGGCACGAGTAGAGCCAAAACCCATACGGTATACAACGTTGTCCAGACGGCATTCGAGCAGCTGCAACAGGTTTTCGCCAGTTGCGCCTTTCTTGCCAGCAGCTTCTTTGTAGTAGCCGCTGAATTGACGCTCGAGAACGCCGTAGATACGACGGACCTTCTGCTTTTCACGCAGTTGGGTGCCGTAATCGGACTGGCGACCGCGGCGTTGGCCGTGGATACCAGGTGCTGCTTCGATGTTGCACTTCGATTCGATCGCGCGCACGCCGCTCTTCAGAAAGAGATCGGTGCCTTCGCGACGAGCGAGTTTGCATTTTGGACCAATGTAACGAGCCATTCTTTACAATCTCCTGGATTACACGCGGCGCTTCTTCGGCGGACGGCACCCGTTGTGCGGGATTGGCGTCACGTCGGTGATGCTGGCGATCTTGTAGCCACAGCCGTTCAAAGCGCGGACTGCGGATTCACGACCTGGGCCTGGACCTTTGACGTTAACGTCGAGGTTTTTCAGGCCGTATTCCAGCGCAGCTTGACCAGCACGTTCAGCAGCTACTTGAGCAGCGAACGGGGTGGACTTGCGGGAACCGCGGAAACCCGAACCACCGGAGGTAGCCCAGGAAAGAGCGTTGCCTTGACGGTCGGTGATGGTCACGATTGTGTTGTTAAAAGAAGCATGGATGTGGGCGATGCCATCAACCACTGTCTTTTTAACTTTTTTACGAGGACGAGCAGCAGGTTTAGCCATGATTAATTTCCTGTCGATTCGCTGGGGCGATTACTTGCGGATCGGCTTACGCGGACCTTTACGGGTACGCGCGTTAGTCTTCGTACGCTGACCGCGCACTGGAAGACCACGACGATGACGCAGACCGCGATAGCAACCGAGGTCCATCAAACGCTTGATTTTCATGTTGATTTCGCGACGCAGGTCACCTTCAGTGGTGAACTTCGCCACTTCGCCACGCAGCTGTTCAATCTGCTCGTCGCTCAGATCTTTGATCTTTGCGGCTGGGTTTACCCCAGTCACTGCACAAATTTTCTGTGCAGTAGTGCGACCAACACCATAGATGTAGGTCAGCGAGATAACAGTATGCTTGTTATCTGGAATGTTAACGCCTGCAATACGGGCCATTCAGTGGGACTCCAATTGACAGCTACCTACGCCCCGGAAGCCAAGAAATAGGGCGCGAGATAATATCGCTGTAATAACAAATAATCAACCCGGCAGCGCACTAGCTGCCGGGCTTGAAGCACAATCACACTCAGCCTTGGCGCTGTTTGTGACGCGGTTCCGCGCTGCAAATTACTCGAACAACACCTTCGCGGCGAATAATCTTGCAGTTACGGCACAGCTTTTTCACCGATGCACGAACTTTCATCACCAACTCCTCGAACCTTATGGGTACTCAGCGCAACATGCCGCTGCCGTAACCCTTCAGGTTGGCTTTCTTCATCAGGGATTCGTACTGGTGCGAAACGAGGTGCGATTGTACTTGGGACATGAAGTCCATCACAACCACGACGACGATCAGCAACGAGGTCCCGCCAAGGTAGAACGGAACGTTTGCCGCAACCACCAGGAACTGGGGCAACAGACACACGGCCGTCATATATAGAGCACCGAACAGGGTCAAACGAGTCAGAACGCCATCAATGTAGCGCGCAGACTGCTCTCCTGGACGGATGCCCGGAATAAAGGCACCGGACTTCTTCAGGTTTTCCGCTACGTCTTTCGGATTGAACATCAACGCCGTATAGAAGAAGCAGAAGAAAATAATCCCTGCACTAAACAGCAGAATATTCAACGGCTGACCAGGAGCGATCGACTGCGAGATGTCCTGCAGCCAGCCCATACCTTCAGACTGACCAAACCAGGTACCCAACGAAGCCGGGAACAGCAAAATGCTGCTCGCGAAAATGGCCGGAATAACACCGGCCATGTTCACCTTCAACGGCAAGTGGCTAGTTTGCGCAGCAAAGACCTTGCGGCCCTGCTGGCGCTTGGCGTAATGAACAGCAATACGACGCTGACCACGCTCAATGAACACCACGAAACCGATAATCGCTACTGCCAGCAAACCGATGGCAACCAGGGCAAAAATGTTGATATCACCCTGACGCGCAGACTCGAAAGACTGCCCGATCGCTCTCGGAAGACCGGCGACGATACCTGCGAAAATCAACATCGAGATACCGTTGCCAACACCACGCTCAGTAATCTGCTCACCCAGCCACATCATGAACATCGCACCAGCCACAAAAGTGGATACCGCGACGAAATGGAAGCCAAAGTCACCAGTGAACGAAACGCCCTGCCCCGCCAGACCAATGGACATGCCAATTGCCTGAACGAGAGCGAGAACGACAGTGCCGTAGCGGGTGTACTGAGCGATCTTGCGACGCCCAGCTTCACCTTCCTTCTTCAACTGCTCCAGCTGCGGGCTGACGGCGGTCATCAGCTGCATGATGATCGATGCCGAAATGTACGGCATGATCCCCAGTGCAAAGATGCTCATCCGCTCCAGCGCGCCGCCGGAAAACATGTTGAACAAGCTAAGAATGGTCCCCTCATTCTGTCGAAACAGGTCCGCGAGTCGGTCCGGGTTGATACCTGGAACCGGGATGTGTGCGCCTATTCGGTAGACGATAATCGCCAAGAATAGAAAACGCAGACGAGCCCAGAGTTCAGACATACCGCCTTTGCCGAGCGCAGAGAGAGCACCTTGCTTAGCCATTTATTCCTCGAACTTGCCGCCAGCTGCTTCGATAGCCGCACGCGCACCTTTGGTGGCGCCGATTCCCTTTCCGATGGTGACAGCGCGAGTAACTTCGCCGGACAGCATGATTTTCACACGCTGAACGTTGACGTTGATCACGTTGGCATCTTTCAGGGACTGCACGGTGACGATGTCGCCTTCCACTTTAGCCAGCTCGGACAAACGCACTTCTGCGCGATCCATGGCTTTCAGGGAAACGAAACCGAACTTCGGCAGGCGACGATGCAGCGGCTGTTGACCGCCTTCAAAGCCTGGAGCAATGGTGCCACCGGAGCGGGAGGACTGACCTTTGTGGCCACGGCCACCGGTCTTACCCAAACCACTACCGATACCACGGCCCGGACGATGCTTTTCGCGACGGGAACCCGGCGCTGGACTCAGATCATTGAGTTTCATCGATTAACCCTCGACACGCAGCATGTAGTAAGCCTTGTTGATCATCCCGCGATTCTCGGGAGTATCAAGCACTTCTACAGTGTGACCGATGCGACGCAGACCCAGACCCTTAACGCACAGTTTGTGGTTAGGGATGCGGCCGGTCATGCTTTTGATCAGCGTAACTTTAACGGTAGCCATGATCAGAAGATCTCCTTGACGCTTTTGCCACGCTTGGCGGCAATGGATTCAGGAGACTGCATAGCTTTCAAACCTTTGAAAGTGGCGTGAACCACGTTTACCGGGTTAGTCGAGCCGTAGCACTTGGCCAGAACGTTCTGAACGCCAGCAACTTCGAGAACAGCACGCATAGCGCCGCCAGCGATGATACCGGTACCTTCAGAAGCAGGCTGCATGTACACCTTCGAAGCGCCATGGGCGGACTTCATTGCGTACTGCAGAGTGGTGCCGTTCAGATCAACTTGGATCATGTTGCGGCGAGCAGCTTCCATTGCCTTCTGGATCGCAGCAGGCACTTCACGCGACTTGCCACGGCCGAAGCCAACACGCCCTTTACCATCACCAACCACGGTCAACGCGGTGAAAGTGAAGATACGGCCGCCTTTAACGGTTTTGGCTACGCGGTTAACTTGAACCAGCTTCTCGATGTAGCCTTCGTCGCGCTTTTGGTCGTTATTTGACATAACTTAGAACTCCAGCCCAGCTTCACGAGCAGCATCAGCCAGCGCCTTGACGCGACCGTGGTACTTGAAGCCAGAGCGGTCGAAAGCCACCTGCGAGACGCCAGCGGCTTTAGCACGCGTAGCGACCAGCTGGCCAACCTTAGTGGCCGCGTCGATGTTGCCAGTGGCGCCATCACGCAGTTCTTTATCCAAAGTCGAGGCACTTGCCAGGACTTTGTTGCCGTCGGCCGAAATGACCTGGGCGTAGATGTGCTGCGACGAGCGGAACACGCAGAGACGCACGACTTCGAGTTCGTGCATTTTCAGGCGTGCTTTGCGAGCGCGACGCAGTCGAGTAACTTTTTTGTCGGTCATTTGCTATGCCCTACTTCTTCTTGGCTTCTTTACGACGGACGACTTCGTCCGCGTAGCGCACACCTTTGCCTTTGTACGGCTCTGGTGGACGGAAGTCGCGGATCTCGGCGGCCACTTGACCTACCAGCTGCTTATCGATGCCCTTGATCAGGATATCGGTCTGGCTAGGAGTCTCAGCGGTGATGCCTTCCGGCAGTTCATAATCCACTGGGTGCGAGAAGCCAAGAGCCAGGTTCAGCACTGTGCCTTTTGCTTGCGCTTTATAACCAACACCGACCAGCTGGAGCTTGCGCTCGAAGCCTTGGCTTACGCCTTGGACCATGTTGTTAACCAACGCACGAGTGGTACCAGCCATTGCGCGAGTCTGTTGATCGCCATTGCGAGCAGCAAAACGCAGCTCACCAGCTTCTTCAACAATCTCAACGGACGAATGGATGTTCAGTTCGAGAGTACCCTTGGCACCCTTCACCGAAAGCTGTTGGCCTGCGAATTTGACTTCGACACCGGCTGGCAGCTTAACGGGGTTCTTAGCGACGCGTGACATGCTTATCCCCCCTTAGAACACAGTGCAAAGAACTTCGCCGCCGACACCGGCAGCGCGCGCAGCACGATCCGTCATCACACCTTTGTTGGTGGAGACGATAGACACACCGAGACCGCCACGAACTTTTGGCAGATCATCGACGGACTTGTACTGACGCAGGCCTGGACGGCTAACGCGCTTCACTTCTTCGATGACCGGACGGCCTTCGAAGTACTTCAGCTCGATGGACAGCAGTGGTTTGATTTCGCTGCTGATCTGATAACCCGCAATGTAACCTTCGTCCTTCAGGACTTTGGCAACAGCTACCTTCAAAGTAGAAGATGGCATGCTTACGACGGACTTTTCAGCCATCTGGGCATTACGGATTCGAGTTAGCATGTCCGCTAACGGGTCCTGCATACTCATGGGCTAGACGCTCCTAATACACAAAAAATTAGCCTTGCGGCTACTACGTGTCGCCGAGTACATCCGCGCAAAAAAAACACGGGCTCAGGCGAGCCGGGTATTCTAGACACACCCCACAAATGAATCAAGCCCCAATAGGGGCTTGATTCAAGTTCAAGGTCACCGATGGTCAGGATCTTGCGATCCCGAGCACCGAGACTTTGACAGTGCTTACCAGCTGGCTTTAACCAGACCAGGTACGTCACCACGCATAGCAGCTTCACGCAGTTTGTTACGGCCGAGGCCGAACTTGCGGTAAACGCCGTGTGGACGACCGGTCAGGCGGCAGCGGTTACGCATGCGCGAAGCGCTTGCGTCACGTGGCTGCTTCTGCAGAGCTACTGTAGCTTCCCAACGCGCTTCTGGACTTGCGTTCAGATCAACGATGATAGCTTTCAGTGCTGCACGCTTTTTGGCGTACTTGGCAACCGTGAGCTGACGCTTCAGCTCGCGGTTTTTCATGCTCATCTTGGCCATTTTCCTACTCCAATCAGTTGCGGAACGGGAATTTGAAAGCGCGCAGCAGAGCGCGACCTTCATCATCGTTCTTGGCAGTGGTGGTCAGGGTAATGTCCAGACCGCGGAGAGCATCGATCTTGTCGTAGTCGATTTCCGGGAAGATGATCTGCTCTTTAACGCCCATGCTGTAGTTACCACGACCATCGAAGGACTTGGCATTCAGGCCGCGGAAGTCGCGAACCCGAGGCAGGGAGATCGACAGCAGACGATCCAGGAATTCATACATACGCTCACGGCGCAGAGTCACTTTGACGCCGATCGGCCAACCTTCACGGACTTTAAAGCCAGCGATGGATTTCCGAGCGTAAGTCACAACGACTTTCTGACCGGTGATCTTTTCCAGGTCAGCAACAGCGTGCTCGATGACTTTCTTGTCACCGACTGCTTCGCCCAGACCCATGTTCAGGGTGATTTTGGTAACGCGTGGAACTTCCATCACGTTCGAAAGCTTAAGTTCTTCCTTAAGCTTCGGTGCGATTTCCTTCCAGTAAATCTCTTTTAGTCGTGCCATGGTCTTCTACCTAGCAGTGTTCAAGCATCAACCGCTTTTTGGGTCGACTTGAAGACACGAATTTTCTTGCCGTCTTCTACTTTGAAACCAACGCGATCAGCTTTGTTGGTTTCGCCGTTGAAAATGGCGACGTTAGAAGCGTCCAGTGGAGCTTCTTTTTCGACGATACCGCCTTGTACGCCCGACATCGGGTTAGGCTTGGTATGACGCTTAACCAGGTTCAGACCACCAATAACCAGACGGTTATTAGCGAGAACCTTAAGCACCTTACCGCGCTTACCTTTGTCTTTGCCGGCGATCACGATGATCTCGTCGTCACGACGAATCTTTTGCATGTCGGATCTCCTTACAGCACTTCTGGGGCGAGCGAGACGATCTTCATGAACTTCTCAGTACGAAGTTCACGGGTCACTGGCCCAAAGATACGGGTGCCGATCGGCTCTTGCTTGTTGTTCAGAAGAACAGCAGCGTTGCCATCAAAGCGGATAATGGAGCCATCAGCACGACGTACGCCGTGACGAGTGCGGACTACAACAGCAGTCATCACTTGGCCTTTTTTCACTTTACCGCGAGGAATTGCTTCCTTCACGGTAACTTTGATGATGTCACCGATACCAGCGTAACGACGATGGGAGCCACCCAGCACCTTGATGCACATAACACGGCGAGCGCCAGAGTTATCGGCCACATCGAGCATGGATTGAGTCTGAATCATATAATTTCTCCGACCCCTAGTCCTTAGACTTCCACAGCGCGTTCGAGAACATCAACCAGCGCCCAAGACTTGGTCTTGGCCAAAGGACGAGTTTCACGAATAGTGACTTTGTCGCCGATGTGGCACTGATTGGTTTCGTCGTGCGCGTGCAGCTTAGTCGAACGCTTAACGTATTTACCGTAGATCGGGTGCTTAACGCGACGCTCGATCAGAACGGTGATGGTCTTGTCCATTTTGTCGCTGACAACACGGCCAGTCAGCGTACGGACGGTTTTTTCGGCTTCAGCCATGATTACTTACCTGCCTGCTGTTTGAGCACAGTCTTCACGCGAGCGATGTCACGCTTAACTTGCCGGAGCAGGTGAGACTGCCCCAACTGGCCAGTTGCTTTCTGCATCCGCAGATTGAACTGGTCGCGCAGCAGGCCGAGCAGTTGCTCGTTAAGCTGCGGCGCGTCTTTTTCACGAAGTTCATTCGCTTTCATCACATCACCGTCCGTTTAACAAAAGCGGTGGCGAGCGGCAGCTTTGCAGCAGCCAGGGCAAAAGCCTCACGCGCCAGCTCTTCAGAAACGCCCTCGATTTCATACAGGACTTTGCCTGGCTGAATCTGGGCAACCCAGTACTCCACACTACCCTTACCTTTACCCATCCGAACTTCGAGTGGCTTTTTGGAAATAGGCTTGTCCGGGAATACACGGATCCAGATCTTGCCGCCACGTTTAACGTGACGGGTCAGTGCACGACGCGCTGACTCAATCTGACGAGCGGTGAGACGACCACGAGCTACAGACTTCAGCGCGAACTCGCCGAAGCTGACTTTGCTACCGCGCTGAGCCAGACCACGGTTGTGGCCTGTCATCTGCTTGCGGAACTTCGTACGCTTTGGTTGCAACATTTGGCGTACCCCTTACTTAGCAGCTTTTTTACGAGGCGCTGGTGCTTGTGGTTTCAGTTCTTCTTGGCGACCACCAATTACTTCGCCTTTGAAGATCCAAACCTTTACACCGATCACACCGTAAGTGGTGTGAGCTTCGTAGTTGGCATAGTCGATGTCGGCACGCAGGGTGTGCAGTGGCACACGACCTTCGCGATACCATTCAGTACGTGCGATTTCAGCACCGCCGAGACGACCGCTCACTTGGATTTTGATGCCTTTGGCACCAATGCGCATGGCGTTCTGAACAGCGCGCTTCATAGCGCGACGGAACATTACGCGACGCTCCAGCTGCTGAGCTACGCTCTGCGCAACCAGCATACCGTCGAGCTCCGGCTTACGGATCTCTTCGATATTGATGTGCACAGGCACACCCATTTGCTTGGTCAGGTCCTGACGCAGTTTCTCAACATCTTCACCTTTCTTCCCGATAACGATACCTGGACGAGCGGTGTGGATGGTGATACGTGCAGTCTGAGCCGGACGATGGATATCGATACGGCTTACGGACGCGCTTTTTAGTTTGTCTTGGAGATACTCACGCACCTTCAGATCAGCGAACAAATAGTCCGCATAAGTCCGACCGTCTGCGTACCAGACGGAGGTGTGCTCCTTGACGATTCCCAGGCGAATGCCAATGGGATGTACTTTCTGACCCATCTCTTCGACTCCGTTACTTGTCAGCAACCTTGACAGTGATATGGCAAGACCGCTTGACGATGCGATCAGCACGGCCTTTGGCACGTGGCATGATTCGCTTCAGCGAACGCCCTTCGTTGACGAAAACGGTGCTGACCTTCAGGTCATCAACGTCTGCGCCTTCGTTATGCTCGGCGTTGGCTACGGCCGACTCCAGCACTTTCTTCATGATCTCGGCGGCTTTCTTACTGCTGAAAGCCAACAGGTTGAGCGCTTCGCCCACCTTCTTCCCGCGGATCTGGTCGGCGACCAAGCGGGCTTTCTGGGCGGAGATTCGAGCGCCCGACAACTTAGCGGCTACTTCCATCGTTCCTTACCCCTTAACGCTTGGCTTTCTTGTCTGCCACGTGCCCACGATATGTGCGGGTACCGGCAAACTCGCCCAGTTTGTGGCCGACCATGTCTTCGTTCACGAGAACTGGAACATGTTGACGACCGTTATGCACAGCAATGGTCAAACCGACCATTTGTGGCAGGATCATGGAACGGCGCGACCAGGTCTTAACTGGTTTGCGATCGTTCTTTTCCGCCGCCACTTCGATCTTCTTCAGTAGGTGAAGATCAATAAAAGGACCTTTTTTCAGAGAACGTGGCACTGTCGTATCCCTCTATTTACTTGCGACGACGGACGATCATTTTGTCGGTACGCTTATTACCACGAGTCTTCGCGCCCTTAGTCGGGAAGCCCCATGGCGATACCGGATGACGACCACCAGAGGTACGACCTTCACCACCACCATGTGGGTGGTCAACCGGGTTCATGGCAACACCACGAACGGTTGGGCGAACGCCACGCCAGCGTTTGGCACCAGCTTTACCCAGCGAACGCAGGCTGTGCTCGGAGTTCGAGACTTCACCCAGGGTCGCGCGGCATTCAGCCAGCACTTTACGCATCTCACCAGAACGCAGACGCAGGGTCACGTAGACACCTTCACGAGCAATCAGCTGAGCCGAAGCACCAGCGGAACGAGCGATTTGCGCGCCTTTACCTGGCTTCAATTCGATGCCGTGTACGGTGCTACCAACTGGAATGTTACGCAGTTGCAGAGCGTTGCCCGGCTTGATCGGTGCCAAAGCACCTGCGATCAGCTGGTCACCAGCACTCACGCCTTTAGGGGCGATGATGTAGCGACGCTCGCCATCTGCGTACAGCAGCAGAGCGATGTGAGCAGTACGGTTTGGATCGTATTCAATACGCTCGACAGTGGCAGAGATGCCATCTTTGTCGTTGCGACGGAAATCGACCAGACGATAATGCTGCTTATGGCCACCACCGATGTGACGAGTGGTAATACGACCATTGTTGTTACGACCACCAGTCTTCGATTTTTTCTCGAGCAGCGGTGCGTGAGGAGCGCCTTTATGCAGCTCCTGGTTGACCACCTTGACCACAAAACGGCGGCCAGGGGAAGTCGGTTTGCATTTAACGATTGCCATGATGCACCCCTTCCTTACTCAGCACTGCTGCTGAAATCGAGATCTTGGCCTGGCTGAAGGGAGATAACTGCCTTCTTCCAGTCATTACGCTTGCCCAGACCGCGAGCAGTGCGCTTGCTCTTACCCAGAACATTCAGGGTAGTAACACGCTCTACTTTCACGCTGAACAGGCTTTCGACGGCCTTCTTGATTTCCAGCTTGGTTGCGTCAGTTGCAACCTTGAAAACGAACTGGCCTTTCTTGTCAGCCAGAACCGTAGCCTTCTCGGAAACGTGCGGGCCAAGCAGAACTTTAAATACGCGTTCCTGGTTCATCCCAGCAGCTCCTCGAATTTCTTCACGGCCGACACGGTGATCAACACCTTGTCGTATGCGATCAGACTAACTGGATCGGAACCTTGCACGTCACGTACATCAACGTGTGGCAGGTTGCGAGCAGCCAGGTACAGGTTCTGATCAACCACTTCAGACACGATCAAGACGTCAGTCAGGCCCATGCCGGTCAGTTTGTTCAGCAGATCTTTGGTCTTCGGTGCATCAACAGCGAAGTCCTGAACCACAACCAGACGATCAGTACGCACCAGCTCAGCAAGGATGGAACGCATTGCTGCGCGATACATCTTCTTGTTCAGCTTCTGGGTGTGATCCTGAGGACGAGCTGCGAAAGTGGTACCGCCGCCACGCCAGATTGGGCTACGGATAGTACCGGCACGAGCACGGCCAGTACCTTTCTGACGCCATGGGCGCTTACCGCCACCACGAACGTCGGAACGGGTCTTTTGCTGCTTGCTACCTTGACGGCCGCCGGCCATGTAGGCCACGACTGCTTGGTGAACCAGCGTCTCGTTGAATTCGCCGCCAAATGTCAGTTCGGAAACTTCGATCGCTTGAGCGTCATTTACATTTAATTGCATGTCAGCTTCCCCTTAACCGCGAGCCTTGGCTGCTGGACGTACAACCAAGTTGCCGCCAGTAGCGCCAGGAACAGCGCCCTTGACCAACAACAGATTGCGTTCAGCGTCCACGCGCACTACTTCGAGGGACTGCACGGTCACGCGCTCAGCGCCCATATGACCGGACATTTTTTTGCCCTTGAATACACGACCAGGAGTCTGGCACTGGCCGATAGAGCCTGGAACGCGGTGGGACACGGAGTTACCGTGGGTATTATCTTGCCCGCGGAAGTTCCAACGCTTGATCGTACCCTGGAAGCCTTTACCTTTGGACTGACCGGTTACATCAACCAGTTGACCAGCAGCGAAGATTTCAGCGTTGATCAGATCGCCGGCCTGGTACTCGCCTTCTTCAAGGCGGAATTCCATTACGGTACGACCAGCGGCAACGTTCGCTTTAGCGAAGTGGCCAGCCTGAGCAGCTGTAACACGCGAAGCACGACGCTCGCCTACAGTGACTTGCACTGCACGATAGCCATCGGTCTCTTCAGTTTTGAACTGGGTGACGCGATTCGGCTCGATCTCAATGACCGTGACCGGAATGGAGACACCTTCTTCGGTGAAAATACGGGTCATACCGCATTTACGACCGACTACACCAATAGTCATGTTGTAAACCTCATGAGTGTACGGGGCTTTCACCCGCTATGGCCGCCCATTTCAGAGCGTTACACGACTAAGACCGAGTCTTAGCCGAGGCTGATCTGCACTTCCACACCGGCCGCAAGATCAAGCTTCATAAGTGCATCAACGGTTTTATCCGTTGGCTGGACGATGTCCAGAACGCGCTTATGAGTACGGATCTCGTACTGGTCACGCGCGTCTTTGTTGACGTGCGGAGAGACCAGAACGGTGAACCGCTCTTTACGGGTAGGCAGTGGAATTGGACCACGCACTTGAGCACCAGTACGTTTCGCGGTTTCCACGATTTCCTGGGTGGATTGGTCGATCAGGCGATGGTCAAAAGCCTTCAACCTGATACGGATTTGCTGATTTTGCATTGGATTTCAGACTCCGGCTGCTATTCCCACCGAGCGCAATACGCCCGTTAAAAGGAGGCGCAATTCTATAGACGCCCCATATAGGTGTCAACCCAATAAAAAAGCCCCCGCTAAGCGGGGGCTTTTTCAACTCATCGAAGCTTACTCAAAAAAGAGCTTATTCGATGATTTTGGCTACGACGCCAGCGCCGACGGTACGACCGCCTTCACGGATAGCGAAACGCAGACCGTCTTCCATTGCGATGGTCTTGATCAGGGTGACAACCATTTTGATGTTGTCGCCCGGCATTACCATTTCAACGCCTTCCGGCAGCTCGCAGTTACCAGTCACGTCAGTAGTACGGAAGTAGAACTGTGGACGGTAGCCTTTGAAGAACGGAGTGTGACGACCGCCTTCTTCCTTGCTCAGAACGTAGACTTCAGCTTCGAACTTGGTGTGCGGCTTAACCGAACCTGGCTTAACCAGAACCTGGCCACGCTCAACGTCGTCACGCTTGGTACCACGCAGCAGAACGCCGCAGTTCTCGCCAGCACGACCTTCGTCGAGCAGCTTACGGAACATTTCAACACCGGTGCAGGTGGTGACGGTAGTGTCACGCAGACCAACGATTTCCAGTGGATCCTGAACCTTGACGATACCGCGCTCGATACGACCAGTTACAACAGTACCGCGACCGGAGATCGAGAATACGTCTTCGATTGGCATCAGGAACGGCTTGTCGATAACACGGACTGGATCCGGGATGTAGCTGTCCAGAGTCTCAACCAGTTTACGAACGGCAGTGGTGCCCATTTCGTTGTCGTCTTGGCCGTTCAGAGCCATCAGAGCCGAACCGATGATGATCGGAGTGTCGTCACCTGGGAAGTCGTAAGTGCTCAGCAGATCGCGCACTTCCATCTCAACCAGTTCCAGCAGCTCAGCGTCGTCAACCATGTCAGCCTTGTTCAGGAAGACAACGATGTACGGAACGCCAACCTGACGGGACAGCAGGATGTGCTCACGAGTTTGTGGCATCGGACCATCAGCGGCCGAGCAAACCAGGATAGCGCCGTCCATCTGAGCAGCACCGGTGATCATGTTCTTCACATAGTCAGCGTGACCTGGGCAGTCAACGTGAGCGTAGTGACGGATCAGCGAGTTGTATTCAACGTGCGCGGTGTTGATGGTGATACCACGAGCCTTTTCTTCCGGAGCGCTGTCGATTTTGTCGAAAGCAACAACGGCCGAACCGAAAACTTCGGAGCAGACGCGAGTCAGAGCAGCGGTCAGCGTGGTTTTACCGTGGTCGACGTGACCGATGGTGCCAACGTTGACGTGCGGGAGGGTACGGTCAAATTTTTCTTTAGCCACGACAATTAACTCCTAGCCTAAAGGGGCTGAATCAGCCTTGTTTTTTGGTAACAGTTTCGACGATATGCGACGGAGCTGTATTGTATTTTTTGAATTCCATAGAGTAGCTTGCGCGACCTTGGGACATGGAACGGACGTCGGTCGCATAACCGAACATCTCACCCAACGGTACTTCGGCGCGAATCACTTTGCCGGAGACCGTGTCTTCCATACCCAGGATCATGCCGCGACGACGGTTAAGGTCGCCCATCACGTCACCCATATAGTCTTCAGGCGTAACAACCTCTACCGCCATGATCGGCTCAAGCAACTCACCACCGCCCTTCTGGGCCAGTTGCTTGGTTGCCATGGAAGCAGCCACTTTAAACGCCATCTCGTTGGAGTCGACGTCGTGGTAGGAACCATCAAACACGGTAGCCTTCAGGCCGATCAGCGGATAGCCGGCAACAACGCCGTTCTTCATCTGCTCTTCGATACCCTTCTGGATAGCCGGGATGTATTCCTTAGGAACCACACCACCCACTACTTCGTTCAGGAATTGCAGACCTTCCTGACCTTCGTCAGCAGGAGCAAAACGAATCCAGCAGTGACCGAACTGGCCACGACCGCCGGACTGGCGAACGAACTTGCCTTCAATCTCGCAGCTCTTCGTGATGCGCTCACGGTACGAAACTTGAGGCTTACCGATGTTGGCTTCGACGTTGAACTCACGGCGCATCCGGTCAACCAGGATGTCCAGGTGCAACTCGCCCATGCCGGAGATGATCGTTTGACCAGTCTCTTCATCAGTCTTGACGCGGAAAGATGGATCTTCCTGAGCGAGCTTGCCCAGAGCGATACCCATTTTTTCCTGGTCGTCCTTGGTCTTAGGCTCTACGGCAACCGAAATAACCGGCTCCGGGAAGTCCATGCGAACCAGGATGATTGGCTTGTCAGCGTTGCACAAAGTTTCACCAGTGGTGACGTCCTTCATGCCGATCAAGGCCGCGATGTCACCAGCGCGTACTTCCTTGATTTCTTCACGGGCGTTTGCGTGCATTTGCACCATACGACCCACGCGCTCTTTCTTGCCTTTAACCGAGTTGATCACGCCGTCGCCGGAGGCCAACACGCCCGAGTAAACTCGAACAAAGGTCAAGGTACCCACGAATGGGTCGGTAGCGATCTTGAACGCCAGAGCCGAGAACGGCTCGCTGTCGTCTGCGTGACGCTCCATTTCCTTGGTCTCGTCATCCGGGTCAGTACCCTTGATGGCAGGAATGTCGGTAGGAGCAGGCAGGTAGTCGATCACGGCGTCGAGAACCAGGGGAACACCCTTGTTCTTGAAGGAAGAACCGCAAACAGCCAGAACGATCTCACCAGCGATAGTACGCTGACGCAGAGCGGCCTTGATTTCCGCGTTGGTGAGTTCTTCACCTTCGAGGTACTTGTTCATCAGCTCTTCACTGGCTTCGGCCGCAGCCTCAACCATGTTGCCGCGCCACTCGTCAGCCAGTTCCTGCAGCTCAGCAGGGATAGGCTTGCGAACTGGAACCATGCCTTTGTCAGCGTCATTCCAGTAAACAGCTTCCATGGACATCAGATCGATCTGACCCTGGAAGTTGTCTTCGGAACCGATGGCCAACTGGATTGGCACCGGAGTGTGACCCAGACGCTGCTTGATCTGACCGATCACGCGCAGGAAGTTCGCACCAGCACGGTCCATCTTGTTTACGTAAACAAGACGTGGAACGCCGTATTTGTTGGCTTGACGCCATACGGTTTCCGACTGAGGCTCAACACCCGAGGTGCCGCAGAACACAACGACCGCGCCATCGAGAACACGCAGGGAACGCTCAACTTCAATAGTGAAGTCAACGTGGCCCGGGGTGTCGATGACGTTGAAGCGGTATTGGTCCTTGTGCTGCTTCTCGGAACCCTGCCAGAAGGCGGTGATTGCAGCAGAAGTAATGGTAATACCACGCTCCTGCTCCTGCACCATCCAGTCTGTGGTCGCGGCGCCGTCATGCACCTCGCCCATTTTGTGACTTTTGCCAGTGTAAAAAAGGACGCGCTCGGTGGTGGTGGTTTTACCAGCATCCACGTGAGCAACGATACCAATGTTACGGTAGCGGTTAATCGGTGTAGTACGAGCCATAAAGCCCTCGCAAAATTAGTGACGCTAAAATTAGAAGCGGTAGTGCGAGAAAGCCTTGTTGGCTTCAGCCATACGGTGCACGTCTTCACGCTTCTTAACTGCAGCACCTTTGCCTTCGGCAGCGTCCAACAGTTCGCCAGCCAAACGCAGAGCCATAGACTTCTCGCCGCGCTTACGGGCGAAGTCTACCAACCAGCGCATTGCCAGAGCGTTACGACGGGACGGACGAACTTCGACCGGAACCTGGTAAGTAGCACCGCCTACACGGCGCGACTTTACTTCGACCAGCGGAGCGATGGCGTCGAGAGCTTTCTCGAAGATTTCCAGGGGATCGCTGTTCTTGCGTTCTTTAACCTTTTCCAGCGCGCCATAAACGATACGCTCGGCAACGGCTTTCTTGCCGCTTTCCATAACGTGGTTCATGAACTTGGCCAGGATTTGGCTGCCGTACTTTGGATCGTCAAGCACTTCGCGCTTGGCTGCTACGCGTCTTCTTGGCATGGATAAGCCCTCAAACGGTCTTCAGGTTCGCTCGGAATCGGTGCCCTTTCGGGACGCCTCCGACCTTACTCTTATCGACTCAGAAAAATAGAAAATCAGTTTTTACAAAAAGCCACTACTACTTAGGCTTCTTGGTACCGTACTTCGAACGACCCTGGTTACGACCTTTAACGCCGGAAGTATCCAAAGAACCGCGTACGGTGTGGTAACGAACACCTGGCAAGTCTTTTACACGACCGCCGCGAATCAGTACCACGCTGTGCTCTTGCAGGTTGTGGCCTTCACCACCGATGTACGAGGAAACCTCGAAACCGTTGGTCAGACGCACACGGCATACTTTACGCAGTGCCGAGTTAGGTTTTTTCGGCGTGGTGGTATACACACGGGTGCATACGCCACGACGTTGCGGGCAGTTCTGCAGCGCAGGCACGTCGGATTTCTCGACGATACGCTTACGCGGCTGACGTACCAGCTGGTTGATAGTTGCCATCTACTAGCTCCACTGTTGTCTTGCGACGCTATTGTCTTGCAAGAAAAGCAAAATGGCAGGAACGAATTCCCGCCAAATTTAGGGGTACAAGAGTCTAAAGAGGATCTTGCCCCCAGTCAAGGCAAGGCCCCGACCTCCCCGCTCATCCAACCTCGACAAATTGTCTCGATTCGATGAACGGAATGGCCAGGGCCTTACGCTTATTTATCGCAGAACTCAGTTACCGCTAGAGTTCAGCGCTTCGGTCAGTGCAGCTTCCACTTCACTGGCGCTTACGCGCAACGGTTTGTCAGCATCACGGCGGCGCTTACGCTCGCTGTGGTAAGCCAGACCGGTACCTGCCGGGATCAAACGACCCACGACCACGTTTTCTTTCAGGCCGCGCAGGTAATCGCGCTTGCCGGTTACCGCCGCTTCGGTCAGTACGCGAGTGGTTTCCTGGAAGGAAGCCGCCGAGATGAACGATTCGGTGGACAACGACGCCTTGGTGATACCCAGCAGTACGCGAGTGAATTTGGAAACGAACTTCTCATCGCCAGCCAGACGCTCGTTCTCTACCAGAACGTGAGTCAATTCCATCTGGTCGCCCTTGATGAAACTGGAGTCGCCGGATTCAGCGATTTCAACTTTACGCAGCATCTGACGCAGGATGGTCTCGATGTGCTTATCGTTGATCTTCACGCCTTGCAGACGGTAAACGTCCTGGATCTCGTTCACGATGTACTTGGCCAGCGCACTCACACCCAGCAGACGCAGGATGTCGTGTGGATCGCTCGGGCCGTCGGAGATAACTTCGCCGCGGTTTACCTGTTCGCCTTCGAAGACGTTCAGGTGACGCCACTTCGGAATCAGCTCTTCGTACGGATCGCTGCCGTCGTTCGGGGTGATAACCAGACGGCGCTTGCCTTTGGTCTCTTTACCGAACGCGATGGTGCCGCTGACTTCAGCCAGAATCGAGGCTTCTTTCGGACGACGGGCTTCGAACAAGTCGGCAACACGCGGCAGACCACCGGTGATGTCACGGGTCTTCGAAGTCTCTTGCGGAATACGAGCGATAACATCACCGATCGCGATTTTCGCACCGTCCGCTACACCGACCAGGGCGTTAGCAGGCAGGAAGTACTGAGCGATTACGTCGGTGCCCGGCAGCAAGAGATCCTTGCCGTTGTCATCAACCATCTTCACAGCAGGACGGATATCTTTACCGGCAGCTGGACGGTCTTTGGCGTCGAGTACTTCAATGTTGGTCATACCGGTCAATTCGTCAGTCTGACGCTTGATCGTGATGCCTTCTTCCATGCCCACGTAGGTCACGGTACCTTTCATTTCGGTAACGATTGGGTGAGTGTGCGGATCCCACTTGGCCACGATTGCGCCAGCGTCGACCTTGTCACCTTCTTTAACCGAAATCACAGCACCGTACGGCAGCTTGTAACGCTCGCGCTCACGACCGAAGTCATCAGCGATCGCCAGCTCACCAGAACGGGACACAGCAACCAGGCAACCATCCACTCGCTCAACATGCTTCAGGTTATGCAGACGGACGGTACCGCCATTCTTCACCTGAACGCTGTCGGCTGCGGAGGTCCGGCTTGCCGCACCACCGATGTGGAACGTACGCATCGTCAGCTGGGTACCCGGCTCACCGATGGACTGGGCAGCGATAACGCCGACCGCTTCACCGATGTTCACCTGGTGACCACGAGCCAAGTCACGGCCGTAGCACTTGGCGCAAATACCGTAGCGGGTTTCGCAGCTGATCGGCGAACGCACGATCACTTCGTCGATGCTGTTCAGCTCGATGAACTCGACCCACTTCTCGTCTACCAGAGTGCCGGCAGGAACGATGATTTCCTCGGTACCTGGCTTGAATACGTCACGGGCGATAACACGACCCAATACGCGCTCACCCAACGGCTCAACAACGTCACCGCCTTCAATGTGCGGAGTCATTACCAGGCCATGTTCGGTGCCGCAATCGATCTCGGTCACAACCAGATCCTGCGCCACGTCTACCAGACGACGAGTCAGGTAACCGGAGTTCGCAGTTTTCAATGCGGTATCCGCCAAACCTTTACGAGCACCGTGAGTGGAGATGAAGTACTGAAGTACGCTCAAACCTTCACGGAAGTTCGCAGTAATCGGCGTTTCGATGATGGAACCGTCCGGCTTGGCCATCAGGCCACGCATACCGGCGAGCTGACGGATCTGCGCAGCAGAACCCCGTGCGCCCGAGTCGGCCATCATGTACATCGAGTTGAAAGACTCTTGGTCGACTTCGACGCCATGACGGTCGATGACTTTCTCTTTCGAGAGGTTGGCCATCATCGCCTTGGAAACTTCGTCGTTCGCCTTGGACCAAAGGTCGATCACTTTGTTGTACTTCTCGCCCTGGGTTACCAGGCCGGAGGCGTACTGACTTTCGATCTCTTTCACTTCGTCGGTAGCAGCACCGATGATGCGGGCTTTTTCATCCGGGATAACGAAGTCGTTAACACCGATGGAAACGCCGGAGATGGTCGAGTAAGCAAAACCGGTGTACATCAACTGGTCAGCGAAGATCACGGTCTCTTTCAAACCAACCACGCGGTAGCACTGGTTGATCAGCTTGGAGATCGCCTTTTTCTTCATCGGCTGGTTGACGACGTCGTAAGACAGGCCAGGTGGAACAACCTGGAACAACAGCGCACGGCCGACAGTGGTGTCGACGATACGGGTGTTCTTGACGCTGCCGCCATCACGATCGTTGACGGTTTCGTTGATCCGCACTTTGACTTTAGCGTGCAGTGCGGCTTCGCCGGCACGGAACACACGGTCTACTTCTTGCAGATCCGCGAACACACGACCTTCGCCCTTGGCGTTGATCGCTTCACGAGTCATGTAGTACAGACCCAATACAACGTCCTGCGACGGAACGATGATTGGCTCACCGTTGGCTGGCGACAGAATGTTGTTGGTCGACATCATCAACGCACGCGCTTCCAACTGGGCTTCCAGCGTCAGCGGTACGTGCACGGCCATTTGGTCGCCGTCGAAGTCGGCGTTGTACGCAGCACAGACCAGAGGGTGCAGCTGGATAGCCTTACCTTCGATCAGTACCGGTTCAAACGCCTGGATACCCAGACGGTGAAGGGTCGGTGCACGGTTGAGGAGAACCGGGTGTTCGCGAATCACTTCAGCGAGAACGTCCCAAACCTCTGGCAGCTCGCGCTCGACCATCTTCTTGGCAGCTTTGATGGTGGTAGCAAGACCACGCATTTCCAGCTTGCCGAAAATGAACGGCTTGAACAGCTCGAGAGCCATCTTCTTCGGCAGACCGCACTGGTGCAGACGCAGGGTCGGACCTACGGTAATTACCGAACGACCGGAGTAGTCAACACGCTTACCGAGCAAGTTCTGACGGAAACGACCCTGCTTACCCTTGATCATGTCAGCCAGGGATTTCAGAGGACGCTTGTTGGAACCAGTGATAGCGCGGCCACGACGACCGTTGTCGAGCAGTGCATCGACGGCTTCCTGCAACATACGCTTTTCGTTGCGCACGATGATGTCCGGAGCGGACAGATCAAGCAGGCGCTTCAAGCGGTTGTTACGGTTGATCACTCGACGATACAGATCGTTGAGGTCGGAAGTCGCGAAGCGACCGCCATCCAGCGGGACCAGTGGACGCAGATCTGGCGGCAGAACCGGCAGAACGGTCAGCACCATCCATTCAGGAAGGTTGCCGGAACCCTGGAAGGCTTCCATCAACTTCAGACGCTTGGACAGCTTCTTGATTTTGGTTTCGGAGTTGGTTTGCGGAATTTCTTCACGCAGGCGGCCAATCTCGTGCTCCAGATCGATAGCGTGCAGCAGTTCACGGACAGCTTCGGCACCCATGCGGGCATCGAAATCGTCGCCGAACTCTTCCAGCGCTTCGAAGTACTGCTCGTCGTTGAGCAGCTGACCCTTTTCAAGGGTGGTCATGCCTGGATCGATAACGACATAGCTCTCGAAGTAGAGAACACGTTCGATATCACGCAGGGTCATGTCCATCAGCAAGCCGATACGGGACGGCAGCGATTTCAGGAACCAGATGTGGGCAACTGGCGAGGCCAGTTCGATGTGCGCCATGCGCTCACGACGAACTTTTGCCAGCGCGACTTCAACGCCGCACTTCTCGCAGATCACACCACGGTGCTTCAAGCGCTTGTACTTACCGCACAGGCACTCGTAATCCTTTACCGGGCCAAAGATCTTGGCGCAGAACAGGCCGTCACGTTCAGGTTTGAACGTACGGTAGTTGATGGTTTCCGGCTTTTTAACTTCACCGAACGACCACGAACGGATCATCTCAGGCGATGCCAATCCAATACGGATGGCGTCGAACTCTTCGACTTGACCCTGGTTTTTCAGCAAATTCAGTAGGTCTTTCAAGGCCTTTCCTCCTGGCGGAGCAGAGAGCGGGCAATCCTGCCCCGCTCTCGATTCGCGTCACGTGTTATTCGGTTTCCAGATCGATATCGATGCCGAGGGAACGAATTTCTTTGATCAACACGTTGAAGGACTCGGGCATGCCCGGCTCCATACGGTGATCGCCGTCCACGATGTTTTTGTACATCTTGGTCCGACCGTTCACATCGTCCGACTTCACTGTGAGCATTTCTTGCAGAGTGTAAGCAGCACCGTATGCTTCCAGTGCCCAGACCTCCATCTCCCCGAAACGCTGACCACCGAACTGTGCCTTACCACCCAGCGGCTGCTGGGTAACCAGGCTGTACGAACCGGTAGAACGAGCGTGCATCTTGTCGTCTACCAAGTGGTTCAGCTTCAGCATGTACATGTAGCCAACAGTAACCGGGCGCTCGAACTTGTTGCCGGTACGGCCGTCGGTCAGCTGCATCTGGCCGCTTTCTGGCAGGTCTGCCAGTTTCAGCATGGCCTTGATTTCGCTTTCCTTGGCACCGTCGAACACTGGAGTGGCCATTGGTACGCCGCCACGCAGGTTCTTCGCCAGATCCAGGATTTCCTGGTCGGAGAAGCTATCCAGATCTTCGTTACGACCGCCGATCTGGTTGTAGATCTCGTCCAGGAAGGTGCGAAGTTCAGCAACTTTACGCTGCTCTTCGACCATCCGGTTGATCTTCTCGCCCAGACCTTTGGCCGCGAGGCCCAGGTGGGTTTCAAGGATCTGACCAACGTTCATACGCGAAGGTACGCCCAACGGGTTGAGGACGACGTCGACCGGGGTGCCATTGGCATCGTGCGGCATGTCTTCAACCGGCATGATCACGGAGACCACACCCTTGTTACCGTGACGACCGGCCATCTTGTCGCCCGGCTGGATGCGACGACGGATTGCCAGGTAAACCTTGACGATTTTCAGCACGCCTGGAGCCAGGTCATCGCCCTGCTGCAGTTTGCGCTTCTTGTCTTCGAACTTGTCGTCCAGCAGACGGCGGCGATCAACGATGTAGGCCTGAGCCTTCTCGAGCTGCTCGTTCAGAGCATCTTCAGCCATGCGCAGTTTGAACCACTGACCATGCTCAAGACCGTCGAGAACTTCGTCGGTGATTTCCTGACCTTTCTTCAGACCGGCGCCGCCTTCGGCTTTGTGGCCGACCAGAGCGGAACGCAGACGTTCGAAAGTGGCGCCTTCAACAATACGGAACTCTTCGTTCAGATCCTTGCGGATCTCGTCGAGTTGAGTCTTCTCGATCGACAGTGCACGAGCATCACGCTCAACGCCGTCACGGGTGAAGACCTGTACGTCGATGACAGTACCTTTGGTGCCGGTAGGCACACGCAGGGAAGTGTCTTTAACGTCGCTGGCTTTTTCACCGAAGATGGCACGCAGCAGTTTTTCTTCCGGAGTCAGTTGGGTCTCGCCTTTCGGAGTGACCTTACCAACCAGGATGTCGCCTGCGCCAACTTCAGCACCTACGTAAACGATACCGGCTTCGTCCAGCTTGTTCAGTGCAGCTTCACCCACGTTCGGGATGTCTGCAGTGATTTCCTCTGGCCCAAGCTTGGTGTCACGTGCCACACAGGTCAGTTCCTGAATGTGGATCGTGGTGAAACGGTCTTCCTGAACAACACGCTCGGACAGGCAGATGGAGTCTTCGAAGTTGAAGCCGTTCCATGCCATGAACGCGATACGCATGTTCTGACCCAGAGCCAGTTCACCCATGTCGGTGGACGGACCGTCGGCCATGATGTCGCTGCGCTGAACCCGATCACCCTTGCTCACCAGCGGACGCTGGTTGATGCAGGTGTTCTGGTTGGAGCGGGTGTACTTGGTCAGGTTGTAGATGTCGACACCAGCTTCGCCGGTTTCAACTTCATCATCAGCAACACGAACCACAATACGGCTGGCGTCGACGGAGTCGATCACGCCGCCACGACGAGCCACGACGCAAACGCCGGAGTCACGGGCTACGTTACGCTCCATGCCGGTACCGACCAGCGGCTTGTCAGCGCGCAGGGTTGGTACAGCTTGACGCTGCATGTTCGAACCCATCAACGCACGGTTGGCGTCGTCGTGCTCGAGGAACGGGATCAGCGACGCTGCAACCGAAACCACCTGCTTCGGCGATACGTCCATCAAAGTGACGTCTTCCGGCGCCTTGACGGTGAACTCGTTCAAGTGACGAACAGCTACCAGCTCGTCGATCAGGACTTTCTTGTCGTTCATCGTGGCCGAAGCCTGAGCGATCACGTGATCAGCTTCTTCGATGGCGGACAGGAACACGATCTCGTCGGTGACCAGAGCGTCTTTCACCACACGGTACGGGCTCTCGAGGAAGCCGTACTGGTTGGTGCGCGCATAGGCAGCCAAGGAGTTGATCAGACCGATGTTCGGACCTTCCGGCGTTTCAATCGGGCATACACGACCGTAGTGAGTCGGGTGTACGTCACGCACTTCAAAGCCAGCACGCTCACGAGTCAAACCGCCAGGGCCGAGTGCAGAAACACGACGCTTGTGGGTGATCTCGGACAGCGGGTTGTTCTGGTCCATGAACTGGGAAAGCTGGCTGGAACCGAAGAACTCTTTCACCGCCGCAGCCACTGGCTTGGCGTTGATCAGGTCTTGCGGCATCAGGCCTTCGCTTTCAGCCATCGACAGACGCTCTTTGACCGCACGCTCAACACGTACCAGGCCAACGCGGAACTGGTTCTCGGCCATTTCGCCTACGCAGCGAACACGACGGTTACCCAGGTGGTCGATGTCATCGACGATGCCTTTACCGTTACGGATGTCGACCAGAGTCTTCAGTACCGCGACGATGTCTTCTTTGCACAACACGCCCGAACCTTCGATCTCGGTACGACCGATACGACGGTTGAACTTCATCCGGCCGACCGCAGACAGGTCATAGCGCTCAGGGCTGAAGAACAGGTTGTTGAACAGGGTTTCGGCAGCGTCTTTGGTTGGCGGCTCGCCAGGACGCATCATGCGATAGATCTCGACCAGCGCTTCCAATTGGTTGCTGGTGGAGTCGATCTTCAGAGTGTCGGAGACGAACGGACCGCAGTCGATATCGTTGGTGTACAGAGTTTCGATGCGAACAACCTGAGCCTTGGCGATTTTTGCCAGGATCTCGGTGTTCAGCTCGGTGTTGCACTCTGCCAGGATTTCGCCGGTTGCCGGATGCACGATGACCTTGGCGGTAGTGCGACCCAGGACGTAGTCCAGAGGCACTTGCAGCTCTTTGATCCCTGCTTTTTCCAGCTGGTTGATGTGGCGAGCAGTGATACGACGACCTTGCTCGACAATAACCTTGCCTTTGTCATCCAGGATATCCAGGACAGCAATTTCACCACGCAGGCGCTGAGGCACCAGTTCCAGGCTGAGGTTTTCACCTTGCACGTGGAAGACGTTGGTGGTGTAGAACGCGTCCAGCACTTCTTCAGTGGTATAGCCCAGCGCGCGCAGCAGTACCGATGCAGGCAGCTTGCGACGACGGTCGATACGCACGAACACGCAGTCTTTCGGGTCGAACTCGAAGTCCAGCCACGAACCGCGGTAAGGAATGATGCGCGCGGAGTACAGCAGTTTGCCGGAGCTGTGCGTCTTGCCACGGTCGTGGTCGAAGAACACGCCCGGGGAACGGTGCAGCTGGGAAACGATTACACGCTCGGTACCGTTGATTACGAAGGTACCGTTTTCAGTCATCAGGGGGATTTCACCCATGTAGACTTCTTGCTCTTTGATGTCCTTGATCGCTTTGTTCGACGATTCTTTGTCGAAAATGATCAGGCGCACTTTTACCCGCAAAGGTACGGCGTAAGTTACACCGCGCAATACGCATTCTTTGACATCAAATGCCGGTTCGCCCAGGCGATAACCGACGTACTCCAGCGCAGCATTGCCGGAGTAGCTGATGATCGGGAAAACGGATTTGAAGGCCGCATGCAGGCCCACGTCGCGGAACTGATCTTTAGTCGCTCCCGCTTGCAAGAATTCACGATACGAATCCAGCTGGATGGCCAGGAGGTACGGCACATCCATGACGTCCGGCAACTTGCTAAAGTCCTTGCGGATACGTTTTTTCTCAGTATATGAGTAAGCCATCAGCGTTCCCCAGCTTGGTCACCTGCTTGTTTGGCCCCTCCCGACGGGAGCAGCCAGAAAATCGTGCAAACCCCATGGTTTGCGCCACCGCATCGGGTGGTTACAGCTCGTTATCAGCACCGACCCAGTCGGCTGCCAATAACGGAAAAAGGCCGGTGGCAAGAGCCACCAGCCATCAGCCTTTCGCTTAACGCTCGGGCTGGAGGTGCAAAGTCGATGCTTACTTCAGCTCGACTTTAGCGCCTGCTTCTTCCAGAGTTGCTTTGGCTTTGTCAGCTGCGTCTTTCGAAACAGCTTCCAGAACCATGGCAGGAGCGCCGTCAACTACAGCCTTGGCTTCTTTCAGGCCCAGACCGGTCAGTTCACGTACTGCCTTGATCACGTTAACTTTCTTCTCGCCAGCTTCGGTCAGCATGACGTTGAATTCAGTTTGTTCTTCAACAACGGCAGCAACAGCAGCTGGACCAGCGGAAGCAGCGGCAGCGGAAACGCCGAACTTCTCTTCCATGGCCTTGATCAGCTCAACGATTTCCAGAACGGATTTTTCGCCGATTGCTTCGATGATTTGGTCGTTAGTCAGAGACATGACTATAAATTCCTGTATTGGGGTGACAGCCTACGCGGCCATCGAAATAAACAATAAACGCTGAAAGGAGTCGCTCAGCCTTAGGCTGCAGCAGCTTCTTTCTGGTCGCGAAGGGCCGCCAGAGTACGAGCCAATTTGCTGGTTGCGCCTTGAATCACGCTCATCAGCTGAGAAATTGCTTCGTCACGGGTCGGCAGACTTGCCAGTACGTCGATCTGATTAGCTGCGAGGAACTTGCCCTCGAACGCAGCTGCCTTGATCTCGAACTTATCCTGACCTTTTGCGAATTCTTTGAAGATACGAGCAGCAGCGCCCGGATGTTCTTTCGAAAATGCAATCAAGGTCGGGCCGGTGAACACGTCGTTGAGCACGTCATATTGAGTGCCAGCAACGGCGCGCTTGAGCAGGGTGTTACGTACAACACGTACATAAACGCCAGCTTCACGAGCCTCTTTACGGAGTCCGGTCATAGCGCCAACTGTCACGCCGCGGGCATCAGCCACAACAGCAGACAGGGCAACATTGGCAGCCTCGTTGACTTCAGCGACGATGGCCTTCTTGTCTTCGAGTTTAATTGCCACGGGTTTAACTCCTGCTTGTTACCGTTTCATCCAACCGAAGCCGGATGTCGTTTTGGTGTCTGATTCGGTAAGGAACCGGGAGCACCATCTGCGTAGGCTTGTGGTTTAAGACTTGCGTCGCCTACGGTCTTGGATAGCCCCCGCCAGGCAGGGACCCCAATCTTTCAATTGGCGCAATCGCTTGCGCCAACCTGTGTCTTACGCGTCGAGCGAGCCTTGGTCGATGACCAGACCTGGACCCATGGTGGTGCTCAGGGTAACGCGCTTGACGTAAATACCTTTCGAGGAAGCTGGCTTGATACGCTTCAGATCAGCGATCAGGGCTTCAACGTTTTCCTTCAGCTTGACAGCATCGAAGCCGACTTTGCCAACGGAGGTGTGGATGATGCCGTTTTTGTCGGTGCGATAACGAACCTGACCAGCTTTTGCGTTTTTAACCGCGGTAGCTACGTCTGGAGTTACAGTGCCGACTTTAGGGTTAGGCATCAGGCCGCGTGGGCCCAGGATCTGACCCAACTGACCAACAACGCGCATGGCATCCGGGGATGCGATAACTACGTCATAGTTCAGGTCGCCGCCTTTCATTTCGGCAGCCAGGTCGTCCATACCTACACGGTCAGCGCCGGCAGCCAGAGCAGCCTCGGCAGCTGGACCCTGGGTGAACACAGCAACGCGAACAGTCTTGCCAGTGCCGTGTGGCAGCACGGTAGCGCTACGAACGACCTGGTCGGATTTACGCGGGTCAACACCCAGGTTCACAGCAACGTCGAACGACTCGCTGAACTTGACAGTCGACAGCTCAGCCAGCAAAGCAGCAGCGTCTACAAAGTTGTAGGACTTGCCTGCTTCGATTTTGCCGGCGATAGCCTTTTGACGCTTGGTCAACTTAGCCATTACACACCCTCCACGTTAAGGCCCATGCTACGAGCAGAACCGGCGATAGTACGCACGGCTGCTTCCATATCAGCTGCAGTCAGATCCGCGTTTTTGGTTTTCGCGATTTCTTCCAGCTGAGCACGGGTCACGGTGCCAACCTTAACGGTGTTCGGACGAGCGGAACCGCTAGTCAGACCAGCAGCCTTCTTCAGCAGAACCGAAGCAGGTGTGGATTTGGTTTCGAAAGTGAAGCTACGGTCGCTGTAGACAGTGATGATCACTGGAGTCGGCAGACCTGGCTCAATACCCTGAGTACGGGCGTTGAAAGCCTTGCAGAATTCCATGATGTTCACGCCGTGCTGACCCAGAGCAGGACCAACAGGTGGACTTGGGTTAGCCTGAGCGGCCTTCACTTGCAGCTTGATGTAAGCGGTAATCTTCTTGGCCATGAGGCACTCCAATTACGGGTTCGAACGCCTCGTAAGGCTCCCCGGTTACTTGCGCGTTTATCCCAGTGACGACAAAACCCCACAGCCTAGGGCTGCGGGGTTGGGATGCTTGCTCAGCTAGACCTTTTCGACCTGGCTGAACTCTAGCTCTACCGGAGTAGAGCGACCGAAAATGAGCACTGCCACTTGGATCCGGCTCTTCTCGTAGTTAACTTCTTCAACCGTGCCAGTAAAATCAGCAAACGGCCCGTCATTGACGCGTACCGACTCACCCGGCTCGAACAACGTCTTCGGCTTCGGCTTGTCGCTACCATCAGCAACGCGACGCAGAATCGCTTCTGCCTCTTTATCAGTGATCGGCGCAGGCTTATCAGCAGTACCGCCAATGAAACCCATCACCCGAGGAGTATCCTTGACCAAGTGCCAAGTACCCTCGTTCATGTCCATCTGGACCAGCACATAACCTGGGAAGAACTTGCGCTCGCTTTTGCGTTTCTGGCCATTACGCATTTCAACCACTTCTTCAGTGGGAACCAGAATTTCGCCAAAGCCATCTTCCATGCCAGCCAGCTTTACGCGCTCTACCAACGAGCGCATGACATGCTTCTCGTAACCGGAGTAAGCATGCACAACGTACCAACGCTTAGCCACGGGACACCCTTAGCCGACAATCAAGGAAACAAGCCAGCCGAGCAGGGAATCAAGCCCCCACAACAGCAACGCCATAACCAGGACAACAGCCACAACAATCAGTGTGGTCTGCGTGGTTTCTTGGCGAGTTGGCCATACGACTTTACGAATCTCGGTGCGAGCTTCCTTAACCAGTACAAAGAAAGACTTGCCCTTGACTGTCTGCAGGCCTACAAAGGCAGCTACAACAGCAATGACAAGCAAAGCAAGTACGCGGTACAGGATCGGCGAAGCAGAGTAATACTGATTGCCAACAACGCCAACAACCACCAAAGCGACTACTACTAGCCACTTGAGCAGATCGAAGCGAGAGCCTTGAGCTTCAGCTTTAGGAGTCATCTATGAAGATCCTGTGAAAAGAAAGCCAGACACACCAAGTGAATCTGGCAGGTCAGGAGGGAATCGAACCCCCAACCTACGGTTTTGGAGACCGTCGCTCTGCCAATTGAGCTACTGACCTAAAACAAAATCAGGCCGACCATTATGCCGGCCCGAAAAAGACATTACAACAACTTACTCGATGACTTTTGCTACGACACCAGCGCCGACGGTACGACCGCCCTCACGGATAGCGAAACGCAGACCATCTTCCATCGCGATGGTTTTGATCAGGGTAACGGTCATTTGAACGTTATCACCCGGCATCACCATTTCAACACCTTCTGGCAGCTCACAGTTACCAGTCACATCAGTTGTACGGAAGTAGAACTGTGGACGGTAGCCCTTGAAGAACGGAGTGTGACGACCGCCTTCTTCCTTGCTCAGAACGTAAACCTCAGCAGTGAACTTGGTATGCGGCTTGACAGTGCCGGGCTTGACCAGAACCTGGCCACGCTCAACATCATCACGCTTGGTACCACGCAGCAAAACGCCGCAGTTCTCACCTGCACGACCTTCGTCGAGCAGCTTGCGGAACATTTCAACACCAGTGCAAGTAGTTTTGACAGTGTCACGAAGACCAACAATCTCAACTTCTTCCTGAATGCGGACAATGCCACGCTCAACACGACCAGTCACAACAGTACCGCGACCGGAGATCGAGAACACATCCTCGATCGGCATCAGGAACGGCTTATCGATAGCACGCTCAGGCTGCGGAATATAGCTATCCAGAGTCTCGACCAACTTCTTGACGGCAGTAGTACCCATCTCGTTGTCGTCTTGACCATTCAGCGCCATCAGCGCCGAACCAATGATGATCGGAGTGTCATCACCTGGGAAATCGTAAGTGCTCAGCAGATCGCGCACTTCCATCTCAACCAGTTCCAGCAACTCAGCATCGTCAACCATGTCAGCCTTGTTCAGGAAGACAACGATGTACGGAACGCCAACCTGACGGGACAACAGGATATGCTCACGGGTTTGCGGCATCGGACCATCAGCGGCCGAGCAAACCAGAATCGCACCATCCATCTGCGCAGCACCGGTGATCATGTTTTTTACGTAGTCGGCGTGACCTGGACAGTCAACATGCGCGTAGTGACGCACAGCCGAATCGTACTCAACGTGAGCAGTATTAATGGTGATACCACGAGCTTTTTCTTCTGGGGCGCTATCGATCTTGTCGAAGTCAACCTTTGCCGAACCGAACACTTCGGAGCAGACACGGGTCAGAGCGGCGGTCAAGGTCGTCTTGCCATGGTCTACGTGACCAATGGTGCCAACGTTGACGTGCGGCTTGTTACGTTCGAACTTTTCCTTAGCCATCGAAATCACCCCTAGCAGAAGAATTAAGCAAGTACTATCAGCCATTAAAACAAAGGCAGATATTTTCATATCTGCCTTGTTATATGGAGCTCTTGAGCGGATTTGAACCGCTGACCTCACCCTTACCAAGGGTGTGCTCTACCAACTGAGCTACAAGAGCGTAACACTTTGCAGGACCTGCAAACTTGGAGCGGGTAGCGGGAATCGAACCCGCATCATCAGCTTGGAAGGCTGAGGTTCTACCACTAAACTATACCCGCGGAGCTTGCAGCTCTCGCTAAAAATGGTGGAGGGGGAAGGATTCGAACCTTCGAAGTCGTAGACGTCAGATTTACAGTCTGATCCCTTTGGCCGCTCGGGAACCCCTCCTAAGCGAGCCGGCATTCTATATCATGCCAGCCTTCTGTCAAGCATTTTCTCATTAAAAACCTGAGGTTAGCTGCGTTGACCTCGCTTCACACTGCTGACCGCTAAAGGTCTTCACTGCGAAGCGGGCGCCATTCTATGCAAACTATTCGACGGGTGCAACCCCCTCGCACGGCATTATTTTATGTTTTAACTCATTGAATTCTTTAGAAAGGTTTTGCAACTGCGAGTCACCCAGCAAACGCCGGCTTTCCGGGGCTATGCGCACCCAGTAACCAGCATATTCGGGGAGATCCTTCGGCAAGGACTGAAACTTGATATCCATGTCACTCAATCGACGCTCGATTACCTGGGCGACGTCCTGTCGAGCAGAACCTCCCAGATAGAGACAACTGCTATCCGCCAGCGTGGATTTTCCTTTGTCTCGAGCCGTATCCGTCGCCTCGCTCAACAAACGAATATCCTGCTGCGAGCCGCGATACAAACTCAAGGGGGTTACATCCTTCGCGCGAAGCGGAGCCTCCTGTTGGTGCCAGACGTAATAGAACACATTGAGAACAAGCAACAGCAGGAACAACCAACGCATAAAAACCTCAGGACAAGGGACACGCCATCGCCAAACCTACAAATACCAGGTCTGGAACCACCCTGGCCTCGGGCACAATCTCGGAGACCAGATCAGCATCCCCTCCTGTCAGGAAGAGTGCGAAATCTTCTCCCCAATAGCTGCGCGCCAACTCTAGCTGAGTCAGGACAAACCCTCTCAACATTAGCAAACAACCTCGCTCGACCGCCTCGACGGTTGTGCGCCCAGGAACAAGACTCTCCAAAGCGCGCTCGGCAGCAAGATCTCCATAGCGAATTCTACGGGTATGGGTACGCAGCTGGTTGCGCATCAAAGGCATCCCCGGACAGATGAATCCACCGAGATGCTCACCATCTCCTGCAATAAAGTCAGCCGTAACAGCCGTACCAAAGTCGAGCACCAGACAAGCACCCGAAGCCAGATGAAATCCTCCGAGCACTGCAAGCCAGCGATCAAGCCCTAGCCGCTCGAACTCCTCATAGCCATTTCGAACCCCGGACATCTCCCGAGCCGGTGCCGCGCACACGACGGAAACACCAAAAGCCTCGGTCAACAGAGAAATCAGTGCACTGGTTTCTTCGGCAGTTCTGACACTAACCAAACGACAATGCATGAGAGCGAGCCCCTTGAGCCCTCTCAAGCTCTCCAGCAATGCGAGATCTGTATCAACGACCCCCTCACCAATCACCCGCCGGACATCCTCGCCGAGCACACGCCATTTGATGAAACTGTTTCCACAATCGAGCTCAAGAATCATCACGCAACCTCAGGCTGAGCTCGCCACCACTAAAGACCTTCTCCACACCATTCACCTTCAAGCGCAAGGCACCCTGACTATCGATACCCAGCACCTCCCCATCTATCTGACTCACACCGGCAATCAACGATACCGCCCGCCCCTGCCATAGATGATTTTGCTCCCACTCCGCCTGGATAGCCGAGAACCCGCCGGCCTGGTGGCGATTTAAATAGGCCTGGAGCATCAACCCTAACCCCGCAACCAGGTGATTGCGATCAACTGCCTTACCCGACTCGAGGCGCATGGACGTCCATTGCTGATCAACCTCATCGGTCATCTGCATGTTCACATTTATTCCGACACCGATCACCACGTGACACACATCAGCAGGATCCCCCACCAACTCGAGCAGTATTCCAGCAATCTTTTGCTGACCCACCAGAACATCATTCGGCCACTTCAACCCCACACCCGAGACACCAAGCTCTCGCAAGGCCTGCATTACGGCAAGCCCGACAACAAGACTCAAGCCCTCCAGCTGCCGCATCCCACCATCAATACGCAGCACCAGACTGTAATAGATGTTTTCCGCGAACGGGCTGACCCATTTGCGCCCACGCCGTCCACGACCGGCCGTTTGCCGCTCAGCGAGCACCAGAAATGGCGCAGGCTGGCCACGTTCGATAGCGCGCAAGGCTTCAGCGTTGGTGGAGTCAATTGAGTCGAAGACTAGAATGGGCCACTCACAAGAAGGCGCCTGCGCGCTTATTTCCGCAGGATCAAGCAGTGTCAATGGCGCAGCTAGTTGATAGCCGCGACCGCGCACTTTGTGAATGGATAAACCGAGTTCAGCTTCCAGGTGCTGAAGCTGCTTCCATACAGCGCTACGACTGACGCCCAAGGCAGCACCCAGGGCTTGGCCCGAATGGAATCGACCATCCTTAAGAAGCTTTAACAACGTCAGCATGCAAGTCTCGCCTCACAATGAGGCCCGCATGATATCCATGCCCCGGGCTGTTGCATAGAAACCCTACAAGCGAGATTTTCCTGCGGACAAAACAAAACCCCTACCTGCATACGCAGATAGGGGTTTCGGAATTTAATCTTGACGATGACCTACTCTCACATGGGGAAACCCCACACTACCAT
>NZ_JBWCCN010000015.1:0-201375 GCF_056279485.1 Pseudomonas sp. TE12508 | reverse complement strand
CAGGGCAATTCGCGCTTCAGTCTGCTGGTTTCGCAGGCAACACCCGTAGCTCTCAACTTTCGACGTATTCAGTGCGTTTTCACACAGCCTGGACCCGAAGCGGACAGTCGAAGGGGCAGCAATTAATGAAGTAGTTCAGTCAGGTTGAGCGTGTCCTTCCAGAATCTCAAATCCATCATCAAAGGGAGCGTACCCCACAACTTTTCTGGTCTTCTCGATAGAAAGTCGCTTATATCTGTTATCTGAGACCCCGTGGATAACATGAAATCCGCTCAGCTCGGCCTCGACGCAATTACTAAGTAGTGCGACAACATCCCTGATACTAATAAAAGCAGCTACATCCCTGTGACTGTGGTTTTCCCCTTGGTGAAATATAGCTACGTTTGCAATACGGACTGCGATTGTTGTCATTTGACCATCGTTTGCATACATCGAAGCCAGAGCTTCCCCGAACGCTTTGCTGACCCCGTATAGATTGCCTGGCTTAGGTGCCATACATTCATGTACCTGGACATCCTCTGGATAACCTTCGATAGCCTGAGCGCTGCTCGCAAATATAAAGCGCTCGCAGCCTTGAGCCTTTGCGGCGAATAGCATGTTGTAGGTGCCCACAATATTCACAGGGAGCAGGGATGTCATGAAATCGGCGTCTGGGCGAGGGTCAGCAGCTAGATGAATCACTGTATGTATGCCTTCGCAAGCTTCAAGGCAACTGGCTTGAACGCTGATGTCGAGAGCGAAACGTTGTGCCGATTGCGGAAGTGTTGATACATCTATATCGGCTAAACGCAAATCTGACTTATCGTAATGCGCTTTCCAAAAAGCGCTGCCGATTCGGCCCGCAGCACCTGTGATTAAAATTTTTCGCGCGTTCATTTCAGCATGTCCTTATGGTAAACGTCACTGTAGCTTCCCTGCGTCGTGGTCGGTTGACAACCTCCAATGAGAGTAACAAGCGTCAACACGTCCGCTTCTGGCCGATTTCTGCCGGTCGCCACCGGCTGAAAACGCCCCTTAACTGCCACTCATGCAGTCGTGTCCCAATGGAAATGGATGTACTCATCTTCATACTCCGCGAACAGCGAAACGATGAAATCGGTTTTCATTGAGTACATCAATAGCGCTCCTACGAAACCGATGGGCTCATGCAACGGTTGTTTGAGCGGAGCGATCAAATCGATCGTCTGATCCGCAACCATTTGATTGAAAACGGCTTCCGAGATTTCCTCAAACTTAGCGTCGGAAACGTATCCCGCGAAATAACTTTCTCCTCCAGGCCGCCAATCGATCCATTCCGCGCGAAGCCAGAAGTTTAATCCGTTCTCGCCTTGCCGCTTGTGGGCACGGGTTACCCTGATGGTCTCCTCAGATTCTGAGAATAGAAAAGCGATGGATGGATAGGTGACATAATGGAAACCGGGACAATTATTGTGCGCTTTCCGGTGAATCAGTTGCTCGCTGGAGAGTTGATCAAAGTCGCTTCTGTCGAACATGGAAAAACCTAGTGTTTATACCGAGCCAATGGCAAGAGTATCTAATAGTAGCAAAATGCTAGCAATGTTTTCCGGGAGCCGTCCGCTCCTGGCCGATTGTAGCCCTTCGTGACCGGCAGAAAACGGCCAAAAGCGGACGGTCATGATCGGTATATTTTATTCTTCGCCCCCTAAGGGAACGGACGATAAATCGCATTGATGGCATAATCGCAGACTGTTTATAACAGGGGCGTATAAATGATCGTCGAAAGCTACGACCAACTCGCGATCTTCTCGGCCGTGGCCCAAGAACGTAGTTTCACCCGCGCGGCGGCCAGGCTCGGCATGTCTCAACCGGCCTTGAGCCGGGCCATGCGCCAGCTGGAGGAGCGATTGGGGGTCAGGTTGCTTGCTCGCACCACTCGAAGTGTCTCCCCCACCGAAGCCGGCGAACATCTGCTGCGGGTTATCGCCCCCCGGTTTGAAGAAATCGACAGTGAACTGGCGTTGCTCAGCGAGTTCCGCGACAAACCGGCCGGCAAATTACGCATCACGGCCGGTGAGCACGCGGCGATCACGTTGTTGCATCCGGTGCTGGCGAAGCTGCTGCCCGATAATCCCGATCTGAATATCGAAATCATCGTCGATTACGGCCTTACCGACATCGTGGCGGAGGGTTTCGACGCTGGCGTACGGCTGGGTCAGCAAGTGGCCAAGGACATGATCGCCATGCGCATCGGCCCTGACATGCGCATGGCAGTGGTGGGCTCCCCGGCCTATTTCACCCGATATCCCGAGCCGGTCATCCCGAGTGATCTCACGGTGCACAACTGCATCACCTTGCGTATGCCGACTTACGGCGGCCTGTTCCTCTGGGAGTTCGAAAAAGACGGGCAAGAACTGAAAGTACGGGTCGAAGGCCAGCTGGTTTTCAACAACATCGCCATGCGCCTGGAGGCGGCCCTTCAGGGACTGGGGTTGGCCTACATGCCGGAGGACCTGGTGCTGGAGCATGTGGCGCAAGGTCGGTTGGTTCACGTGCTCAAAGACTGGTGCGAACCCTTCTCTGGCTACCACCTCTATTATCCGAGCCGGCGCCAGAGTTCACCGGCCTTCACCTTGCTGCGCGAAGCCCTGCGCTATTTGGGTTGATTGGCCTGGACGCTATCCAGCGCTTCACCGGCACGCTTGGCCGCGGCGGCATCACCTTGCTCAGCCAGCAGCTGAACCAGCTGACGTAACTGCGCAGCCGTCAGGCCGACCCGCAGGCTGGCGGCCATGTGCGAGCGCAGTTGCGCCTCGACACCGGGAGTGACGGCTAAAGCAGCGACGGTGGCCAACTCACGACTTTGCCAGTCCAGGTTATCGCGCTCGAAGATGTCGCCGAACAGATGCGCCTGCAAGTACTGGTTGATGACCGGAACGAAGTCGAACAACGGGCCCTGAACCGGCGCACCGGCGATTCGCGTCTGATTGGCTTTGCCCGCCGCCAGGAGTTCATCGCCGACGGGTATGACCCGACCGGGCTCACGCCCCGGATCGTCCTGAATGCCACGTTGCTTGCGTGCCTCGACCACCTTCATCAGTTCGCCAAGTGCATTGAGACTGCGTGGAAAACCGCTGTAGGCGTAGAGTTGCACCAGGATTTCCTTCGCCTCGCTGACCGTCAGGCCCGCATCAAGCCCCTGATTCAACGCGGCATTGAGCCCGGACATGTTGCTCGTGGCCATGGCGGCGGCCATCAACGGGATGGCCTGTTGCTTGGCGGACAGCGTCTCGGACACCGATTGGCTTGCAGGCTCGGCTTTCGGTGCCACCGAACCTTGGGCGTTGTATTGCTCCTCGGTCACTTTCTCCAGCCATTGCACACTCTTGCCATCCACCGAGCCCGTCACGGCGAGGTGCGTCATGGCGCTCGCCGGAGCGGCGCCATGCCAGTGTTTGACGCCCGGAGGGCAGACGATGACGTCGCCAGGGTGGATTTCCTGCATCGGCTTGCCCCACTCCTGGACCCGCCCCACGCCAGAAGTCACCACCAATCGCTGTCCTGCGGGGTGGGTATGCCAGGCCGAGCGTGCGCCCGGTTCGAAACTGACATAAGCGCCGGAAGCATGAATCTCGTCCGTGGCCGGAAACAAAGGATCGACGCGTACCCGCCCAGTGAAATAGTCCGCAGGTCCCGCAACTGCAGCCTGAGTACCCGCCCGGCTGATCTGCTGCTCGGTTCGGCGGGACTCACTGGCATCGTCTGCCCCGGCGGCGTCGGCGAAGGGGGCCGCGGCACACACCGCGATACCTATCAAAGTGTTCTTCATGAGGACGTATCCCTTCAAGTCAAAGCGTTCTCGCGTAAAACGCGGTCAGCTTGTCCATGGCGACGTCCACATACGCAGGCACCCAGTAGGTGTCGATATGGGTCGCGCCATCGATGGTGAACAGTTTTTTATCTTGGGTGCCGGTGGCTTTGGCAAAGGCTTGTTGCGACATGTACAGGCTGTCGGCCTTGCTGCCCGCGATCATCAGCAACGGCTTGTCGATCAGCTCGATCTGATCCGTGGCATCGAAGCTCATCAGGTCCATCAGGCTGCTCTGGGTGTAACGGAAAGTCGAGTTGGGGTGAGCGTGGGTCTTGCCGTAGTACTCGAAGCCCTGTCGATACAGATCAAACGGCAGCTTGGCGATCTGTTCATCAGTCAGCCTGGCATCACCGACGTAGAGGACTTCTCCACCCGCCGCTTCCTGGGCGCGGGCCGCGGACGCCTGCTGCAAGCGTTCCTGAATCGTCGACAGCTGCGAATCCTGGTAGCCATTACGGCGAACCAACCCAGAGTTGAACATGCTCAAGGTCGCAATTGACTGGAAGCGCTTGTCGGTTTGCGCCGCCGCCAATGAATAACCGCCACCGCCGCAAATACCGAGCAAGCCCAGACGCTTGCTGTCGACGCCGGGATAGCTGGCAATGAAATCAGCCATGCCATGGATGTCTTCAATGCGATGCGTCGGTTTGTCCACATTGCGCGGCTCACCCCCACTGGCCCCTTGATACGCCGCATCCGCCGCGATCGTGATGTAGCCCTGGTCTGCCAGGCGTTGGGCATACAGGCCCGCGACCTGCTCCTTCACCCCACCATTGGGGTGCGCCACGACGACGACCGGGTATTTTTTCGCCGCATCATAGTTCGCCGGGGTGTAAACGTTGGCAGCAATGTCCAGTCCATTGAGTTTGTAGGTGACCGGGTGGATGTTGACCTTGCCCGGTTCGTTCTTGGTCAGCGCGCCGCCGTAGGTCAATGTGAATGGGTTCTGCTTGTAGTCCGCCGCCTCGGCTTCGACGCCCGACATTCCGATCATGGCCGCCATCAACGTGGCCTTCAGCGTAGTTCGCATCATTAGGAATACCCCTGATACTTCAAGTGTGTGAGAGGGCTGGCCGATATCGCCGCGTCCTTGATCAATCCAGATTTTTTTCAGCGAGAAACTGCGAAACCAGATCAGCGATCTCGACGTTATTCATGTCCGAAAAGGGAAAGTGACTATTGCCCTTGATACCGATCTCCGGCAGGTGAACGAGCCTCACGTCACCGCCCTGTCGATTCACCGTATCGCGCCACACGCGCGCCATCTCGAGCCGCGCGCGCCAGCTGTCCTGGGCTGGTAACCGAACCGGTTGGTCGGGGATGTTGTCGCCGTAGAAAATAACGATGGGGATTTTGGTCAGTGCTTTGAACTGTTCCGCCGATATGGCCTGACCCGCGAGCGTGTCGAACGCGCTGGCAATCGGTGTGGGCACCTCACCTTCTGGAAACACGAAGCTGCTGCCCGGTTCGAAGGCCACGATGGCTCGCACGTTGCGGCTCTTGATCGCCGTCAGCCAACCGGGGCCGCCACCCTGAGAATGGGTGAACAAGATGGCCGGCCCGGTCTTTTCCAGCAGCGCGGAAACGCCATTGGATACGACATCAATGTCGTAAGGCCCGGTATTGGGCGTCATCGACCGAAAGAACTGCTCAAGGGCTGCCGGCCCACGAGGAAACTGGCTGCCCTTGAAACTTTCGGGCCACAGGCCGATGCGGAACTGGTTGAACCACAGCTGCTCGTCCGGCACCGGTTTGATCGTCGTTTCAACCAGGCTGCGTCCCGCATCGCCACGGCGCGGCTGGTCGATCAGGTACGTGGAGAATCCTCGCCGCAGGAAAATGTTCTGGAACCCTTCACGGCCGTCGGCCGTTGTCTCCCAGGACTTCGCGGACTGCCCCGCGCCATGCAGCATGAGAATGGGTAGCGGACGAGCGTCGACGGGAACCTGATAGAACGCATACACATGGTCGCCGTGATAGGTCTGGCCATCAGGCATCAACGGTTTGTAGGGGTCGAAGGTTCCCGGTTGGGTGATCAATCCACCGCCGGCTATGACGCTGCCCTGATCCTTGATGATCAGCGGGGCGTGATCGTCAGCGCTGACCAACGCACTGGCACCCAGTGCGAAACAAAGACTGCCGGCCTTTGCAGCAGCGGGCATGTTTTGGCGGATGAAGCTCTGGATCATGACTTGCTCTCGATTTGATTTCGCCGAGAAGCAAATTACCTTTCAATGATTAATCGATAAACCGCGCTAATCACATAGCACTAATACCAAATTCACATAAATATGATGAGTAAAACGTAAAAATCGCCACTTGCAAGAGGGGCAGCGTTAGGTCGATTGCTGCCCGTCACGACAGGCAGAAATCGGCCAGAAGCGGGCATTCGATTTCGCTATTCATCAATCTCCCGAGCGTGCGAAATTACCAGCCCTTCAATTTCTCTCAAAGGCAGGCTCATGACCTCCACCCTGGCAGTCTCGGATATTTTAGGTCCATGGCGTGGGGATGCCCCCACAGGACTAATTCAGCGTTGCAGGGAGGCATGGGACACACCTCTAGAGAGTTTGAATGATCTTATGGTCGCTACTTTTTTGAATCAGAACATCGCGACCAAACACCTGCTCATCGAGGCGAAGCGCCGCATGAAAGACCAGGAACGAGATGAAACCGAGTACTTCGACGGCCAGCTTCTCGAAGCTATCGAGCGCTTGCAATCCGGGGAGTAATTCATCCCGACGGTTTGTCGCGTTCGACACGGACTATCTATATTGGGTCGCTTTCTGTCTCACACGACTGGTAGAGAACGGCCATTTGCGGCCTGTCGCGTCCACCTTCAAACCCTTTTGCACGTCAACCAGGCACCCCAGAACAGGCTGCTGAAGAAACGCGTAGCGTCCCCGAACCCGGCGTCGTTCAACAGTTTTTGAACCGCCGCCTCAGAATGTGGCGGGTCAGCGCCCTGGAGGATTTTTCCCTGCTTGACCTTCACTTCATCCGGGCTGGCTCCGTGCTGCCGCCACCGTTGGCCCCAGGCAGCCAGCAATAGCGGTTGGCTGGCATACGCGTACTGATTTCCCGCGACAATCAGTGGCGCATCGGGTTTCAGACGAGCCCGAATGGAACGTAAAAGCTGGTGCTTGGCATCATCACCTTCGAGATGATGCAGGACACCGATCAAGGTGGCTGCGTCGTAGGACGGGCCTGCTGCCAGGTCTTCAACATGCCCAAGATGCAGGTCCGTTCTTTCAAGCAAGTCGTTGGCCTCCAACTGGTGCTTCGCAGCCTCCAGCATGGGCGCGGATGGATCAACGGCAGTGAAGCGCCAGACAGGCTCCAGCGTTGCCATCGCAACAATTTCCTGCGCAGTGCCGCCAGCGCCAACCACCAGTACTTTCGCCGAATTTGTATCGCCGAGGCTTGCCGATAGCATGCACGCAACAAGATCGTGGCAGGCGTCATAGCCTGCTAATGCGATACGACTCTGTCTTCCGTACTCATTGGCCCGATGGGTATCAAATTTTTCAGCTGAGTTGAGCGGTAATGATTTCAAGGCGCTTCTCCATGTCCTTGAATCAAGTTAGGTCATACAGGGCGATAATAAAAATTCATTAATTTTATGCAATGCATTCCTATTGGGAATGCATCTTTGGCTCTGAGCTTGCTTGGTCGACCGTCAGCTTTGGTCGATTGCTGGCCGTCGCGGCCCTTCGGACTTGCCCCGAAAGCCCGGCTGCTGACCGGTCAATGCAGATAACGAAAACTATGCATGTCAGTCGGAGTATCGGCTTTAATGTCGGTGCAGATTCACCTGCTCACGGCGCTGGATTTCTATAACTTGCGAGATGTGATGCACGCTATCGGTGGGTTTCAGGTTCTGAACCCCTATCTAAATCAAGGAAGACAAACCCCATTGAAAACAGCTCTCGGCGCCCTGCTTTTAACCTGTCTGACGACCAGCGCTCTCGCTGACGTCAACTCTGTCGGCTTCCAATCCTCCACCCTGCCGGACCCACACAATGAGCGTCCGCTGGAGATGGTCGTCTGGTATCCCAGTACAACGACCGTCACCCCACAGTTGATCGGCGACGATGTGGTGTTTGTCGGTGCTTCTGCGGTTCGCAACGCGCCACCCTCCGCTGGAGAGCACCCATTGGTGGTGCTCTCCCATGGATTCAGAGGCAATTGGAACAATCAGAACTGGTTGGCGAGTGCATTGGCCCATAAGGGTTACATTGTCGCAGCGGTCAACCACCCCGGCACCACGACCCATGATCGCAGCCCGCAAGCGGCGGCGCAGTTATGGCAGCGGCCCATTGACCTGCATCGGGCCATTGAGGCGGTCACCACTCAACCTGAAAAATTTGGCGTGGTCGCAAAGCGTCAAATTGCTGTAGTGGGCCATTCACTCGGCGGCTGGACTGCAATGGAGATCGCCGGTGCTCGTTTCGACCCGGCCCTGTTTGCCCGTGACTGCAAACTCCATCCGCAGTTATCCAGTTGCACCAATTATCAAAAGATCAACCCTGAGAGTACTCCGGCATTAAAGGCTGCTCTGGCCGGCGATTTGCGCGATCAACGGGTCACCGCTGTGGTTTCTTTGGACCTGGGACTCTCGCGCGGGATGACCGATGAGAGCCTTGCGGCACTGCCGGTGCCGGTGCTAGTTATCGCTGCCGGCGCACCATCGGTGGAACTGCCTGCTCAGTTGGAGTCCGCCAACCTGGCCACACGCCTGCCCCAAGCGTCCAGCCGCTATGTCGAGATCAGTGACGCCAGCCATTTCAGCTTCTTGCCGATTTGCAAACCAGATGCCGTGGCATTGCTCGAAGAGGACATGCCTGGCGATGGCATCATTTGCGGGGATGGCGACAATGCTCGCCCGCGCGAGGTAATCCAACAGCAGGTTACGTCACTGATTACCGAGTTTTTGACGCAGTCCGCGAACAACAAAGTGGAGTTCTAGGATTGCTGGCACTCGGCAACTCAGCAGACCTGAAATTTGCGTAGGAGCGCAATTTTTGTGTCGAATCCAGCCACCTATTACGATCAAAAACGTTTTTACACAGCCTCGGCCGATTGCTGCCTGTCGAGAAGGGCTGCAATGCGCAATTCTCTGCCGATCACGGTTACGAAGCATGACGGTCAAATCCCATGCAACCGGTGGTCAGAAGCGATGCAAATTATTGGTCAGGTCGAATGCAAACAGGTGGTCAAGTGGAGTGCAATTTCGCACTCAAACGAACGCCCTACACCAACCGCTCAATCTTCTGATGCTGCCAGACCATTTTGTAATACAGCGTCTGCAGCATCAGCATGCCCAGATAGGCCACCGGAAACGCCATCCACACACCTTGCAGCCCAAAGCGCGCATCCAGCAGATACGCCACCGGCAACTGCACCCCGACCACGCAAACGATCGTAACCACCACCGGCACCAACACCGTGCCGCTGGCGCGCATGATGCCGCCGACAATCGCCTGAAAGCCAAACACCAGCAGACTCCAAAGCATGATGTGCAATAGGTGTTCCGCCATCGCCCGGGTGGAATCATCCGTGAGGAACAACCCCAGCAACCAGTGCGACAGCAAGTAACCCAACACCACCAAACCACCGGTCAGGCACACGTTGATCAACAGCCCCGTGCGCAAAATCGGCCCCATGCGCTCGATGCGCCCTGCCCCAATCGCCTGCGCACCGAGAATCGACGCCGTGATCGCAATCGACAGCGCCGGGAACTGCACGTAATTGACGATCTGCGTCACCGCCCCGTACGCCGCCGTCGCCTGGGAACCGTGCTGATTCACCAGCGCCAGAATCACCAGCTCCGACAACGACAGCACCACCATCTGCAACCCGGTCGGCAGCCCGATACGCAACACCTTGCCGAGGATCTCCAGATCCAGCCGCATCGACGCAAACATCTCCCGATCCGGCGCCAACGGATGCCCCTTGCGAATCAATCGCCACGCCAGCCACCCCATCGCCGCCAAGTTACCCGCCAACCCCGCCCACGCCGCACTCTGAATCCCCATCGGCGGCAACCCCAACCACCCGAGAATCAACGCCGGCGTCAGCGCCAGCCCGACACACGTCGACACCACCAGCGCCAACAACGGCGACACCGTATCGCTCACCCCACGCAGCAACTGCGTGAACAACACAAACACCAACAGCGACGGCAAGATCCACATCATCACATGCGCATACGCCACCGCATCGTCCAGCACATCCACCGGCGTGCCCAAACCCTGCAACGCCGGCCGGGCAAACACACTGCCCAACACCGCCGCCACCAACCCGATCATCGCCCCCAACAGCAACGTCGAACCGGCAATGGCCTTCACCAAATGCAACTCGCGAGCGCCCCAGGCTTGACCGATCAACACCCCAGCGCCAGCGCCGAGGCCGATGACCAGGGCGATGAAGAAGAACACTACGGGGAACATGCCTGATACCGCCGCGAGAGCTTGGGTGCCGAGCATTTGGCCGATGTAGATGCTGTTGATCGTGCCGGACATGGATTGGAGGAAGTTGGAAAGGACCATGGGGGCGAGGAACAGGAGGTAGGTTTGCCAGAGGGGGTGTTGGGTGGTGGGGGTTTGCATTGAGGTTCCGTCTCGGGTGGGGATAGGACACGACGTAATCGGAGGATTGTAATTGGATTTACGTAGGCATGAATAACGGAACCTGATGCCAGTGAGATTGCTTTTTTTAATGTACTCGCTAGGGAAGCCGAACAGAAATACGCAGATACATCACTAGGATCTCGGTGGCGGAAAAGGCATCTACGCTCAATCCAACCCCAGACGGGTTAAGCACACCACCAAAGGAAGGTACCCATGCTTTATACACCGTGTATGAAGGTAGGCCAAAACGATGTAAAAGCTCTGATAAATCTAGAAGATCCACGTAAAGAATTGATATCCCCTCTTCTCAACATGAGAGGCATGGAGCGTCATCTTAATGATTTTCTCGCGAACTGGGGTGACTACCCTTATTTGATGGATATATCTAGATCTCCGCTTGACATTGCCAGCGACGTGATAGGTGAAAGAGACCTGCATAACTCCAACAACCACTTTGAAAATAAACGCAATTGGTTCGCAGAGGTAAAAGTAAAAAACAACTCATTAATCCCAGTCGTATCCTGGCTGGATACTGACAACGCCCGAGACATCATACAACTGGCAAGACTATTGCTAATAGACTTCAACGTCATCGCAGTCAGGGTTGTTTGTCCCACCGAAATAGTTGGCCCAAGCTGGGACAGGGTCATAAATATTCTAGACGCCATATCAACCCCAGAAAACATACTTGTCATTTTGGATTTTGGAGATAGATCTCCAATTTCCACTATCAATGGCGGCACTCTCGATCACATTTTATCTACCATAAACAACTACGAAGTTCATAGTACAACCCTAATCAGCTCATCATTCCCTAGTCAAAAACCTCAATCAGGAAGCTCCAGCACCGCCATATGTCACGATATTGTTTGGCAAGCTGAGGCCAAACAGTTAAATGGCTCAATAAACTTAATTTATGGCGATTACGCGGGCACCAACCCTGGCGCCGCAGTAGAGTATATCCAAGGCATGGCCGTCATACCCTTCGCCAGTTATTACACACCTAATGAATGGTGGTTGAAACGTCTAGGAAGAGATAAAGAATTCGAAAATTATGTTCAGTTAGCAAGAGATATTCGTCAGTTGCCCGACTACCACGGAGATGATTTTTGCTGGGCGACCAGAGAATATGGACGTATCAGCCAAACTAGTGAGCGGTATGGTAACAATGGAGTGTGGAACGGCCTAAGAGCCAATCAGCATATTTGCGCGACGCTCCAGTTCCTTCAGCAAGATGATGGCGACAACGTATCCATCGACGACATATTCTGACCTCCAGAATAACGAACCTTAAGACTGCTTAAAACCTTATCTCGAATAAGCTCCCACTCCAGCGCCTCGGTCACTTCGAGGCGCACCTCCTTTATCCTCATAGCACTTTTCGTTTCAAGTTGAAATTCTTTGCAGATCTCGTCTAATTCCGACCGCCACAGAAGCCCTGTGAGGGTAAATTTATCGCGCAATTTATTGTGAGTTGCTTTCCTGACCACAGCGATAGATCCAAGATCATCAACCACAAGAATTCCGACGCTCCTATGAGTTACGCCGAACGCTTTCTCTATGTGTTTGGAATGACAGCAAAGCCAAACCTGATCAAAACAACTGAGATACGCATCTTGCTGCCCTTCCCATCGGGACAAGCTATCTGCGGCTGATTTTATTTCGAACGCCGTTAGCTGGCCGTTGGCATGCACAAGATCTGCGCGCCTTGCTTTGTTGATGAAGCAAAGCTCCCCAATGAAGACATCGCCCTCACCATGAGGCATGGTCTTGGCGACCCATTTTTTGAGCAGTTCGCGGATATGATCTGGATTGTGCATGGCGCAGGAGTATAGCTTCTCTCCCCTCTGAAACCTATGCGCCATATGATTCCAAGAGACGCAAGGAAAGGTTCGTCCACCACTTCCTACACGAAGCTCAGCCCCTTGCACCTTGCCCGCCTAGCCCGTTGACGCTTATAGTCCGCCCGTCGCCCAAATGGCGACCAGGTTTGGCGACCTGTTCGATCGGGTGCAAAAGCTCTGTGCTTTATTGCAGATGCTGTTGCGCGCTCGCAAAGCTGTCTTTATGGCAGCTGTGCGCGGGAGACCTTCGGGTCTGCCGGTATTCCGATCCCGGTTCGCCAACCTGCGTACAGCTGTCACCCATTCGTTTGGCGACGATTTGAGGGACAGTCAACCTTTGCATTTGATCGGAGTTTTCAAACATGGATAGATACATGCCCCTCACCGGAATCGACCTGATCCCGGCCTCCCTGCTCATCGACACCCAAGCCCCACTCGACGTCCTGCACGCCATGGCCGACTACCGCATCCGCACGGTCACCCAAGTCTTGGAAAACATCGCCTTCCGCGCCGAGATCGGTTGCGACACGGTGGTGCTGTCGGACTTCTCCAAACTACTGGCCATTCCATTGCGCGATGGCTGTGATTTGATGGATGTGATCGGCCGACGCTTGCGGGCGCAGGCGGCGGAGTAAATGAAAACGGGTGCCTTGCGGGCACCCGTTTTTTTGTCGGAGATCGAGCAGAAGCATAGAATCCATCGCTCACCTCACTTCGCAAGGACAGTGAATACCTTCCTGATAAGAAGTCAGAAGGTGTAAACCTTATTCAGGACGAGACAGCTGGCTGCTAAAAGCCCCGCACTTCAACCGAAGGCGGGGCTTTTGAGCTGGCTGGCGTTACTTCACATCGGTTACATCGCGGTATGGAAAATCTGCTCGATCTCGTCCTGATTGGCAGGACGCGGGTTGGTAAAGCCGCAGGCATCCTTCATGGCATTGGCTGCAAGGATCGGGATATCGTCGGCCTTGGCGCCCAGTTCGGCGAGACCGCTCGGAATACCGACATCCGAAGACAGTTTGCGGATGGCGGTGATGGCTGCGGCGGCGCCTTTTTCCGCATCCAGATGCTGGGTGTCGACACCCATTGCGTTGGCGATGTCTTTAAACCGGGCCAGGCATACGCTGGCGTTGAAGCTGGCGACATGGGGCAGCAGGATCGCATTACAGACGCCGTGGGGCAGGTCGTAGAACCCACCCAGTTGGTGCGCCATGGCGTGGACATAGCCCAGCGAAGCATTGTTGAAGGCCATGCCGGCAAGAAATTGCGCGTAGGCCATATTTTCCCGGGCGGTCATGTCGTCACCCTGGGCAACGGCAGTGCGCAGGTTGGCCGAGATCAATTCCACGGCCTTGAGTGCACAGGCATCGGTGATCGGCGTTGCCGCAGTCGACACGTAGGCTTCGATAGCGTGGGTCAGCGCGTCCATGCCGGTTGCGGCGGTCAGGCCTTTGGGCATGCCTGCCATCAGCGAAGGATCGTTGACCGACAACAGTGGGGTGACGTTACGGTCGACGATGGCCATTTTAACGTGCCGGACTTCGTCGGTAATGATGCAGAAACGGGTCATTTCACTCGCCGTGCCGGCGGTGGTATTGATCGCAATCAACGGCATCTGTGGCTTGGCGGATTGATCCACGCCTTCGTAATCACTGATGTGCCCGCCGTTGGTGGCGCACAGGGCAATGCCCTTGGCGCAGTCATGGGGTGAGCCGCCGCCCAGGGAAATAATGAAATCACAATCGCTACGACCAAGCAGCTCGAGGCCTTTCTCGACATTGCTGACCGTCGGATTCGGTTTGGCGCCATCAAACAGGGTGGAGTTGATGTCCTGCTGGGCCAGAAGGCTGGCTACCTTGGCGGCCACGCCGGCTTTGGCCAGGCCGGCATCAGTGACGATCAAGGCTTTACGGAAACCATATTTGCGGATGGCGAGCATCGCTTCGTCGAGACTGCCAATGCCCATCATGTTCACGGATGGAATGAAGAAGGTGCTGCTCATGATAAATCCTCTTTTATTCTGGAAACCCGGAAATCAGGTGAGGTTTTCTACTCATATCGCAGGCTGTGAGGCTCGTCTGATTGTCATCATTGACAACGTTCAGCGGGAGACGGTGCTACATCAAGTGTTCAGGCGAACAGTGTTTTAAGATGCAGTGATGGATGGGCCATTGCAGCCGGTATCTTTTGATCGTGGGATTGAGCCTAAACCTATGACGCCAGACTGGAATGGTCCTTTAGCGTTCATTGGCACCTCCTTTAGTACTGGGAGGTAATGCGCCCCGACAAGGCCGGCGCGAGACTGGGTAGATGAATTGGCCGTGATGAGACTTTTGCTGCCTGGCTTGATCAGAGTGTCCATCAGCACCGGCCCCACCTCACGCTGATTGTCTGCGCCAAGTGCCGGGTGATGTGCCGAACTGGCGTTTGAATGCGCGGCTGAACGCGGCTTCGGATTCATAGCCCACTGCAAAGCCGATTTGCGCCACATTACCGCGACCTTCGCGCAGCTGTTGAGCCGCCACGTGCATACGCCAGAGCGTCAGGTATTGCATCGGTGGCTGTCCGACCAATGCCGTGAATCGCTCCGCGAATACCGAGCGCGACATGCCCACTTCAAGCGCCAGGGCTTCTGCAGTCCAGCCCTCGGTTGGACGGGCATGGAGCAGCGCCAGTGCGCGCCCGATATGCGGATCTCGCAAACCCGCCAGCCACCCGCGTCGCTCAGCGGGGAGGCTCGCGACGTACTGGCTGACGGCTTCGACGAATAGCAATTCGGAGAGCTTGGCGATGACTGTTGTCGAGCCGAGGCGCCCCGCCGCAATCTCACTGACAGCGAAACGGAATGAGCTTTCAATCCAGGCTCCCGAAGCCGTCGCGCGCAAGTCTAGTTTCAATAAGGATGGCAGCGACGAAAGCAACGGACTGAAGGGGGTTTCAGAGCCGAGGAATCCGCACAATAGTTGCGTGACCTCGCCGCCCCCGCCGTACTTGATTCGTGAAATAGCGCCAACTTCCGGCGGCTGAATAACTTCGCCCGCCAGCATGGGCGCAATGCTTAGATCGCTGCCAAAAGAATGAGCGTCATTGTGAGGAAGCAGAACGAGTTCGCCTGCCCGCACGTCGATGGCGGCACCGCCGTCGACTTGTAATTGCATATGCCCTGCGGCGACAAAATGCGACGCAATGATATGTCGAGGTGCCGCCAGGAACGGTTTGCAATCGTCCGCAGAGATTCTTCCCTTGATGCACCAGGGCGCAGTGAATTCCGCCTCGAGAAAAACCCCTCCAGACAGCCGAATCACACGCAACACATCAGAAAACGCATCCAACAATTGCCAGCCCTCCTTTCCGGAGTCCGGAGCATGTAATCAGGCGCACTGGTCATTCATCGCCTGAACTGCGAGGCCTAGATTAGCACCAACGCGGACTCCGTGATCGAGACGATCCCCAGACGCTTCACCGATGGTCATTGGCTCCGACGTTAACCGTAATTGCCCCATTCCAACTCGACCAGGCAAGCAGGAGATCGATATGAACACCGTTGCTACCATGCCCAGCTCAGATTCGGGCAACGCCGACCGTTATGCTCAACTTGTCAGATCATCGAAGAAAGCGGAATGGCAGATCGATCGTGATTTGCTACAGGATCGGAGCTTCGACTTCTCGCGCAAATTCTTGCCCGACGGACTGTCGCGGATCGACCGCCTGACCTTTCTCGACGCGGATGAGGCGCGCCTGCTCAGTCAGATTCAGGGCCGAACCTATGCGTATATCTTTGGCTTGGTCGAGCGTTTTATCAGCGCCAAAATGCTCGATCAAGGTCGAGCCCATGTCTTTGACGATCAGCTCGCACTCGAAGCGCTAGTGCGTTTCTCTAATGACGAGATCAAGCACCAGGAGCTGTTCCGGCGTATGGAGACGATGATTAGTTCGCACTTGCCAGCGGGGTATCGGCAAGTTGCCGATCCAAACGATGTGGCGCGCTCGGTACTTGCAGCCAGCACCTGGTCAGTGTTGGCGTTGACCTGTCATATCGAGCTGTTTGTTCAGGCGCACTACGTGCAAAGCATCGCCCCGCGTGAGGAGTTGTGCCCACTCTTCAAGGATATTTTCAAGTTTCACTGGAAGGATGAAAGCCGGCACGTCGTACTCGATGAACTGGAGTGGAAGGCGGAGCACGCGAAACTCTCGCCAGCCGAGCGCGACCAGGCAGTGAACGATCTGATTGCGCTGGTGGCGGCCGTCGACGGAATACTGCAGGCACAATCGGCATCCGATGCCGACTACTTTATTCGCAATGTTTCACGGTCATTCAGTGTCGATGACACAGCGCAAATCAAAGCCTGCGTGCTGAGCGCCTACCGCTGGCAATACATTATCTCGGGCGTGGAGCATCCACACTTTGGCCGACTGCTTACGCGCATGACAACACCTGCACAGATGTCCACGATTCAGACCGCGCTGGCGCCAATCATGAGCAATTGATCGACAGGGGGCGGCCGACCGTACGTCGGCCGCGCGGCTGTGGGATGACGTGTTGAAAACGATTTATCGAGGCTGGCAGCCATGACAATACCGATGTGGATGTTGCTTGGATTTGCGACCTGGACTTTGCTGCTGTTGATGGCAACCGTCGGGGTGTATCGCTGGGTCAGAATCTTGTTCTCGAATGTTCCGATTGCCTCTTTCCAATGCGATCAGCTCGAAGGCGAGGATTGGTATCGGCGTGGGATAAGAGCACACGCGAACTGTGTGGAAAATCTGCCGGTCTTTGGCGCCATTGTGTGGGTGATTTCAACCCTTGGTGTCGACGACCCTGCAGTGAGCTACTTGTCCGTAATCGTCCTGATCGCTCGCGTGTGCCAGTCTGTGGTTCACGTATCCCATGTGCAAACCAATACGTTCGTGGCGGTTCGGTTTGCCTTCTTTTTCGTTCAGTTGGTCTGTTTTCTCGCGCTCATTGTTATAGCCGCTAGTTATGGCGTATGAATCTCTTGAATCAAGGGATTCCTGGCTTGGTCCTGCAAATCAGGCAACCGCCTGGACTGGGTTAACTCACTAACCGAGGGACATAAAATGCTCATTGTCTTCAGCGGCCTTCCGGGTACCGGAAAGACGACTATCGCAAGTGACCTTGCCACCAGAACAAGTGCCGTGTATCTGCGGATCGATACGATTGAGCAGGCTATCCGAAATTCCGGTGCTCTGGCACAAGACGTGGGGCGGAGCGGTTACATGGTCGCTAATGAGCTTGCTCTAAGCAATCTTCGTTTTGGCAGCACGGTCATAGTCGACTGCGTTAACCCAGTAATCGAAAGCCGAAAGGCGTGGAGCGAAATCGCCACACGCTCTGGTGCTCCATTAGTGAATATCCAGGTGGTTTGCTCTGATAAACATGAACACCGGAGACGGGTAGAAACCAGGAAGATTGATATTCCCGGGCTGACGCCACCAACCTGGCAGTCTGTATTGGATCATGAATATGAGGCGTGGGATAACGCCCCATTTAATATAGACACAGCCCTGACATCTCCAGCGGAGGCAGTGGCAATGATCACCAAACGATTTTTATCCGGGGAGTAGCACCCGCTAAAGCCCAACGTAGCAAGGTGTGATCAACCGACGCCGCCACTCACTGATGCGGCAGCAGTTGCCCTATCTCACTCGCTCGCTGTGTCGGCAGGCGTGTGGAGCGAATCACAGCCGGAATGAATTGGTGAGCGCTACGTCCCGAACAGGGTCATTCCAAGCGATGGGTGAGAGTAGGAATACTACGATAAGGAAAGCTACCTGGGACAGGTAGAACGGCTCCAGCCACTGTTGCTTCAACGCGACGTAAAAAGTGTTGTGGATTACGTCGACCAAAATAATCGCTGCCGTAAGCACGATTCCGGCTCTTGGCTTGATGAATAGTAGCAATGCTGCAATCGGGTCAAAAAACGTAAGCGCCCCCCAGAAAATACGGCTGCCCAAGTAAGTGCCAGGCCCGTATCCGTAGTCCCAGAACAATCCATGCGAAACGTCTGCACGGATGTGATTAGCGGTTGCGATCAAAGGGCAGCATGCGAACAAGATTCTGACGGCGAATGACAATTTCGCGGCTATACAGAGCCATGATCTCAGCCCTGAAAGATAAGTCTTAAAGTCGTCAGCTTTCATAATCACCGGGGCTCAGCGAGGCTGAAATCTTAGCTCCGCGACGCCAATATACTGATCCTATTTTTGGCTGAGTGCCGCTATCGATACTCCCGAAGCAACGAAGGTGAGTCCTGCCCCTACGTTCAGGCCATTTACCAATCGTGGCCTCTGACGCAGAAATCGGGACAGTGCAGTGGCAAATACACCCATAAGTGCGAATCCCACTGCCGTCAGTGCGGCGAACCATATGCCGTATACCAGCATCTGCACGCTCACTGAGCCGCGTTGTGGGTCGACGAACTGAGGGATGAATGCAAGAACGAAAAACCCAGGCTTCGGATTGAGCGCTGCCGAGAGTAATCCCGTGAGGAAAATGCTCGGCAGTGATTGCCGAGTCGCTGGCTGGAAGCTAATCAGGCTACGAGAGTGTAGGACTTTTATGCCAAGCCAAAGTAGATAACCGGCGCCGATGAGCTTGACGACCCAGAAGGCAACTGCAGACGTCTGCATAAGCAAAGTCAATCCGAGTGAAGCGGTTGCCACATGAAAGAGAATTCCCGCCCCGGATGCCATGCCCGATACGATAGCGGCTATCCTGCCCTGACTGAGTCCTCGGCCTACGGCCAGCAGATTGTCCGGGCCTGGTGCGAGTACCAATAGCAAGCACGCGGCAGTATAGGTAAGCCAGATATTGATCGGAAACACGGCATTCTCCTTAAGCTTCACCGAGGCATCCATCCTCACGTAGCGCCAGACTGTGCCCCTACCAGATTGCAAAGTCAAAGCCACTGAATTTTAGAAGATGTATTTGCCCTTATTCACCCATTTCAGGGCGCCTCCCCCAATGGGTAATCTTCGACACATTCTATGGAAATGGCTTCCAGCAGCACCTGCTCCAGAATGACAAAAAAACACTTGATGTGAGCCTGCTTCAACGCCTGCGGCCGGGTCACCAGATAGACCTCCATATCTGGAAGCTGGATATCCGGGAACAACCCGATCAGGTCCTTCGCCAGAATACAGGGCAGCACTGCCACGCCCATACCTCGCCTCACCGATTCGAGCTGAGCCGCGAACGAGTTCACGCTGATCTGCGTGTGTTCCAGACCCGCGGCCTTTGCCACACACATTTGCGGCAACATATCCAGCGGAGGAAGCAAGGCAATATTGACCGCAGTGGTCGGAGTCACTCCTGGAAACCGCTTCAGATAACTTGCATCGGCGAAGACACCGTAAGCGAGCTTGCCCAAGGGGCGATAAATCAGCGACGGCTCGCCCAGATGAGCTGTGCGTACGGCAATGTCTGCGGCGCCGCGGACGATCTTGTGAAAGTCGGCTGTTATCAGCAACTCCACCGAGCATCGCGGGTGCGCGCAGGTGAAGCGACTCGCTGCCTCCAGCACGCAAGACGAGAACCCCTCCCCTGCACTGACCACGACTGTGCCAGATAACTCTGTGTGTGGCTCGGACATGCCCGTAACGGTTTGACGCCTCAAGCCCGCTTCCGCAGCCAGGGCAACGTCCACGAGGGATTGGCCTCGCGGGGTTAACCAGCATCCTTCAACGCCCCGCTCCACGAGTGGTTCGCCCAGTGCCCTTTCAAGTTGGGTCAGCCGTCGCGACACAGTAGACGCAGCGATCCCCAGCAATTGGCCGGCCTGAAGAAAGCTGCCACGTCGCGAGACTGCCAACAGCAGGCGAAGATCGTCCCAGTTTGCTTGCAAAGCCATGCTTCATATCTTCCCTGATTTGCAAATGTGCAAAGCCATTATGCAGCAGTCGCTGTTTTTCGGCAGAGGCGTCAACGGTATATCTACACGTCCTCGAAACGAATGGAACGGACTGTATGACTACTGGCCCTAACGACTTTGCGGAACGCGCCGCCAGCGCCTTCAATCGCCGTGATGTGGAAGCGATGCTTACGCTGGTTTGCGAAGACTTCATCTACTTCGATGGGATGGGGATGCAAACCGGTCGCGAATCCATGCGCAAACGAGAAATCGCATTACTCGAAGCCTTCCCTGATGCCCAGCTGACCTTCAGCCCATTTGCCGTCAGTGACGATCGTTTGGCACTGACCGCCTTCCTGACCGGCACCTTCACCGCACCATTAGTGCTGCCGGACCGGGTGATTCCACCCCATGGCCGCCATATTGCCGTGTACTACGCCGCACACTTCACCTTCAAAGACGGGCTGGCCATCCGTGAAGAGGCCTTCTTCGACAGTGCGGTGTTGATGTCATTTTTTAGCCGATCAGCGTGAGGGTTGACCTATGCATAGCACATTCGTCACTGGCGCGACCGGCCTGTTGGGCAACAACCTGGTGCGAGAACTGATCGCTCGTGGTTGCGCGGTCAAAGCCCTGGTTCGTTCAAGAGCCAAAGGTGAACAGCAGTTCAAGCATTTGCAGGGTGTGGAACTGGTCGTTGGCGACATGGCCGATGTCGACGCGTTCGCAGCGTCGCTGCAAGGCTGCGATACGGTGTTTCATACCGCCGCGTTCTTTCGCGATAACTACAAGGGCGGCAGCCACTGGAAGGAACTCGAAAAGATTAACGTGGAGGGTACGCGGCGCCTGCTTGCCCAGGCCTACAACGCCGGTATCCGACGTTTCATCCATACCTCTTCCATCGCCGTGCTCGACGGCGCACCCGGCACGTCAATCGATGAAACTTGCCTGCGGGCCGACGCCGACGCGGATGACTACTACCGCAGCAAGATCCTCGCCGACCGTGTCGTCTTGTCGTTCCTGGAACGCCATCCCGAGATGCATGCCTGCATGGTCCTGCCTGGCTGGATGTGGGGCCCTGCCGATATTGGCCCGACCTCCTCCGGACAGTTGGTTAACGACGTCGTGCGTGGCAAATTGCCCGGACTGATCCCCGGCAGTTTCTCCGTTGTCGATGCCCGCGATGTGGCAATGGCGCAGATTGCCGCAGCCAGACTTGGACGGCGTGGTGAGCGCTATCTCGCGGCGGGCCGGCATATGACCATGCGTGAGCTGGTGCCTGTTCTGGGACGCATAGCTGGCGTCAAGACACCCGCTCGACAACTACCACTGCCCTTTCTATACACCTTGGCGGCGGTGCAGGAGATTTATGCGCGTGTCACCGGCAAGCCCATTCTGCTGAGCATGGCCACACTGCGCCTGTTGGTACGAGAGAAGGACCGCACCTGTTTCAACCACAGCAAGAGTGAACAAGAGCTTGGTCTGAGTTTCCGGGCGCTGGAGCTGACACTCGGTGACACCGTGGCGTGGTACCGCGATCACGGTTGGTTTGAAAATCGCAGTGCGCCTCCGTCGCCGGAAAAACGCACATCCGTCATGGTCGACGACTGACTTTCGCAGATAAGATGACCGTCGGATTCCACATTCACCGCATACCAGGACAAGGACGTAAACATACTGTGAGCAGGAAAATAATCCTGATGCGTCACGGCCAGCCAAAATTGGTCGCAACCAACAAAATGTCAGCGCTCGATATGAAAGACTGGATCGAACACTACAACCGGTCCGAAATCACCAGCCAACCCGTCCCGGATGCCAGCATGCAGCTCGCCGCAACCGCCACGGTGATTGTCTCAAGCAACTCGCCTCGTGCGCTGACTTCCGTCCAGGCTCTTGGCCTGAAGCCCGGCCTCGTCGACGCGCTTTTCTGTGAAGCGCAACTGCCTTATGGTCACTGGAAACTGCCACGGCTATCGCCGTTTACCTGGGCATTTATCCTTCGAGTCTTATGGTTGTGCGGTTACTCACGCAGCGTCGAATCCGTCGCCACTGCGAAGATGCGCGCCAGCACGGCAGCTCAACGACTTCAGTCCCTTGCTGCCAGCGAAGGACCGGTTCTACTGCTCGGTCATGGCTTTATGAATCGAATGATCGCCAAACAACTGGTGGCAGATGGATGGACTCGGCAAAAACGTAACGGCAGCCAGTATTGGAGTGCGACGGTGTATCAATATGGCGGTGTTTGAGAGGTGCCTCACGACTGCTACGCGTCGCGGTAATCCACCAATATCCCTTCCGAAGTCCCACGATCTTTTTCAGAAAATGGAGTCACTTACATGGAAGTCATCAATCAATTACAACCCGCAGAATGTGAAGGCATGGAGGACATCCGACGCGAAATCGATGCCCTTGATCACGCCGTTATCAAGCTGTTGGGCAAGCGTTTTCAGTACGTGCTGGCTGCCTCGAAGTTCAAGACCTCGGCGACTTCGGTGCGTGCTCCGGAGCGTTTCAAGGCGATGCTGGCGACACGTCGCGAGTGGGCCGAGACCGAGGGCTTGAGCCCGGATGCCATCGAGAAGATGTACAGCGACCTGGTGAACCACTTCATTGCCGAAGAGATGAAACACTGGGCGGCTCATCAATCCGAAAACTGATCCATTGCGCAACGACCAAGCAGTTCTACCAGAAAGGGAAGCGACCTTATGAAACCCGTCAGAATTCGTACCCTCCAAAGTACTGATGCTGAGGCGTTGCTGACATTTGAATTGGACAATCGCGAGTGGTTCGAGCGTTTCATTGACGCGCGCGATGCTGCTTTTTACACGGTGCAGGGCGTCACTGACCACATTGCGGCTTATTTATCTGGTTTTACCGCCGGAACCTGGCACCCATTTGTCCTCGAAGATATTGACGGAAAAATAGTTGGGCGAGCGAACCTGAAAGGCATCGATATGTCCGAGCGGTCGGCAGAAGTTGGCTATCGGATTGCTCAAAGCGCTTGCGGGCGGGGACTGGCAACGCTGGCGGTGAGGCATCTGATTCAGGAGGCGCAGTTACATTGGAACCTTAAACAACTGGTTGCCAACGTCTACGCTGGAAATATGGGTTCGGCAAAAGTACTCGAACGGTGTGGCTTTTTGATCGAACCTCTATCCCGGCAAGAAACGACAGAGCATGAATATCGGTTTGATCTTTCGATTTAGATGATTGAAAAACGGGCGCCTTGTCAGGTGTCCGTTTTTTTTACAGTTGATCATCGCAGTTTCTGACGACGAACCCGGCTGATACACAGAGGTCAAAGCAGGTGATGACGTCGCCAATGATCGAAGGCCTCATTCAAGGGCGAAGTCAGTAGCTCACATATTTTAGGGTGCGCCGGATAGTTTCAGCAGGCTCGGATTGTTCCGAGGGGCAAGTGCTGACTGCTGCTCATATCCAATGCTCCCGTATCGGAGTACTAACATGACTCAGTCAATGCGGTTCTTCCTATCGATCGTCCTTGCGACACTGGCATCGGCCAGCTTCTTGAACACTGCTAGTGCGGCAACTGCCGAGGATCTGGATGTCGACTCTCGGCAAGCGTTGCAAACTCTGTACAAGTCCTCGCCATTTGCTGAAAGCATTTCGCACAACGCCAAAGCGATTCTTGTCTTTCCGAAAATCATCAAGGCGGGCCTTGTGTTCGGCGGCAGCTATGGCGAAGGCGTATTGTTGAAGGACAAGAAAGTAGAGAATTATTACAACTCCGTAACCGGGTCCTGGGGGCTGCAAGCAGGCGCCCAGTCGTATGGCTATGCGGTTTTCCTGATGACCGACAAAGCCGTGGACTACATACGCAAATCCAAGGGTTGGGAAGTCGGCGTAGGACCCACCGTTGTAATGGTTGATGAAGGGGTCGCGAAGAATCTGTCCAGCACGACCGTGAAGGACGATGCCTACGCGTTCATTTTCGACCAGCAGGGGCTGATGGCCGGGATCAGCATCGAAGGAACCAAGATTTCGCTGATCAAGCGCTAACACCGGTCGTTTGGCGCAGGGATGCGCCAATCCATAAATGCGCCCGCTTGAAGCCATGCGGGGTCCAGTAGCTGATTCAAGCGACCGGCCCAGCCAACGACCTACACCAGCACGGTTAACCAGGCCGATACCAGCAGCAAACAAGCCAGTGCAGTGTTCATACGTTTGAATGCTTGCGGCGAACCAAAAGCCCGGGCACTGCCCACGCCGAGCAACGCCCACAGGGTCATGCAGGGCACGGAGACCAACAAAAATATCAGCGACAACACCATCAGCCGCAGGGTCTTGTCACCGCCACCGACAAATACGCTCACTACCGCCACCGCCATCATCCAGACCTTGGGGTTGACCAATTGCAGGGTGGCGGCACCGAACACGCTGACACCTTCGTCGCGCGAGGTGGTCAGGTCCATGGACGGCGGCGCGCTTTGAAAGATCTGCCAGGCGAGCCAACTCAACCAGAGCACCCCGGCCCACGCCATTGCCTGCTGCACACGCGCAAACCGCAGCAGCGTTTCGCCCACGCCGAGCCCGACCGCAAACACAATCAGCGCCGCCGCCCCGCAGGCAGCAAAAATGATGGGCAGTGTGGCCCCCAGCCCCCGCCGCGAACTGTGGCTCAACACCAGAATATTGGTCGGCCCCGGGGTAATCGAGGCAACGAACGCAAACAGCAGGAAAGGCAGCAACGATTCCATGGCATGGACTCCTTGATCAGATAGGAATCCATGGTCGCGGATCAGCGAAATTCAGTCAGGAAGGTTTGAGCAGCGCTTGCGGTAATCCGCGGGTGTGAGCTGGTAGGCACGGCGGAACCAGCGCCCCATATGACTTTGATCGGCGAACCCGAGGGCACTGGCCACCTGCGCCGGCGACTCGCCCCGCGCCAGCAGCTGTCGCGCCTTGGCCAGGCGCAGCTGGATCAAATAAGCATGAGGCGCCAGCCCAAAGGCTGCCTTGAAAGCCCGCGTCAGGCGAAAGCGATCGACACCACAGGCTTTGGCCAGATCATCCAGCCCAATGTCGTCATAAACATGGGCATGCAAATAGTCACGCGCCACCTGGGCCACCCACGGCAGGCGCGGATCAAAAGCCTGACGTTTGCGCCAATCAAGGTGGCCAGTGAGCGCCCCCAACAAGGTGTCGATGGCGCTCTGGCGCACAATGCGCAAATCGCCCTCATGGAGCGCGTGGAAGGCTTGAAAAATGGCAGTGGCCAGGCGCGGATCCTGGCTCAGGGTGTCGGCAAAACCCGGCTGACTGTTGGCCGGCGCATGCTCGAACAACGCGTGCAACTCCCGCTCCAGCCAATGCGGATCGAGGTAGAGCATGGAATAGGTAAACCCCTCCTCGGTCGGCGCGTGCCCATCGTGGATTTCCCCCGGCTCCAGCATGAATACCTTGCCCGGCGTACTGAGGTGGCGAACGCGCCGGCAATTGAACTGCTGCACGCCCTGCTCGGTGACCCCCACCAGAAAACTGTCATGCCAATGCGGATCGTAGGCATGCCCCTGAAAATGAGCACGAATTGATTCAATCCCGGTATCGGCGTCCTGGGACAGCTCAATCCAGTTGCGTCTATCCACGGAAGGCTCCATTGGTTCAGCGTTTATCTGTGCGGACGACTAAATTACCGCGCAATGGAAATGACGTTTAGAAGATTTGTGCAGGCTCCTCGGCAAATGCATCCTTAATGAATGCCTCCAGCTCTTTCTCTTCAAGCAGCTCAATAGAAAAATGCCCAAAGCGTTTCGGTAACCAAATTATGCGTGTCCCGCTTGGCGATTGCAGATTATCGCGGGACAGTGGTTTTCCGTTCTCATTTTCCGGCTGGACTCCTGCATCGATCAATTCGTCGTACGCTGCCTCAATGTCTGGTGTGGAATAGCAGTGACGATAGATCGTGCCTTCGCCGTTGGAGTCCATCAGCGCCTTGAGATTTCCGGTAAACGGTTGCACTAACATAAGGCGCTCCGTTCCAAACATGACGATCGCATAGCGCACATGCAAACCGTCGCGTTGCCAATCAAGTGTCTTTGAAATCCTGGCGCTGAAGACTCGGGCGTAATACCCGCACGCTTCTTCAAGGTCTTCGACGAGAACATCCACGTGGCTGAACTTTAATTTCAATGGCCTCACCCTTTTCAGACATACGATTCGTTTGCTGTCAGTCCGGGTATTCTGATTCGCTAACCTTTGCGATAGCTACTGATGTCTGCATTCGGTCGATTCTGTTGGAAGAGTCGGTCCTTCCGGACTGCTCGCATACTGAAACAGCCTTTTTGCGCGCAGCTACGCGAAATCTGAGCCCGGAATCCTCTACTCAAAGTAAAGATTTCAATCTCAAGCGTGTACTTTTCTGCCATGGAAACCATGGCCGACTTTTTCAACAGAGTCGGCCAAAAACGGCCATTCAGTTCAAGGTGCCTTGCAGTCCAGCCGCCTAAAGTGTCCCCGCATGCTTTCGACCAAGGCTGTCGCCAAAACCACGGATCACTTCCAACAACGACTTCACCCGCAGCGGCAGATTCCCGGCCGGGTACACCGCGTGCATCTGCGGGCTTTCACCGCCGCTGGAGGTAAGTTTGTACTCGGGACAGACCCGCAGCAGGCGCCCCGCTTCCACTTCGGGCTCCGCCATCCAGTCCGCCAGTCGGGCGATGCCGAGGCCCGCCAGGGCAGCCTGGAACACCGCCGAACCGGAGTTGAAGCGAAACTTGGGATCAGCCCGAAAGCTGATGGCTTGCGCCTCACTGCGAAAATTCCATTCCTTGAGAATCCGCGGTGCCGTGTGCAGGATCAGCGAGTGCGCCTCCAGCGCTTCGATAGAGTCGGGCGTCCCGCGCCGCTCCAGGTACCCGGGGCTGGCGTACAGGTAACGTGAATAACTCCAGAGTGGATAGCCGATCAGGTCACTGGATTGCGGATACCCGCCACGAATCGAGAAATCCAGTTTGCTCTTGGCCGGGTCGATGGTTTCATCGGTGAAAATCCCATCGACGTTCACGTCTGGATAACGCTCGCTGTACTGCGCGATCAACCGGGGCAATACCCCGTGTCCGAGAAACTCGGGGGCGGAAAAGCGGACCCAGCCGTAGGCCTGGCCGCTGATGCCGGCCAGGTCTTCATCCGCCTCACGTTGCAGATCCAGCATTTTGTAGGCGTGGGGCAACAAGCGTTCACCCGCCTCGGTCAAGCTCACGGCATTGGAGGAGCGATTGAACAACTTGACCCCAACACTTTCCTCCAGGGCTTGAACGGCGCGGGTCAGCGCGCTGGGGGAGCGCCCCAGAGTACGTGCCGCCGCGATGAAACTGCGCTTGCGAGCCACCGTCGCGAAGGCTTCCAGTTCCCCCAACATATCCAATGCCATGCGCCACCTCGTTGCACTTTTCACAACGTGGTATTGCAACACATTAAAATCCCTTCCGTTAACCTTCCTGCTCAACCCACAAGGATGGGGCAAACAGGAGCAGAAGGACGTGTCGAAGCTGGATGAAGTAGTCGGGAAATCCGCCGCCCGTATCGGTGAAGAAATTCATGGGTGGCTGGGAAAAAAATCAGCGACTCCGACCCGACAAGAGATACCGCAAATTCATGTGTCGTTCGAAGAACAGCGCACACTTCAAGCCGGCCTGGCATCGCTGGCCGTGACCGACAGCGCCTCGGGCATCCGCCACATGCCGGCCTTGGGGCAGTTGCTGGAGAGTGTCCTGTACGCCGAGAAAATCCAGCAGTTGCGCAACTTTCCCCAAGCCCGTGCAGTGGCGATGATCGTCAGGGGGCTGCCGCTGGACCCGCAGCTGCCCGCCACGCCCTACGACTTGGAACCAGGTATCGAGAACCTGTCGGTTCTGGCCGGGGCGATCCTGTCCGTTCTGCAAACCCTGCAAACCCGTCCGCTGGCGTACGAGGGTGAAAGCGACGACACGGTGTTCCGCCACGTATCACCCAAGCACAAGCGAGAGACCGAAAAGAGTTCCTATGGCTCGCGCGCGGATCTGGACATGCATGTCGACAACCCTCACCTGCCCTTGACCTGCGAACCCGTGTCGCAGTTGTCGGCTTGTCCGGAGTACCTGACTCTGACCGGCCTGCGATGCGAGCTCGACGTGCCGACGCGCATCATCGCCATTGACGAGGTGCTGGCCATGCTGCCGGCCTCCGTCGAAGAAGAATTGTCACGACCGAACTTCTCCATTCGCCGACCGGCCTCCTTCGGCAAGCAGGGTAATGTGTTGGAAAACGTCCCCCTGCTGTACAGAAACGCAACCGGTGGACTGTATTGCCGCTACAACAAGGCGAGTGTCGAAGCAACCTGCGCCAATGCGCAGTTTGCCCTGCAACTGTTCTCCGCCGCCGCCAATCATCCCGATGTCGTGCACCACATACTGCTGCAACCGGGGGACATGCTGATCTTCAAGAACCAGCAAACCCTGCACGCCCGGGACGGTTTTACCCCCCGCTACGACGGCCGGGATCGCTGGATGCTGCGCGTCTTCGGGGTCAACGACCCGGCACGCGTGATGCCGCTGGACCCTCACCAACCCTACATAGTCAGAGCCTGATTTCATGGTCGATATTGTCATCCTTTGCGTGTTCGCCTTCGCCGCTGGCCTGATCGATGCGGCGGTGGGCGGCGGCGGACTGATCCAGATACCTGCGCTATTCAACGTGCTGCCCTCGGCACAACCGGCGGCGCTGCTGGGCACCAACAAGGTCGCGGCAGCCTGCGGCACCGCATTCGCGGCCAGGTCCTTCGTGCGCAAGGTGGTGATCGACTGGGGTCTGGTGGTTCCCGCCGCCTGTGCGGCCTTTGTCATGGCCTTCTTCGGAGCGGCCACGGTGTCGTTCGTACCCCAGTCGATGATCCGGCCGGCGGTGCTGGTGTTGATCGTGCTGATGGCGATCTACACCTTCTGGAAAAAGGACTTCGGCGCCCTGCACAAGCCCATGCACATCGGTACCAAGGAGAAACTGCTGGCGATCGTCATCGGCGGTGCCATCGGCTTCTACGACGGACTGTTCGGTCCCGGCACTGGCAGCTTCCTGATCTTCCTGTTTATCCGCTGCTTCGCCTTCGACTTCCTGCATGCCTCGGCGTCGGCCAAGCTGGTGAACATCGCGACCAACGTAGCGGCGCTGATATTCTTCATCCCGACGGGTAATGTGCTCTACCTGATCGCAATCCCCATGGCGGCATTCAACATCCTGGGCGCGCTGACCGGCACCTGGCTGGCGGTTCATAAAGGCGTGCCTTTTGTCCGGGCTCTGTTCCTGGTGTTGCTGGTGATTCTGATCAGCAAACTGTCCTACGACCTGTTCCTGTAAACCTGAGGAAAATCACATGCATCCCATGTTCGATCGCCTAGTGGCGCTACTCGATGCCCGCGCAGCCTCTTACCGGGTATTGATGCACGATGCCGAGGGCCAGTCGGCGCGGGTCGCCGAAATCCGTGGCACCGAGCCCGGCCAAGGCGCGAAGGCCATGCTCTGCTCGCTCAAGGGTCAGGCCGAACCGTATGCTCTGGTGATTCTGCCGGGAGACCAGAAGCTCGACATGAAGAAGGTCGGTGCGGCCCTCGGCGGGAAAAAAGCCGAACTGGTGAAGGCCGAAACCGCCATGGAACTGACCGGATGCCGGATCGGCGCCATCCCTCCTTTCGTCTTCGATGAGCGGATTCAATTGATCGTCGATCCGGCCCTGACCACCGGCTACAGCGAAATCGCCTTCAATGCTGGTCGGCTGGATGCGTCGATGGTGCTCGATACGCAGGATTATCTGGCGATTGCCAAGCCTCGGTTGCTGGATATCAGCCAGGCCTGAGCACACCGCTACCGCGTGGGGAGAATGCCGCTCAAGCAAGGGGGCGCTCATGGCGCCGGCGTGCCTCGGTGTGGACGCGCCATTTGCCCACTACGTTTCAACCATTGCTGGCATCGATAGTCACCATCACGTCAATGAAGTTCTCATAAAAAATCCTCGGCGTAACATCCGCTCCATACCCAACCAATAACACCCCGGAGCACACCATCATGAAACGCCAAATCATCCTCAGTATCGCTTTCTCGGTTTTTGCAGTTAACGCTTTTGCCGCGTCTTCTACTCACCCGGTTGTCGCTGAAGGCGGCTCGGATCGTCTGATCGAAAGTCGCATCGCTGAAGGTGGTTCGGATCGTCTGATCGAGAATCGCGTTGCTGAAGGTGGTTCGGACCGTCTGATCGAGAATCGCGTTGCTGAAGGTGGTTCGGACCGTCTGATCGAGAACCGCGTCGCTGAAGGTGGTTCGGATCGTCTGATCGAGAATCGCGTTGCTGAGGGTGGCTCGGATCGTCTGATCGAGAATCGCGTCGCTGAAGGTGGTTCGGATCGTCTGATCGAGAATCGCGTTGCTGAAGGTGGTTCGGATCGTTTGATCGAGAATCGCGTGGCTGAAGGTGGTTCGGATCGCCTGATCGAGAACCGCGTCGCTGAAGGTGGTTCGGATCGCCTGATTCAGAATCGTGCGGCATGAATGAGTGGCTTTATCGCAACACTCAACCAAAAAACCCGGCCTCATCAGCCGGGTTTTTTCATGCGTTTTTAGTGCTCGACGGGATCATTAAAGATGGTCAGCGCTGGTACTCGAGCATCTCTACCGGGTCTTCACAGTGATGAACATTTTGATGCGATCATGGATCTCCTGAATGGCATGACGGAACGGATCATGTTTTCACTGGTGACGGGGTCCTCGAAATTCCACACGATCACTTCTCCGGCGCTGGGCATCCGCGAAGCCTCTTCGGAGGACTTGTCACACAGCGTAATCACATAATGGAACGGCTGCCCCTCAAACTCATCGATGGCTTTACTGCGTAACCCCGTGGTGTCGATGCCTACGTGATCGAGTGACTCCAGCGTGCGAGCGTCAACCTCACTGGCCACAAGACCGGCGGTTCGATGACATCATGATGACACCCTCTAACCTTTTCGAAAGAACAGACACCGGGCTAACCTGCCTGGGTAACCGTGATTTGCCACTCAATAAACACGACAAGGAATGCCCGCTTATGAAATTTGGCTACATGATCATCTACGTCCCGGACGTTGTTGCCTCACTCCAGTTCTTTTCGTCAGCCTTCGGGCTTGGCGTTCGCTTCCTCCATGAATCCAACACCTACGGCGAACTCGAAACAGGGGAAACCGCGCTGGCATTCGCCGCCGATGAACTGGCCGCGATGAACTTCAGCACGGGACATGTCTCGGCACACTCGTCCGCCAAACCACTTGGAATCGAAGTAGGCCTGGTGACCGAGGACGTTCCGGCGGCGCATGCCAGAGCGTTGAAGGCGGGAGCCAGCGAAATTTCCGCACCAAGCGCCAAGCCTTGGGGACAAATCGTCTCCTACGTTCGATGCCCTGACGGAACGTTGGTAGAACTCTGCACACCGCTACAGCAATAATCGGGGATCGGTGAGTCGGCATCGCCTCTATAGGCGATGCTGGCGAGTCCCTCTTTGAACGTCCAAAGCCGCGCTGCATAAAGCTGCCTTCATCACAGAACTGCATGACTTCAGCCAACAAGCCCTGCCCCTTCGCCTCGCCACTGAATCATCAAGAACGACCGTCCGTAACTCTGCCCCGGCAGCCTCGAACCCTTCGCTATTCTTAACCACACACCACCGCTGGCACGGCTGAACGCCCGGCTTGCGGCATCATCGTCAGGAGTAAGGATCCGGGTAAGGAGCACGCCACCTCAACAGAGTATCGAATAATGAAAATGCTACTGATGGTCGAGTTTCCCCATGAGCCTTTCAACGTGCTTGTCAGGTCGGGGAAGGTCGGCGAAGTCATGAACCGCGTTCTGGAAACCATTAAGCCGGAGGCGGCTTATTTCACTGAGCAGGATGGAATGCGAAGTGGGATTTTTCTGATCGATGTAGAAGACCCTTCCGAAATTCCCGGCTATGCGGAACCCTTCTTTCTCAACTTCCAGGCCAACTGCAAATTCCGAGTGGTCATGAGCCCGCTGGAACTGCAAAACGCCGGTCTGGAGGAGCTCGGTAAAGCCTGGGCGTGAGGTGCGATCAATGAGTGAGAAACCTGTGGCGAGGGAGCTTGCTCCCGCTTGAGTGCGTAGCACTCACAAAAATCGGCAATTGTGTCGGTTTTTTGGGGCCGCTACGCAGCCCAGCGCGAGCAAGCTCGCTCGCCACAAGCGTGCTCGCCACAAAGGCAGAGCCTGTCGCTTACTGAACGGTTTTCAGCTTGACCACATCACCGGATATTGTGGTGGTGTAACCGGTCAGAACCCAAGCCCAGAACCAGTTTTCCTGCACCTGGGTATTGATCATCGCGTCGCCGCCCTTGGCCTTGATCGCGGCATTCTGAGCACGGATGAAACGGTTGTTCTGCTGGATCGGAATGACGCCGAACAGCAGGAGGCCAGTGGCGGTCGCTTCACTGTGGCCGACAACGGTGTATTGGTTGCTGTCGTACTGCTGAGTCTTCATCGGGGTGCCGGTGCAACCCGCCAGAACCAGACCGAACAGGGCTACGGCAACTACTTTGCTGAGGTAATTCACTGAGTCACTCCATTAGAAATACCCGGGATCCGTCTCTCGGGCGGCACATACTTTAACGGATGAAGTGGCTCATTGATATCACCCGTACAGGCTTTATGCAGCACTGCAAGAACAGGTTGATGAGGCACAGATTATTGCGGCTGAAATGTCTGAAGGTAGGCCAGCAGATTTTCGATCTTCTCCGGATCGCTGAGGCCCCAGAAAATCATCCGGGTTCCGGGGACTACTTCTTTTGGCGCTTCGATGTAGGCGGTAAGTGTTTCGCGAGTCCAGATGAGGCCTGATGATTTCATCGCGGTTGAGTACTGGTAGTCCGTCGTGCTTCCCGCAGGACGCCCGAAAATGGCATTGAGTTGCGGACCAAAAGAACCCCGTGCCGAAGTCCCTACTTGATGACAGCCGCCGCAGATACGGTTAAACAGTTTCTGACCGGCTTCAGCATCCCCCGCCGCTTCGGCTTGCATGCTGAATAACCCGGTATTGAGCATCAAGGCGAAGGTAAGGACGGCGACGTTTTTCATGTGGTGCTCCAAATCAGGTGTCGATGACAGCAAAAACGGGCGGCTATTTCATCATGACTGGCTGCTACACCGAAGCCTTGAAGTTAATCTATAACCCTCTTCGTCCCTTTAACGTCGTTGCAGGAGAGCCAGAATGAAACCCGTCGAACCCTTTTATCGGGACGCTGGCGCAGGCCCGGGCGTTGTCTGCTTTCACGCCAATGCGAGTCACTCGGTGCAATGGCGTGGACTGCAAGATCACCTGGCCGCAAAGTTTCGTGTTCTGGCGCTCGATTCGTTTGGCGCCGGCAAGAGCCCGGCGTGGCCCACCGATCGAATCATCACCCTCAGTGAAGAAGCGCGTTTCGCCGAGCCGGTGCTCGCCCGCGCCGGCGAACCGCTCATTCTGGTCGGTCACTCTTATGGTGGGGCGGTGGCGTTGATTACGGCGTTGCAGAACCCTGGCCGGGTGCGCGCCATGGCTTTGTATGAGCCGACATTGTTTGCCCTGCTCGACGCCGAATCGCCCCCACCCAATGAGGCGGATGCCATTCGTGAAGTCGTCGCAAACGCCGGGCTGGCACTTGAGGCGGGTAACCTGGACGCAGCGGCCCAGCACTTCATTGACTACTGGATGGGTGCCGGGGCCTGGGAGCAAACCCCGGAACAACGCAAGCCTTCCATCGCCGCCGCGGTGGCCAATGTGCAGGGCTGGGCTCACGCCTTGTTGAACGAGCCGACGCCATTGCAGGCGTTCCGTTCGCTCAACCTGCCGGTGCTTTTCATGGTCGGCAAGGATTCGCCGGCATCCTCACGGGCAGTGGCGCGGCTACTGACCGGCACACTGCCGAACGTTGAAGTGGTAGAACTCGAGGGGCTCGGTCATATGGGGCCGATTACGCATCCCGAAATCGTCAATCAGGTCATCGTGCAATTTGTTGAGCGCAATTGACCTGATTTCACACCATTACAGCGCAGGACGCTGCAGTTTGACCCACTCCTGCACCGCAGGCCGCTGCCATTGACGCTGCGCGTATTCCACCAGTGCGGATGGCACGGCGTCGCCGTTGAGTATCAGCCGGTTGAGCATCAAGGCCAGGTCCACATCGGCGATCGACCATTGCCCGAACAGGTACTCGCGGCCGTCAGCCAGTAGCGCTTGTGCAGCACCGATCAGTTTGCGCGCGGCCGACTCGGCAGCGGGCGACAAGGGCGCTGATTTAAGGCCATAAAACACCACCAGTGTGGAGCGCTCCTGCCGGATGGGCAGCAGATCACTGCGCAGCCACGCCTGGACTTGTCGTGCCTTCGCGCGTTGCATCAGCTCTTGCGGGTAAACCGGCTTCTGAGGAAAAACGTCTTCCAGGTATTCAGTGATCGCCGACGATTCAGACAAGGCAAAATCGCCATGCACCAGCGTCGGTACGCGCTGGGTCAGCGAGAGGTTGGCATAGTCTTGTGTCTGGTTTTCAAACGCGTCGAGGTCCAGCGGGCTCAGTTCGAATTCGATGCCCTTTTCGCGAAGTGCCACGAAAACCGACATGGCATAGGGGCTGGTGAATTGAGCATCAACGTACAGGCGCAGGCGGGAGTCATTCACGGGGTCATCTCCATATGGTGAGCAGACACGCTACGAGATCCAATGCCATAAAGAAAATGCATGATTTTTATGGGGGCATTCCTGAGCGGAATATCTGGTTGGCGGGCACCCGCTGAAATGACTGCCTCAGCGCATGAATGATCCAATTGCGCTTTTCACATGAAAAAAGTCATTTGTGCACCTATCTCGCTCGCATTCCCCACCCTAAAGTGCACCTATCTACTCAACCCTCGGCATCCTTATGAATCTCTGGTTTCGACTGTTCCTGATGCTGTTTCGTCGCCCATGGCGCAAGCCGGTTGATGGACTGGCCACTACCGTCATCCGCATGCGCGTCTGGCCGCTCGATCTTGACCTCAACCGGCACGTCACCAATGGCCGTTATTTCACTATGGCCGACATAGGCCGCATGGACTTCGTCCTGCGCAGCGGTGCCTACCGCGTAGCCCTGCGTCACAGGGCGGTGCCGATCGTTGGGGATACCTGGGGCAAGTTTCGGAGGGAGCTGAAGCTGTTCGAATCGTTTGAGATTCATACCCGCATACTCGGCTGGGACGATAAGTGGAGCTTTATGGAACACCGCTTCGTGAGCAAAGGACGGGTAGTTGGCGTCGTCATCATGCGGGGCCTGTTCCGCGCGGCCAAAGGCACGGTCGCACCTGCCGAGTTTGTCCGGGAGCTGGGATTGGCTGAACAGTCACCCGAGATGTCGCCGTGGCTGACAACCTGGTCGCAAAGCTGCGACGATATGAGCCGCCAACTCCGAGAGGAAGAAGGCCTGGCGCCTCAGCTTCATCCTGTCTCCGAACCCTAACAGGCGGCCAAATAGAAGCTAATATTCCTCTGAATCCCCCTGCCAAGGACTGCAACCATGAGCCGGCTCGAGCTACTGACCAAATGGAATCGCATGATTGTTCGGTTGCAGATTGAACACGAAATCAGTGCCCGGGATTTCGAGAAGTTCAGCTGGAAACTGGGCATTCCCTGCGTGGTGCTGTCGGCGATCGTCAGCGCCAGCGTCTTCGGCTCGATCAGTGATTCCTCGCCCGTGTGGCTCCAATACGTAGCCGGTGTCCTGTCACTCCTGACCCTGGTGTTGAGTTCGGTTCAGACCTTCCTGAACTTTGACACCCGGGCTGCCGGGCACAAAGACACCGCCGAGAAACTCGGGGCGATATCGCGTGAGATTCAGGACGAAATCGCCAGTGGCAAGGACGAGGCTATCCTGGGCCCAATCGTTTTTGACATCCGCAAGCGCATTGATTCGATTCTGCTTGATGCGCCGACCTTGCCCAAGTCGACGATAAGGAGACTGGGGGATGTTCGCGTCTACACAGAGCCACCGCCAGCGGGGCAAGACACCGTCCCGGCTTGATCAACGGCCAGACTTGGCCCGCAGCATCGTGAAAGGAGGCGTTTGCAATGCAACTCATCACGTTGAAAATCGACAAGCCAGAAGCGACGAACTTCATTTTGGGCCAGACGCATTTCATCAAGTCCATCGAGGATATTCATGAAGCGTTGGTCAACGCCGTGCCAGGTATCCAGTTTGGCGTGGCCTTTTGTGAAGCCTCTGGCAAATGCCTGGTGCGATGGTCCGGCACCGATACCGCCATGATCGAACTTGCGCAGAAAAACGCTCAAGCCATTGCCGCGGGCCATAGCTTCATCATTTTCCTGGGCGACGGTTTCTATCCGCTGAACGTGTTGAACACCGTCAAAATGGTGCCAGAGGTGTGCCGTATTTTTTGTGCAACGGCCAATCCCACCGAAGTGATTGTTGCTGAGACGGAACAGGGGCGAGCGATTCTGGGCGTGGTGGATGGCTTTTGTGCCAAAGACATTGAAGGCGATGAAGACATTCTGTGGCGCAAGAATCTGTTGCGGCAGATCGGCTACAAGTTGTGATTTGAGTCTGGTTTTGAGTCAGTGAGAAACCTGTGGCGAGGGAGCTTGCTCCCGCTTGAGTGCGTAGCACTCACAAAAATCGGCAATAGTTGTCAGATTTTTTGGGGCCGCGGCGCAGCCCAACGCGAGCAAGCTCGCTCGCCACAAAGGCAGGTATGACTGATGAGCGCTTAAGTGAACAACGTTACAAGGCCTTGAGACTCACCTGCCCGAATTCTGCACAAGTTGCTCAACGAAAAACTCCACATGCCCTCTCGGATGAGTCGGCAACGGCCAGGTGTCGACGTTGTGAGCCAGGGCCTGGAAGGCTTGAGCGCATTTGGAACGGGGAAAGGCTTCAAGCACTGCACGCCCCTTCTGCACGGCTTTGTGCGCACATTCATCGTTGGGTATCGCGCCGACGTATTGCAGCGAGACATCGAGGAACATGTCGGTAATCTTTTCCAGCTTGGCAAACAGATTGCGGCCTTCCGACGGACTGCCCGTCATGTTGACCAACACCCGAAAACGGTGCAGACCGTAGTTCAGGTTGAGCAGCTTGATCAGCCCGTAGGCGCCGCTGATCGAGGTGGGTTCATCGCACACGACCACCATCACTTCCTGCGCCGCGCGGATGAAGTTGACCACTGAGCCACCAATACCGGCGGCCGTATCGATCACCAGCACATCCAGCTTATCGCCAATGTCGCTAAAGGACTGGATCAGCGCACGGTATTGCGCAGGCTCCAGATGAATCATGCTCTGCAAGCCCGAAGAGGCCGGGGCAACACGAATGCCTCCAGGCCCAGGCAACAGCGCCTCGGACAGCTCGCAACGCCCTTCAATGACATCAGCCAGTGTGTAGCGCGGGGTCAGCCCCAACAGAATATCGATATTCGCCAGGCCCAGATCAGCGTCGAGCAATACGACGCGTCGCCCCATTTTGGCCAGCGCCAGCGACAGGTTAACCGCCACCGTTGTCTTGCCCACGCCACCTTTACCGCCAGTTACCGCGATAACTTGCACGCAATGCACATCATCCATTTTGCCTTCCCTTCCCTGCGCATTGTGTGCCAGTACGTAATGGCACCATCCTGATGCCGGAAGAATAGCTGAAAAGCGCAAAATTGCTGCTTTGTCTCCCGACGAGAGGCACATCGCCACATACCATCGACCCTTTTCAACGAAAACGCCGCTAATGGGTTGATTCAGAGGATGACACTGCGCTCCTGAACGATCGCTGGCAGATGTACCGATAGAGGCGGCTGAACTGGCACCAGGCTCTCAGGCGCCCTGCTCACCCAGAGATGAAGAAACTACCAAGACGTCTAAATCCAGACGTCATTGATTGCGGTTCTTTCTCCCTCCTGATCACCGGTATTCAGCACGCCACGCGGCTCGATCAGTAACATTTTCACCTCTCGCTCGGCGTAAGGCTTGTGTTCGACGCCCTTGGGGACAACGTACATTTCTCCCTGCCTGACCACGACGGCCCCCTCTCGAAGATCAATGCGAAGCTCGCCTTCAAGGACGATGAAGGTTTCATCGGTATCGGCATGGGAATGCCAGACAAAATCGCCTTCGATTTTCACCACCTTGAACTGGTAGTCGTTCATTTCGGCAATGACCTTGGGCGCCCATTGCTCGCTGAACAAAGCAAATTTTTCGGCAAAGTTAATCGCGGTGCAGGTTGTCACGCCGGGTTGGGAATGCATTTGAGTCGCCTTCACTAGACAAGTTATCGAGGTCTGACTTTAGGAGAGGACCAGCACTGCGTATTGCATGATTGTGCAAGTCGAGCCCCCTTAAACAAGGCCCAGCCTTTTCATCCATCGACCGGGTGAGACGCCATACGTCTGGACGAACTGACGCGTCATGTGGCTTTGATCGAAAAAGCCTGCGCAGACGGCCGCCTCCGCCATCGAGTAGCCGCCGAACATCAGTGCTCTTGCCAGATCGAGACGTCGTTGAGTCATGTATCGATAGGGGCTAGTACCGTACAGCGCACGAAAATCACGGCTCAGGCTCCAGCGGTCTCGACCACTGGCCTGCGCTAACTCCTCCAGGGTAATGACTCGATCCAGCGACTCATGAATCAGCGCACGCGCGCGTTCGGCCGCTGCGAAATCAAACGACTTACGCCGCCCGCGTTGCCCCGAGTTCACATCCAACGCCTGCGCGAGATCGTAAATGGCATCGTCTTCTTCCAGGGGCTCGATGCAAGCGTCGAGGTTTTGCAGTAGCACCTGGGTCGCGGCATAAAGCCGTGGGTCGCTAGATATACCACCCTCGATGAAGGGCAAGGGCTTGCCGCCTAATACTTGCTGAATCAAAGCAGGTTCGATGTAGATCATCCGATAATGAAAACCCGCTTCGGTGCCGGCTTCACCGTCATGCACCTCGTCCGGATGCAAAACGATGGTTTTCCCGGGCAGGCTGTGACGCTTGGTGTTGCGGTACTGGAAGCTTTGAACACCCGACAGCGTTCGTCCGATGGCGTACGTATCGTGGCGATGCGGCGTAAACCCATGGCCGCAAAAAAAGGCTTCGATGCGCTCGATCTTCAACGGCTGAGCCGAGCGCTTTACCCAATCCTTGTCACCCCTGGCTTTCGTCATGTCCCTGTACCACCTGAATGATGTCAGTACGGTACCAGCCCGCGTGTCCGATGTCCCCGCAGGGCTGACCCGTGCATGCCTGAATCGGCCCCCACGGCGGCGGTGCCAAATTTGTCTCTTCCCCTCGTGAACCAGTCTTCAGACCCGCAGTCTTAGCCGTGCCGTAAAAGAAGCTCACCCAACGAAGCGCTCCTACGGTCATTGCTCGTTCCTCTCCCCCTATCGTCGTCATCTCATCAGAGCTGTCCGTTCATGCGCCCAACCGTCCGCCGCTGTCGCTTTATCTCTCTGTGCCTGATGCCTTTGCTCCCGCTACTCGCCAGCCCCGCCCATGCCAGTGGTGAACGGCAACTGGTGGAGGTCATCAATGACTACCGCGCCGATCCCGATCGCTGCGCGGGGCGTACGGTCAAGCCGTTACGGCCGCTGTCGCTGAAATCGAACCTGGCCTTGCCGGTCGGTTATGGCGGCGGTTTGCGAAGTGCCTTGAAGGCCAACGGCTATCAAGCGGTGACGGTGCGCACCATTCGCGTAGTCGGCGCGCAAGATGCCGATGAGGCGTTTGACATGCTTGAGAGCGACTATTGCGGGGCGCTGCTCGATACTCAGTTCGCCGACATCGGCGTCACGCGCTCCCGTAGCGAATGGCAGGTGGTACTGGCGCAACCGGTGCTCGACGGACGTGCCGGTGATTCGCGAGCAGCGGGCAAGGCGTTGCTGGCCGAGGTCAATGCGGCACGGGCCAGGCCGCGCATGTGCGGCCGCCAACGCTTCGCCGCCGCACGGCCACTGTCCTGGAGTCCCGCTTTGGGCGCCGCCGCGCAAGGCCACAGCAAGGCAATGGCCTACGGCAATTACTTCGCCCACCGCGATCCTGACGGTGATATGCCATTGGATCGGGCCAAAGCCGCCGGCTATCGAGGCCGGCAGATCGGCGAAAACATCGCCGCCGGGCAAAGCTCACCGAACAAAGCGATGGCCAGCTGGCTGGCCAGCCCCGGGCACTGCGCCAACCTGATGAACCCGATGTTTACCCAGGTCGGCGCAGCCTATGCCGCCGATTCGCGCAGCGATAAAGGTGTTTATTGGACGATGTTGTTTGGTGCGCCTTGAATCAGGCGCGTTCCATCACCCCAAAAATGCCAATCGGTTAATCGCAAGCCCACTCCCACAAATGGATTGGCGACGTACACAAATTTTGCGAACGACACCGACCACTGTGGGAGCGGGCTTGCTCGCGAAGGCGGCGGCACAGTCAACATCGATGTCGCCTGACCCACCGCCATCGCGGGCAAGCCCGCTCCCACAGGTTCCGCCGGTATTCGGGCATGATTCAAATACTCGACGGCGCTGCCACGCTTTGCCGTCCTTTGAAGGCCAGCGAAAAACACAAAAATATCGCCAACGCAAACCCTGCCGGGAACAGCCAGATGCTTTTCCAGTCATGGCTGTCAGCCGACGCATAGTGATCGGTGACCGCCCCGGCCACCCAAAAGCCAATCAGCATGCCCAAGCCGTACGTCGCGAGCGTGATCAAGCCTTGCGCGGAGCTTCTGAAACGCTCCGAGGCTTTGGCATCGGTGTAGATCTGCCCCGAAACAAAGAAGAAGTCGTAGCAGATGCCGTGCAAGGCGATGCCGGTGAACAACATGAAAGCGAGGTCCCCGTTGTTGCCGTAGGCGAACAACAGGTAGCGCAACGCCCACGCCAGCATTCCCACCAGCAGCGCGATCTTGATGCCGAAACGCTGGATGAACAGCGGCAGGAGCAACATGAACAGCACTTCCGAGACTTGCCCGATCGCCATCTTGGCGGTTGGATTGGTCACGCCGATTTCCGCCAGAAACGGGTTGGCATTCTGGTAATAAAACGCCAATGGAATACAGATCAGAATAGAGGCGATGAAGAACACCAGGTAACTGCGGTCCTTCAACAAACCCAAGGCGTCCAGCCCCAGCATTTGCTTTAAGCCGACACTGCCCGGCTCAGGTTTGAGTGGCGCGGTACGCGGCAGGCTGAAGCTGTAAATTCCGAGCACGAATGAGGCAATGGCCGACATCAGAAACGTGTTGCGCAAGCCACCGGATGAGATCGCTTGTTGCGAATCCCAGGCAAACACGAAGCTGATCACCACGCCCGCCACAATCCAGCCGATGGTGCCCCACACTCTGATCCGCGAGAACTCCAGGGCCGGGTCGCGCATCTGCCGGAACGCAACTGAATTCACCAATGCCAGCGTCGGCATGTAGATCATCATGTAGGCCAGCACGAACGGGTAAAACCCACTGAAGTCAGGCGCTCGATAGAGTTGCAACAGCAGCACCGCGCCGATCAGATGCAACACCGCAAGAATGCGCTCGGCATTGAAGTAGCGGTCGGCAATCAAACCGATCACAAACGGCGCGATGATCGCCCCCCAGGACTGCGTCGAGAACGCCATGCCGATCTGCCCGCCGCTGGCCCCCAGGTTACTGGAGAGGAAGGTGCCGAGGGTCACGAACCATCCGCCCCAGATAAAGAACTGCAAGAACATCATTACGCTTAATCGCGCACTCATCATGGTCATATCAGTCACCGCCTTATTGTTTTTCTTTTTTGGGAGAGAGGGGCAAACACGGTTTTCAGGCGTCGGGCAAACCCAATAGCCGTCGATTGAAATGCTCGTCGGACGCCACGCTGGCGAAATCGTCAAACGCCTTTCGGGTTTTGCTGATCATGTGCTGCCGGATGAAGGCCGCTCCTTCTGCGGCGCCCTGCTGCGAATCCTTCAGGCAACACTCCCATTCCAGAACCGCCCAGCCGGCAAAGTCGTACTGAGTCAATTTGCTGAAAATCGATTTGAAATCGATCTGCCCATCGCCCAAGGAACGGAAGCGGCCAGGCCGATCGACCCAACCTTGATAACCGCCGTAGACACCCGAACGGGCGTCGGGCCGAAACTCGGCGTCCTTGACGTGGAACATGCGGATGCGCTCGTGGTAGCGATCGATGAAGCCCAGATAGTCCATTTGCTGAAGCAGCAGGTGGCTCGGGTCGTAGAGGATCGCGGCGCGCGGATGGTGATCGACGGCCTCAAGGAAACGCTCGAACGAGGCGCCGTCGTGCAGGTCTTCGCCGGGATGGATCTCGTAGCAGAGGTCGACTCCGGCCTCTTCAAAACAATCGAGGATCGGCAACCAGCGCTTGGCGAGCTCGGCAAAACCCTGCTCGACCAGACCGCTCGGCCGTTGCGGCCACGGGTAGACGTAGGGCCACAGCAGCGCCCCGGAAAACGTCGCGTGCGCCTTCAACCCCAAGCGCTGGCTGGCGCGCGCGGCGAGCTTCAACTGATCGATGGCCCACTCGGTGCGGGCCTGAGGCTGGCCGCGCACATGCGCGGGGGCAAAGTCATCGAACAACGTATCGAACGCCGGATGCACCGCCACCAGTTGGCCCTGCAGATGCGTCGACAGTTCGCTGATTTCGACACCAGCCTGGGCGCAGACGGCTTTCAACTCATCACAGTAATCCTGACTGTCGGCGGCGCGCGCCAGGTCGATATATTGCGTGCCCAGGGTCGGCAATTGAATGGCCTTGTAACCCTGCGCCGCGGCCCACTGGGCAATGTTTGCGAGCGTGTCGAAGGGCGCTTCGGCGGACATGAACTGCGCGAGGAAAATACCCGGGCCGCGCAGGCCTGCCGGTGTTGGGGAGGTGTGGTTCACGGGAAGGCTCTCTGGATTCATGGGTTGCAGACCAGTTCGGTCCACTTCGCGTCGCCGCGATGATTGGCGACCACCGCCTCGATGAACGCCATGCCGCGCAACCCGACGTCGATGCCCGGCACGCCGGGGGCATCGTTGCCTTCGACCTTGCTGCGGATCGCGGAGGCAAAATCACCATAGAGATTGGCCATGGCCTCGAGATAACCTTCGGGATGCCCGGCGGGCAAACGCATGCGCTGGCTGGCGGCCTCGCACAACCAGGGCTGGCCGACACCGGAACGAAGGATGCTCAACGGTTGATCAAGGGAGCGATGGATCAGGCTCGCGGGCTCTTCCTGACGCCACTCCAGCCCGCCCTTGTCGCCATAGACGCGGATCTTCAACGGGTTCTCTTCGCCGGCGCAGACCTGGCTGGCGATCAACACCCCGCTGGCCCCGGCGGCCATCTTGAACAGCATCGCCGCGTCATCGTCCAGTTGCCGCCCGGCGATGTGCGAACCCAAGGTTGCGCACACCTGTTCGATGGGTTGGTCCGCGACGAATTCGGCCAGTGAAAAGGCATGGGTGCCGATGTCGCCAATGCAGCCGCCCAACCCGGACTGCTCGGGCTGATCGCGCCAACTCGCCTGCTTGTTGCCCTGCCCGGCCACATCCCGGCTCAGCCAGCCTTGCGGGTACTCGACGATGACCTTGCGCACAGCGCCGATCACGCCGCTACGCACCATCTTGCGCGCCTGCCAGACCATCGGGTAACCCAGATACGTGTGGGCCAGTCCATAGAGGCGGTCGCTGCTCTTCACCACCGCCTTGAGCGCCAGCAGTTCGGACAGATTCAGTGCCGCGGGCTTTTCGCTGAACACATGAAAACCCGCATTCAGTGCCTGGCTGGCGATCGGCGCGTGCAAGTGATTGGGCGTGACGATGACCAACAGCTCCATGCGCTGGTCGGCAGGCAGTGCGCGCTCGCTATCGAGCATCTGCTGCCAGTCGCTGTAGCAGCGTGAGGCGGACAACCCCAGCGCGGCGCCGGTGTCCTGATTGTTGCGGGCGTCTCGGCTGAATGCACCGCACACCAGTTCAAAACGACCATCGAGGCCGGCGGCCTGGCGGTGGGCTTTGCCGATGAAGGCACCCTCGCCGCCCCCGACAAACCCCATTCTTATTTTTGCCGTTGCAACACTCATCGCGAATTTTCTCTTGTTCGGGGCGGATTAACGCTTCGGGTTTGACTATGATGTAACCGGTTACATCATGCCGGAAATTTAGGCTCAGTTACTTCAGGTGTCAAACCCGGGATTAAAAATGAAGCTCATTTCAGCGCACAGCCGGACTGCGGTAAGCTCGCCGGCCACGCTTACATCTGCCGGTTCGATAACGAGGTCGTCTTGTCCAATATCCGTGAAGTAGCCCGGCTGGCCGGCGTCTCGGTGGCCACCGTGTCCAGAACGCTGAAGTCGCCCGAGCGCGTACTCCCCGAAACCCGGGACAAGGTCAATGCAGCCGTGGAACAGGCCGGCTACCGGCCGAACCTCATGGCCGTGCAGTTTCGTTCGCGCAGAACCGGCAATCTGGTGATTCTGGTCCCGGCCATCGCCAACACGTTTTTCGCACGGGTGATCAGCGGTGCCCAACAGGCGGCACAGGCGGCCGGATACCGACTGCTGCTGTGCGACACCCAGGGCCGCGAGGAAATCGAGCGAGAATTTGCCGCGCTGGCGTACGCCCACCAGGCCGACGGCGTGATTCAGTTGCGCGCCTACGACCCTTTTGAATCGCCCTTCCCCAACGGCGAATCACCGCCCTTGGTCAATGCCTGCGAGGTGATTCAAGGCGGGCGGCATCCGACCATCAGCCTCGACAACCGGGCGGCGGCCAAAGCCATGACGGAGCATCTGATCGATCTGGGCCATCGCCGGATCGGCCTGATCAAAGGCCCGAAAAGCAGCCCGCTCACACGCGACCGTGTGGCCGGTTATCAAGATGCATTGCACCAGGCCGGAATCGCCCCGGACGCGCAATTGATCTGCCACGGGGACTTCACGTTGAAGGCCGGTTTTGATGGCGCGGGAATGCTGCTGGAACTGCCCGACCGTCCGACCGCATTCTTTTGCGAAAACGATGAAATGGCGATCGGTGCATTGAAGCGCATCAAACAACAGGGTTTGCGGGTACCCGAAGATATTTCTCTGGTCGGTTTCGATGACATTCCGTTCGCAGCCTACTGTGATCCAGCGTTGACGACCATCGCGCAACCCGCCGAAATCTTTGGCCAAAAGGCCGTTGAAATGCTGATCGCCCTCATTGAAAAAAAGCCCATCCCGGACCGCCATGTGGTGCTGCCGTTCACATTAACCGTGCGTAACAGCACGACCGCCCGAAAGGGATGAGGGAGAAATCATGGACATCAAAACCGACCTGCAACGCATCGCACTCCAGGAAGAAACCCTGAAGTTTGAGCGCTTCGACAAAGCGACGGCCTGGGACTTGGGCACCCGTTTGAAAACCGCCTGCGAGGAGCAAGGCGTGTCCGCCACGGTTGAGGTCAGGCTGGCGCGGGACACCGTGTTCTTCTACTCGATGCCCGGAACCTCCGCCAGCAATGCCGACTGGGCACGACGCAAGCGAAATGTCGTGGAACTGATGGAACTCAGCTCATACCGCGTAGGCCGGTCCTTTGCGCTTCAGGGCGACTCACTCGAAGGTTTGATGGGGTTGCCCCTGCGTGATTACGCCGATCATGGCGGCAGCTTCCCGATATCGGTCAAAGGCGTGGGGTGCATTGGCGCCGTCACCGTTTCAGGGCTGCCCCAGCGTGAGGATCATGCCCTGGTGGTTCAGGTGTTGGCACAGATGTGCGGGGCCGACCCGAGCGAACTCGCGCTTGAGGGCGAGTAGTGCGCAGTCGCCACTGAGTCTTGCCCACAAATGAATTAGCAACGTACACAAATTTTGCGAACAACACCGGTCACTGTGGGAGCGGGCTTGCCCGCGAAGGCGGCGGCATAGTCAACATAGATGTCGCCTGACACACCGCTTTCGCGAGCAAGTCGGATCGCCGCACCGCCGCTCCCACATGGATTTCGCTTAATTGACTGGCATTGGGGTCTCCCGACGGATCGGTTACTTCGGTTGCGCCACCGTGCGCAAATAAGGTTTCAGCGTTTTGAAGCCATCCGGATATTTCTTCCTGGCGTCCTCATCGGAGACCGAAGTGGGAATGATCACGTCCTCGCCCGGACGCCAGTTCACCGGGGTGGCGACGGTGTGCTTGGCGTTCAATTGCAGAGAATCGAGCAGACGCAGCACTTCATCGAAGTTGCGCCCGGCACTCATCGGGTAGATCAGCATCGCCTTGACCTTTTTGTCCGGGCCGATGATGAACACTGAACGCACCGTAGCGTTGTCCACGGCAGTCCGTGCGCCGCCACTGGCATTCGGATGAATCATGTCGTAGAGCTTCGCCACCACCAGATTCTCGTCCCCGATCATCGGATAGTTGACCGCGTGCCCCTGGGTCTCTTCGATGTCTTTGGCCCAGGTCTGATGGTTACTGACAGGGTCGACGCTGAGCCCGACGATCTTGGTGTTGCGTTTATCGAACTCCGGCTTGAGCCCTGCCATGTAGCCAAGCTCAGTGGTGCACACCGGGGTGAAGTCCTTGGGGTGCGAAAACAGGATCGCCCACTTGTCGCCGATCCACTCGTGGAAATGCAGCGGGCCTTCGGTGCTTTCGACGGTAAAGTCCGGTGCTTCGTCGCCAATACGGATTGCCATATTCGTTCTCCTTACTGTTGAGTCGTAGGGAAGCCGCTGGCTGCTCCAACGGCATTCAGGATCTGCGTTGAACCTGTCAACGCGGATCAGTATAGGAGACGCTTGAACACAAGGGAGTTATCGCCGCGCCCACTCTGCAGCCCCTGAACGACGGGGCCTTCAAGCCTTCGAGTTGCCTTCGACCGACACCGCAAGCCCGGATGTCCTGGCCAGCCCGTAGTAGAGAATGCCCGGCACCACCAGCCCGACGATCCAGGAAATATCGACGCCGCCGAGCTGCGCGACCATCGGTCCGGAATAGAAGTGCGTGTCGACAAATGGCAGCTGAACCAGCACACCGAAGACATACACGCTGATCCCCAACACATTCCAGCGGCCATAACGCCCCGCCGGGTCGGACAACGCGGGAATGTCATAACGCTCTTTGTTGATGAAGTAATAATCCACCAGGTTGATCGCGCTCCACGGGGTGAAGAAGGTCAACAAAAACAGGATGAAGTATTTGAACGTGGTGAGAAACGAGTGCTGCCCCAGCAATGCAAGCGCGGTGGACGCACCGACAATCGCCAGCACAAACAGCATGCGTTTACCGGCGGATATCTCCAAGCCACGACGAAAGCCACTGATGATGGTGGCCACGCACATGAAGCTGCCATAAGCGTTGAGGGTCGACACCGTGACCTTGCCGAATACCACGCTCAAATACAGCAAGGAAGCGATCACGCCGGTACTGCCCAAACCAACGATGGTGGCGACTTCATGCCCACGAAAACCCGTGCCCGCCAATGCCGCAGCGAACACCCCGAGTACCATTGACGCCTGAGCGCCCAGCACCGTTCCCAGGCCTACGGCGGCGAAGGTTTTCCAGGACGAGGTCTTGCTCGGCAGGTAGCGTGAGTAGTCGGCCACATAAGGGCCAAACGCGATCTGCCAGGAGGCGGAAAGGGATACCGCCAGCAGGAAAGTGCTCCAGCCGAAATGGCGATTTTCCAGCAACAGGCCGATGTCGTTGAGCGTCATCAACCGGGTAAACAGGTAGACGAAGGCAATGATGCCCAGCACGCTGGCGACCCGTCCGACCAAGTGGATGACCCGATAACCGAAGATCGTCAGAAACGCGATGCAGGAGGCGAAAATCAGGATGCCGGCGCTGTCGCTGACATCGATCAATTGGGCAATGGCCTGCCCCGACAGTACCGCGCCGGTGGCGCTGAAACCGAGGTACATCAGGCACACCAGCACAATCGGGATCGCCGCCCCATAGACGCCGAACTGCACGCGACTGGAGATCATCTGCGGCAGCCCAAGCTTCGGTCCTTGTGCCGCGTGCAGGGCAACCACCGCACCGCCGAGCAACTGGCCGATCAGCAAACCAATCAGTGACCAGAACACATCGCCACCCAGCACCACGGCCAGAGCGCCGGTGACGATCGCGGTGATCTGCAGGTTGGCGCCGAGCCACAGGGTGAACTGGCTGTAGAGGCTGCCATGACGCTCGGCCTCGGGAATGTAATCGATCGAACGTGTCTCGATCAGGGGACTTCGCTGCTGACTATCACTGACCTTGGTCATTACGGTGTTCTCTTCTGAGGGGCAGACGGACAAAGGTGTTCTGTGGCGAGCGAGCTTGCTCGCGCCGGGCTGCGAAGCGGCCCCAAAAGCGACGGCTGCTGCGCAACCGAACGGGGGCAAGCCCCCTCGCCACAAGCAAGCTCCCTCGCCACAATTGATCGCTTGACTGTTAACTGACTGACGGAGCTTTTAACGCTTAGAAGGCCTTGCTGGCACTGGCGACCACGGTGGCAGTGCATAGATCGCCATAGCCGTACCAGCTCGCGCATTCGCTTTTCGACAGGTCGGTATCGATGTAGCTGAAGCCCCAGGTCACGCCCACGAAATCACGGGTCAGTTTGGCTTCCCACTCGGTGTAGGCATCACGGCTTTCGCCGTTGGCGGACCAGAAAGCCGGGTCTTTGACATCGTTGCGACCCACGCGCAGGTCCAGGCCGATCTCGGCCGGCAATTCGATTTTGTAGCTGAGGTAGGTGTAGAGGGTGTCCTGGTCCTCGCCAAAGAAGTTCGGCGTATCGTTTGAGTAGTTGGCGCCGAGCTTCACGCCATAAACGTCAAGGATGGCGTAGACCTCACTCATGTTGAATTGGCCTTCCTTTGGATAGTCGTACTTGATGTACCCCAGATCCAGACTGATTGCCTCGGTCGCCTGCCAGTAGTAGCCCGCGTAGTACTCGAGTTCCTGCCGGGTTTTGTATGGGCCGCCGAAATCGATATTCGAGGTCCAGGCGCCAACGTACAAGCCGCTGCTGTGCACCAGCGTGGCGCCGGCCTGAACCGCCGGATCCCCCAGGGTTTGCGAAATGCCACGGGTGCGGTAGTCACTGACAACGCCCAGGGTCATGTCCAGGCTGAAGTCATCGTTAAGCGTCAGTGCCTGGCTGGTCAGGGGAGCCAATACAAGGCTGGCAAGGGTCAATGCTGAGCGTACGTTCATACAAGTCTCTTATTTTTATGGATCAGCGGGTGATTTCGGGCACGGCGTTGCCCTGCCCCTCGCAATGCGAGGAGCAGGAGCATTTTTTTCGGTGCTACCGGCAGGTAGTCGTCAGGACGCGGGCGCGTAAACCTGCTTGCCAGCGAAGAAAGTCTTCAGGACCTTGGTGTCGAACAGTTCGTCGTCGCTGACCTTGAACACATCACGGTCGAGGATGATCAGATCGGCTTGTTTACCGGGCGCCAGCGAACCAATCTGTTGCTCCAGCCGCAGGGCTTTGGCGGCATTGAGGGTGTAGGCGTAGAACATGGTCTGGCGATCAATGCTTTCTTTGGCATTCAACACACCCAGCGGCCCTTTGCGAGTGCTGGCCTGGGCGATGGCATTCCACGGGTTGGGGCTGGACACCGGCCAGTCACTGCCACCGGCGATGACCGCACCGGCGTTATGCAGGGACCCGGCGGGATACTGATAACCGTAAGCGAACGCGCTGATATACGGTTTGACCAACTCCACCGTGTAAGACTCGCCGGTGGCCCACAGCAGCTGCATGGAAGCGATCACGCCAAGCTGCTTGAAGCGCGGAAACTCCTTTGGATTGACCAGTTGCAGGTGCGTGATGCTGTGGGCCATCGGTGTCGGGTTGAGTTTGCGCGCGTATTCAAAGCCATTGAGTGACTCACGTACGGCACGGTCGCCGACCGCATGCATGTGCACAATCCAGTCACGCTTCTCCGCCGCGACGACCAATTCACCAAAGTGTGCCGGGTCGATCAGCAACTGACCGTTTTTGTGACTGTTCGTGAACGGAACGATCACCGCTGCCGTCTGCCCCGGAAACTCCAGGACGCCGTCAGCGAAGACCTTGATGCCAGGGAAGCTCAGGTTGGGCACGCCCTCGAATTTCTTCATCACCTTGGCCAGCACTTCCAGATCGGCCGGCCGGCTTTTTGGGTTGGCCAGCAGCAGCGCCGCGACGTGGGCATTGAGCTCGCCCTTCTCCGCCAGTTCGCGGTAAAGCGGGAGAACACCGTAACTCTGCTCGGTGGCCTGGAAATCGAACAGCGAATCACCACTTCCGGCATTCGCTGCCGCGTCCATCCAGGCGGTAACGCCATATTGATTATTGACCTTCACCGCCTCGCGGGCAGCCTTGAGCATGACCTCGTTGCCGGGCGCGGGGATCTGACTGCGTACCTTGTCCCAGCGCGACTCGGCGAACAAACCATTGGGGGTGAAGTCCGCTGCGTGCCCCACGAAGCTGCGGTCCTGTTCCGACAGACCTTTTACCAATGTCGCGTCGATCTTCAGACGCTTGAGCATCGCGTTGTTGGCCCAGCCGGTATGCCCGTCAATCCCGCTGAGGACCACCGGTTGGTCCGCCCAGCGTCCCTGATTGAAGCGCTGACCGAGCTCGCGGCTTTTCTCCCAATAGGCCGAACTCACCCCGGCAATGCTGATCACGTCACCGGCCCGTGCCCGCCCCGCTTCATCCTGCTCGATCACCCATTGCTCAAGTTCCGGCAACGGCTTTACTTCATCCAGCAGGTTGGCCCCCTGGCTGTTGAAGGCCGCAACGACCGGGTGACTATGGGTATCAATCATTCCAGGCATCAGCACTTTGCCCGCCAGATCGATTCGTTGCGTCTGGGCATCGGCCAAGGCGTTGATCTCGGCATTGCTGCCCACTTTAAGAATCTTGCCGTCTTGCACCGCCACGGCCTGAACCAGTCCTTGACCGGGTTCGGCGGTAAAGACCTTGCCGTTGAACAGCACAAGATCAGCGGCGGCCATGGCCTGCACCGAGGAAAGGGCCAGGGCTGCGGCCAACAGGTTGGGAATGAATAGTTGCATCGGAACACTCTCTTGTTTTTATTGGGCGGTTCGGGATGTGGACGCTTGTGACAATGCCTTCGGATCAAGTCCAACGAACGGCGCCTTGGCCCACACGACCTTGCCGCCGACCACCGTCAGCAGCACCTCGTTTCGGCCCAGCTCGTCCTCCGGCACCTGCATGAAGTTCTTGTCCAGCACGATCAAGTCGGCGAACTTGCCCACCTCGACCGAACCGACGACAGCCTCCAGTTTCAGCTGCTCGGCGGCGTTCATGGTGATGGTGCGCAACACGTCGGTGCGCGTCAGTGCCGGGTCGGCATTCAACCTGCCGGCATACTTGGGGCCATAGCTATGCGGGTTCAGCGGATCGCCTGAACGGGTGACACCGATCTTCAGCGCCAGGAATTCATCGAGCGGGTCGACGGGCCAGTCGCTGCCGTAAGCAACCCGGCCACCCGCGCGGCTGATGCTGCCCGATGGTTCCATGCGGGCAAAACGCGTCGGGCCGAGATGATCGCTGGTGCCGTCGACCGTGGACGGCGCCTGCTGGGCCCACTGGAACGACATGTTGGCGGTCACATCGAGCGCCTTGAAGCGTGCATAGTCGGCGGGGTCCACCGACTCGGCGTGAGTAATGGCCGGACGAAAGCCGTTGCCCGGCAGTTGCTGGCGCACGTATTCGATACCGTTCAACGAGTCACGCACCGCTCGGTCCCCGGTGGCGTGAAGGTGCGGGTCGAGGCCGGCCTGCACCGCTTGCAACAGCAGCGGATTGAGCACTTGCGGCGGAAAATACAGCTCACCGATGTTCTTGCCAGGCGTCCACTTGGGCGCGGCATCGGTGCCGGCATTGCGCAAGTACGGGGTCAACATTGCCCCGGTATCCGCTGGAGCGTTGATGATGCCGTCCATGAACAATTTGACGTGACGCATGCTCACACCCGGCGCGACTTTGGCTTCGCCCTGGTCGTAGGTGTTGGCCAATGCCTTGGCCTCGGCAATGGTTTTCGCCGGGTCTGCAGCGGCCGCGGCAGGGTCGAGTTTGATCGCCAACAAGGCCCGAGCGGTCAGCTCGCCCGACTGTTGCAGGGTGGTAAACGCTTTGCCATTTTCAGGCCCCGACAAGGCATCGAAGAAACTGGTGATGCCTTGCTGGCGCATGGCATCGAGCGCCGCGCGGGTCTGGTTGAGTTTTTCTGCGTCGCTGGCTGGCGGCACCACGGCGGCCATGGCATCGGCGGCACCGTCTTCGCAGATACCGGTCGGGTTGCCGGCGCTGTCGCGCACGTACTTGCCATCCCCCGGATTGACCGTGTGCTTGTTGATACCCGCGACCGCCAGGCCGCGAGAGTTGGTCAGCACGGTATGGAAGTCGGTGGAACGGACCTGAATCGGGCGATTGGTCTTGAGTGCATCCAGCGTCGACTTGTCGGGATCGCCGTCGAGCCCGGTCATGCCCATGCGGTCCCAGCTGCCCACCTCAAGCCAGACATCGGGGCCCTTGCCCTTGTCGGCATCCAGACACGCCTGAATGGTTTCCTGGAAAACCTTGCGGGTCATCGTCTGGTATTTCAGGTCGCACAACGTCATGGCGCGACCGCCGTCCCCCGGATGCATGTGCGCATCGACGAAGCCGGGCATCAACATGCGTCCAGCCAGATCGATCAGCTGTGTCTGCGTGCCGATGTACGAAGCAACGCCTTCATCGCTGCCGACATAGACGATCTTCCCGCCCGTGACGGCGATCGCCTGTTGCACGGAGTTCTTGCCATCGACGGTGTAGACATAGCCGTTGCGCATCACCATGTCAGCCGGTGTCGAACCCTGTGTCTGACACCCCACCAGCGCCATGCAGGAAAATGCCGTTGTCGACGCAACGGCGATAAACAGCCTGGAAAATTTCAACTGCCTCACCTCTATTTTTATAGTTTTGGAAGTGGCCCGAACAGACGGCCGCAAGCCTCTGATATGCAGGGCATACCCTATAGGGCGCAGGCGTCGGATGGACCTCTACAAATGAGGAGGGGTGAGGCAATTAGATGGCAGGCATCCGATTTGGTGTAGCGGCGGAACCTGTGGGAGCGGGCTTGCTCGCGAAGACGGCGGCACAGTCAACATTGATCGAAGAGGCTTGTTTAAAAGACCTGAAAGTTACTTCCTGAAAGCTACAAAACCTTGCGCCGTTGCCTACGGCTGCACCAGAATCCGCCGGCTTGTGCGGCTATGGGGCGGGCTATATCGTTTCCCTGTCACTGAAAAACAGTGATCGGGTTTGGTAGCCCGCCTTGTAACAGCCGTATGGCAACACCTTATGCCGTCTCTTTTTTGGGACTCTGCTTTTATGGTGGTCATGCGTGGGGCTCCTTTGTGGGCGCCGGGTTTCCTGTTGCAGCCGGTCTACCAACCCGCGTATGGCCGCCACCCTTCGTTTGGTAGCGAGGGTGATGGCTCCTTAAAATCTGCAACAAGGAGTTTTCATCTATGTTCAAAGTCACACCCAATCCGCCGGACACCGATCCGATCTCCCCGTACGAACCCGATTCAAAAAAGCTCAATGAGGCCGCAGAACGCGCCCTCGACTTCCACTTCCCGTCGAATGCCGACATCAAAGCCACCGCGCGTACACCCAGCACTATGTTTTCCGTGGACCCACAGGCCACAGCCGAAACACTCGCGGTTTTTTTGGTCGAGACGCTGGCCTCGGTCGATGTGATGGTCCATCAGTTGGTGGATCATCTGGAGGGTGAATCGCGCTATGCCCTGCTGGGCATTTCGAACAGCATCATGGTGGCGGAGATCACGGCGAACCGGGTGCTGGATAAAATCAATACACCTTAGAAATGTGAGCTCCACTCCCCTATAGGCGCGAGCGGTGCGGCGATCCGACTTGCCCGCGAAGAACGATTACGCGATGCGCCAGACCTGACGCCTTCGCGGGCAAGCCTCGCGCCTACAAGGGGCGCGTCGCATCCGCGAGCGAGGTCGCGGAACGCAGGACTGAACCCAGTTCCACCTTGCTCTTCACGCCCAGTTGCAGGTAGCAGTTGCGCAGATAGGTGCGCACTGTCGCAGGGCTCAATTCAAGGATTTTGGCAATCTCCTTGTAGGAATGGCCGGCGGCGAACAGCATCGCTGCCGTTCGCTCCCGTGGCGCAAGCATCGCCCCGCGTGACTGGGCTTCGAGCGACAGGATAACGTGCTCGGCGTTAGGGCTCAGTGTCAGGGCGCAGCGGCCCAGGCGCATGACGCAGGGCGCCTTTTGCAGTTGCGCGATCACCTGCGCGGGAAGCATTGAACCGTTCCAGCCGGGTAACTCACGCTCAATGGCTGCACACAGCGTTGCCCCCACGTACAGCAAGCTGCCGTCCATGCGCGCGACACCAAAGTCCGAAGCCCCGTTGCCCGTGTCGAATCGGATCATGTCCTGCACCTGGAATCGCCACAGCTGCAACAGGTGGTCGCAGAAGGCGGAAAACAGATCGGCCTCGTTGTCGTTGAAAGCCGAGGCGTCAATGCCTCGGTAGAGACAGACGAAGAACATCAAGCCGCTTTCGGGTAACTCGAAGGTGATGCACATCAGGTAGTAGAGGTCGTGGCGCCGAGCGAAGGCGTTCACTTCTTCATTGGGGTCGGTGAAGCCGCTGTCGCGCACGACCTCACCGGGTCGGCTCATGGTGTCTTGGGAGAATTTGTCGTTGCGCGCACACGTGTGCCACTCGGCGGCAAACGACTCGGGCAGATTGATTCGCCCGTGCATCCAGTTTCTGGGCGAAACATCGACGCCTGACCCGGACATCTCGCCCCACCAGGCCGAAGCGAAAGGCACCAGTTGGCTGAATGCCTGCAGGCCGTCGGTGATGAACCGGGATGCACCGCGATCTCGGGCAAGACGCCCCAGGTGCAATACGCAAAGATTGAATGCCTGCAATGTTGTCATCGACGCCTTGGCACCGACCTCATCACCCTCCTCCATCGTTCTGATCCTGTTCGCTACATGGCGTATTATTTTTTTGACCATGCCATAGGCGCAGTGATTGCGTCCAGTTCTGGGTAGGTTGTCGAACACCAAAGTCGCTCATCACAAACTCCGCAGGAAGCGTAAAGTCACGATCGTCATCAAGGAGCAAAACATGACTCATCCGTTGTCCCCACCACTGCGGGAAATTTATCTCTCGGAGACATCCGACCGGGAACTGTTTAATCGCATTGCCAGTGAACTGGAGCAAGGGCTGGGCGGGACCTGGACGGCACAGATCAATGGGTTGGATCAGCGTTATTGGGACCTGGTAGTCGAGGGGCAAACGATTACGCTGCATCTGGAACATTATCTGGGAATCATGCTGCTTGTGGAGGACGCGGATCCGAATTGGGTCGCGTCGGAGCGTTTTCAGGCAGTGGTGCGGCGGTTGCAGACGGATTGAACGAAAACGGGCGCCATGATCGGCGCCCGTTTTACTTAAAGAAAAAATCACATCTGAGAATAACCTGACCGAGCAAACTCGCTCGTCTAGCGGTGTTCAGACTTTGATTTCACTGGCCGGCATCACATCGATTCGCGCCACGGAGCCGGTCAGGTGCGCCAGATCCTTGTTGTGCTCGGCGATGATGTCTTCGGCGCTCATCGTGCCGTTGTCGATGGTGGAATGGGCGTCGGCCACCAGCACGACGTCGTAGCCCAACTGATGCGCCTGGCGAACGGTGGCGTTGACGCAGTAGTCGGTTTGCAGGCCGCAGATGATCAGGCGGTCGGCGTCCAGCTCTTGCAGCTGTTCATGCAAGTGGGTCTGGTAAAACGAATCCGGGGTGGTTTTGCGCAGCCGCAGGTCTTGGGGTGAAGTCTTCAGACCCTCGGCCAGTTGCCAGCCTTCGCTGCCGTATTGCAGCAGGTCGCCCTCTTCTTCGTGCTGGATCAGGATGACCGGCATGTCGGCGGCCCGGGCTTTGGTGCTGAGGTCGTTGATGGTGTCGATGACTCGATTGATGTCGAAGCATTCGTATTCGCCGGTGCACAGCGCGCGTTGGACATCGATGATCAGGAGTGCGGTGCTCATGGCTTCCTTCCTTAGATAGGTCGGTAGAACGATGGAATTCAACTCCCTTTTTAACCTGTAGCAACTGTCGAGTTTGCGAGGCTACGTTCGAGCCCCGTAGGAGCTGCCGAAGGCTGCGATCTTTTGATCTTGCTTTCGCTGACATCAAAGGCAAAAGATCGCAGCCTTCGGCAGCTCCTACGGGGATCGGGGCCACCCGGGAGTTCAGGTGGCCGGTGATCGCCTGTTTCAGTAACCGAGTGACAACCCGGTATTACGCCGTGGATCGTTCGCGCCATAGAAGCGGTTCTTGCCCACTGGCTTGCCTTCCAGCGAAGGCGCACCTACCAGAATAGCTGCGATATGGTTGGGGTCCTGCGGCCCGGCAAATTTGTGCCCCCAGCTTTCGAGCATCTTCTTGGTGTCCGGGCTGGTGGCGAAGTTCTCCAGGTTGGTTTCTTCCGGCAGCCATTGCTGGTGGAAGCGCGGCGCATCCACCGCTTCCTGGATGTTCATGCCGTAGTCGATCACGTTGAGGATGGTCAGCAGGGTTGCAGTGATGATGCGGCTGCCACCGGGAGTGCCGACGACCATGACGACTTTGCCGTCCTTGGTGACGATGGTCGGGCTCATGGACGACAGCGGCGCCTTGCCGGGGGCGATGGCGTTGGCTTCGCCCTGCACCAGACCGTACATGTTCGGCACGCCGATTTTCGAGGTGAAGTCGTCCATTTCATCGTTGAGGATGACCCCGGTTTTGCTCGCCATGACGCCGGCGCCGAACCAGTCGTTGAGGGTGTAGGTCACCGACACCGCATTGCCCCATTTGTCGACGATCGAGTAATGGGTGGTATTGCTGCCTTCGTGGGGCGCTACGCCGGGTTTGATCTCGCGGGACACGCCGGCCTTTTGCGGATCGATGACTTCACGGATTTTGGTCGCGTAGTTTTTATCCAGCAAATGGGCGATCGGATTTTTCACGAAGTCCGGGTCGCCGAGGTAGCTGTTGCGGTCCACATACGCGTGACGCATCGCTTCGATCTGGTAGTGCATCGCCTGAGCCGAGCGGAAGCCCAGGTCTTTCATCGGGTAGCCGTCGAGAATGTTCATGATCTCGCAGATCACCACGCCACCGGAGCTTGGCGGTGGCGCCGAGACCACGTGATAGCCACGGTAATCGCACTCGATCGGCGCCAGTTCGCGGGTCTGGTATTTGTCGAGGTCAGCCTGGGTGATGATGCCCTTGTTGGCTTGGCTGGAGGTGACAATGGCGTCGGCCACCCAGCCTTTATAGAAACCGTCGGCGCCCTTCTCGGAAATTTCCCGCAGGGTTTTGCTCAAGTCTTTTTGTACGAGTTTCTGGCCCACTTGCATCGGCTCGCCATTGCTCAGGAAAATCGAGCCCGAGTCGCGCATGTCTTTCTTGAAGACGTCGGTGGCGTACTCCAGCAAATCGACATCGCCCTGCTCCAGCACAAAACCGTCTTCGGCAAGCTTGATGGCCGGGGCGATCACTTCCTTGCGGGGTTTGGTACCGTATTTCTTCAGGGCCAGTTCCATGCCCGAGACGGTGCCCGGCACGCCAACGGCAAGATGGCCGCGTGTGCTCAGGTCCGGGATGACGTTGCCCGCTTTGTCGAGGTACATGTCGGGGGTCGCGGCCAGCGGGGCTTTTTCACGGAAGTCGAGGAACGTCTTGCGCCCGTCCGCCAATTGAATCGTCATGAAACCACCACCGCCCAGGTTGCCCGCCGCGGGGTACACCACCGCCAGCGCATAACCCACCGCAACGGCGGCATCGACGGCGTTGCCGCCATTCTTGAGCACATCGACGCCGACGTGGCTGGCCAGATGCTGGGCGGTGACGACCATGCCGTTTTCGGCTGCGACCGGGGCGACGGAGGCCGCGTGGGCCGTCAGGCAACTCAGCGCCAATGCGGTTGCCACGAGCGATTTGGTAAAAGGTTCGAACTTCATGAGTCGGTCTCTTTTTGTTTTCAGGTTCTGTTCAAAAACAGCAGGAACGGTTCAAGAGCAGTAGGCAAGTATGGCTGGGATTGCGTATTGCGCCTCCCCGACGAGGCAGTATGCTGGGCCCCTGTTCAGCACTTTTGCGGAGTCCGCCGGCATGTCCTACACCTTCACCACCCTGGCGTCTCCGGTCGGCGAATTGAAACTGGTGGCGAAAGGCGCGCGACTGGCGGCCATCCTCTGGGAAAACGACAAACCGGGCCGGGTAAGGCTGGGACCGATGACTGAAGCAGCGGACAACCCGATCCTGGTGCGCACCGCACAGCAGTTGCAGGAATACTTCGCCGGCACGCGTAACCGTTTCGAACTGGAACTGGATTTTGCCGGGACGGAATTTCAGCAGAAGGTGTGGCAGGCGCTGCTGACCATTCCGTTTGGCGAAACGCGTAGCTACAGCGAGATTGCCCGGCAGATCGGCAATCCCAGTGCGGTTCGCGCGGTGGGGGCGGCTAATGGCAAGAATCCGATTTCGATTATCGCGCCCTGTCATCGGGTGATTGGTGCGTCGGGAAAACTGACGGGGTTTGCCGGTGGGCTCGAGGCGAAAGAGCGGTTGCTGACGCTGGAGGGCTGCGAATGGTCAGGGACCGGCAAGATGGATGATTTGTTTTTGAGCTAATGAGCCCTTGTGGCGAGGGAGCTTGCTCCCGCTCCAGTGCGTAGCGCTGGCAAAATCTTCGACAAGGGGCGTTTCACGCCCAGCGCGAGCAAGCTCGCTCGCCACAAAACGCACAGTTTCAAAAAGACAGGGAACATCTCACAGGAATTACCTAAATCGTCGCCCGCAATTCCCGTGGCGACAAGCCATAGTGTGAGCGAAAGCGCACTGCAAAACGTGAGGCCGAGGCGTAACCGCTGGCACCGGCAATTTCACCGATGGGGCGAGACGTGGTTTGCAACCATTGCAGCGCCGTCGCCAGCCGAACGTTTTCCAGGATATTCCTGAAACTGTCCCCCTCATTGGCCAGTTGGCGACGCAACGTCGACTCCCCCAGGTTCAGGTGTTGTGCAACGTGCGCAACAGTCCAGTCTCTTTCCGGGCTGCCCATTACCAGCTGCTGCACCCGTTCGCACAGTGGATCGTTGCGATCCATCAGCAGCGGTCCAGCCTGGCCGCCAAGGCACAGGCTCAGAAGCACCGCTTCCCCATAGTGGGTGCGTAATGCATCCGGAGCATCCGCATTGATGGAGGCCAATAACTGATCCCATGCCTGTGTGGTATGCCTGTCCAGAGGGACACACAGGTCTGTCTTCTGGGCATGGCGATGGCTGATGAGCTGCTGGCCATATCGGCTGCTGAAGTTACGCAATGTCGAACCGGGAAAGGTCACCACATCGGCAATGTAGTGACCGTGAAGGCCCGGGAAGTTCGAGATGCCAAGCTCGCGCCCGGCCGGCATCAGAATCAGATGTTGCGGCCCTGCACGCATCTGCCGGTCATCCCATTGCAGCAGTTTTTCCCCCTGCCGCACTCGACACAAGGCGGTAGCGAATATCGGCACCCGTTGCAATGTATGGGGTTGTCGCGCCCGTATGACACACGCATCGATAATATTTTCCCGGTGCTGTATGCCGAAACAAGGGCGCATCGTTCTTAACGTCCGTAAGTTGAAGTAATGGTCGCTTTGGCCAAGGCGTTGGCATTGAGCATATAGCCCACCAAGGCGCCGCTGGCCTGGTTGTCGAGTGGTAGCTTATCGACTTTCAGCGCCCATACGGTGAATTGATAGCGATGCGGCTTATCCCCTACTGGAGGGCAAGCCCCGCCAAATCCCGGTTGGCCATAATCGGTTCGCCCTTGTACTGCTCCGGCAGGCAGGTTCGAGCCGACCCCTCTTGGCAAACTGCTGGTTGAAGCGGGTAAGTTGACCACCGTCCAATGCCACCAGCCGCTGCCGGTCGGCGCATCAGGATCGTAGACCGTGATCGCATAACTTTTGGTACCCGCCGGGGCGTTGCGCCAGGAAAGCTCGGGCGAAGTATTACCCCCTTCGCAACCGAAACCCTGGAACACCTCGCGACTGGTCAGCGGGCGGTTTTCAGCAATATCCTGGCTTGTCAGCGAGAACTCGGCAGCGTGTCCCGTGAGCACGACGCCCATGGACAATGCGGATAGGATTATTCTGATGTTCATCGTGACCTCATCTGAGTGTTGGCGTGAGGCACGAGTTTAGAGAGAGCAAAGGCTGGTTACTGTGCCGAAATGCTCGACCATTGTGCCTGAACGCTCTCTCAATTCAGAGGCCAATCCAATCCTGCTCAAACCGCTCCGAAGACATTCTTCATCGCCGCATACTGCAGCAGCATGATGGTCTTGGCATCGCAGATCTCCCCGCGATAGAACGCCGCCAACGCCTCGTCGAACGTCCATTCCAGCACTTCCAGTTCTTCGGTTTCTTCCTCCAGCCCGCCGCCATCACTGACCTTCGAAGACGCGTCGTACTCAGCGATGAAGAAATGCAGCTTTTCAGTCACCGAACCGGGGCTCATGTAGGCTTCGAAAACCTTCTGCACATGGTGGACGCGATAGCCGGTTTCCTCCTCGGCCTCAGCACGAATGCGCTCTTCAGGCGCAACGCCTTCCAGCAGCCCCGCCGCCACTTCGATCAGCAAACCATCGTGGCCGTTGACGAACACCGGCAGCCTGAACTGGCGGGTCAGTACGACGGTTTTCTTCTCGCGGTTGAACAGCAGAATCGCCGCGCCATTGCCCCGGTCGTAGACTTCGCGAGTCTGACGCTGCCAGTCGCCGTTGTTGCGCAAGTAATCGAAAGTGATTTTCTTCAGCAGATACCAGTCGTGGGACAGCACTTGGGACTCGATGATGTTGACCCGCTCGGCTGTGTTCGACATGACAATCCATCCTTATGTTCGTCAGAAAGCGTCCATGTTAGGCGAAAACAGAAAAGCCCGGCGACTGCCGTAATGGCGCTCCCAAGAGAATCTTGAGTCAGAGAAACCTGTGGCGAGGGAGCTTGCTCCCGCTGGGCTGCGTAGCGGCCCCAAAAATCTGACAACCATTGCGATTTTTGTGAGCGCTACGCACTCAAGCGGGAGCAAGGTATCCGTCCGGTCAACACACCTTCCTGACCTTCAGCCAATCTGCTCGAACCGCCGCCTGGTCACGAACAGCCCCGCGCCCACCGGCACGGCAAGGACCGACATCAATCCCAAGTCAAAGCCCAGCAACTGGGTCTGGCTCACTGCAACGCAGCCGATTGCGCCTGCCACCACCAGCGTCACCCCTAGCCACTTGCGCAGCGGGTACGGCTTAAGAAACCGATCAAGTAGAAAGGCCAGCGCCACAACGATGACCGTCTGGGTAATTTCGGACATGTGCAGCCCCACTCAGGTCTTGATGATCAGGGATTCGGAAGAGCGCTGTGGGCCAATCCCACCATTGACCTGCGCCTGGATGCTGACGATTACGTCGCCAGCATGGTAGGTGGGCAGAGCGTCATTGACGTACGAGCGCACACCCGCCGTTACAACAGTACCTGCGGCGACACTGCCTGCAGGTCCGGCTAAACCGCCCACAGTACCGGCAGCGCCACCGAAGGCGGAGGCGGCCAGGTTGGCGATCTTGGTGCGTTGGGCATTGAGGACATCGCCCTGTTGCCGGGTCAGCGGCTTGGAGATGCCGATCATCATCACGCACGGCAGGCTCTTGGCCTGCATCTTGTCGTACACCTCGACGACCTTGCTGTTGACCTCATAGTGGGCGCTTTTCGCCTCGCCAAAATGCAGCTCGCGCAGGCGTCCGCGCTCGCTGTCGGTGAGGGTGATCTGCGAGACGTTGAAGACGATCCCGTGAGTGCCCATGTATTGGAAAGTCCCTTCGAACTTCATCGCGCGCATCCTTTCGAGGCAAAGATGGCGATTCTCTATAAGGAGCGCATTGGATTCAAATCATTTCACCTTGCCGGCAAGGTGTGTTGGCTCCCTCGCCACAAGTTCTTACTGACTCAAGACTCTCTTGAGTGAACCGCATTGCGGCGCTTTCATCCTCAGGAAAGTTGCGCCTTGTATTCTTTCTGATACTGCCCGGCGAGGGTTTCTTTCTGTTGCTCGTCGAGTAACTTACCGGCCATCTGGAAGAACTTCTGCTCCTCCTCTTTCAAGTGGTGATGGACCTTCTCCGAGAGCTTTTTCGCCGTTGCCAACCAGGACGGACTGGACATTTCGGTCGCATCCAGCGTTTCCATCATCTCGTCCATTTCGTGATGTTCGGAGATGGCGTGGCGGCTAAGATCCACACCATTGTCGAACTCCATCAGCGGCATGTAGAAATGGCGTTCTTCAGCGGTTTCGTGGGCCTGAAGCTCGGATTTGAGCCGCTTGTAAGCCTCGACCCGTTCCGGGGTGTCGCCCCGGGTTTGAATCAGTGCATCGGCATAGCGGCGCTGACGGTCGTGGCTTTCGCGCAAGGCTTCGAAAATGTTCACGGGCTGTCCTCAATGGCTGCGTTCAACAACGATGCTGTTCAGGCTAGACATTCCCGGGGCCCCGGGGGTTCCTTCGGTTGCGGGGGATAGAACAATCGCCACAACCGGGATAGGCTCCGTGTTCACTGCCATAAGGATGTGTTGCCTATGACCCTGCGAATCGAATTGTCGAAAAATGCCACCCCGGAAGAGCGCGAGGCGATCCTCACACCGCTGCGCGCCTACAACGCCTCAAAGGCCGGGGCCACGGTGTCGGAGCAGATTGCTTTGCTGGTACGCAATGACAGCGACGAGATTCTCGGCGGGCTCTATGGCCGAGTGTTTTACCAGTGGTTTTTCATTGAGTTGTTGTCGGTGCCGGAGCAGGCCCGGGGACAAGGGATGGGCTCGAAGCTGATGCAGATGGCCGAAGACCTGGCGCGGGAAAAGGAATGCGTGGGGATCTGGCTGGACACCTTCGACTTCCAGGCGCCGGAGTTTTACAAAAAACACGGATACAGCGAGTTGGGGCACATTGCCGATTACCCGCCGGGCCATAAGCGCTTCTTTTTCCAGAAGCGGTTGGTGGATTTGTAACCTTCGATTTTCGGGGGGGCCCCAAAAGATCGCAGCCTTCGAAGGCTGCGATCTTTTGATCTTGCTTACAAGCAGGTCGCCAACGCCGCCAATCGGCGCTTGGCGACAAAGTCGTCATGCTGCGCGTAGTAGCTCAACGCTGTACCGGAGGCGTCGGTGGTCACGTCCACGAAGGACTCGGCCGAACGGGTATACACCGTCGAGCCACCCTTCTTGCCCGGCTGCAAATACGCGCCCGCATCGACGCCGAACACCGCTTCGTCCTGCCATGCAAACTGCACGCACTGGGCGACGACTTTTTCCGGTTTGTCCGAGGTCAGGGTTTTGTACGGGGTTTTGGTGCGGGCGTCATTCATCGCCGATCCGGCGCAGCCCGCCAGCAAGGTTGCGGCCAGCGCCACCATCAGAATTCGCATTGCGTTCGCTCATCAAGAAAAAGCGGACTGTATCACCGCGGCGCGGCGTATCGTTCTGCTTTACTTCATTTATACCGCGACACCGCGCAACGATTCGCGCACCCTGTCGCGCCATTAACGCCGCATCGCCCATTTTTTCGGGCGCATTTTTCTGGAAAGGTCATGACACCCAACGCCGAATACTACAAACCAACCGCTGAATACGCCGACAAGCTGATCAGCCAGATCGGTCAGACGCCTTCCTGGATCGCCAAGCGAATTGGCGTCACCGACAAGCGGATTCGTTACATTCTCGATGGCGAAAGAACCGTCAAAGGCGAAACCACGCCGATCCAGATGACCTACCCCGAGCAGTTTGCTCTCGAGTGTCTGGCCGCGGCTGCCAAGGCGAGCAAAAAGCAGTCTTCCAAGGAGTGACCATGGCGGCAACCGAACAGCAACACGAGCAGGCGCTGAAAAAGTTTCTCGATGAGCGTCCTGAGCTGCGCGTCGAACTGGACAACCTGAATCCACTGTTGGCCCAGGCCAAGGGCGAGACAGTGGAGCAGTACCGCGACGAGCGCTTGCATGAAGCGTTCGAAGCCGAGGCTGAGCGCCTGGGTTTGTTTGCCTGGGAGCTGACGCTGCAACTGACTGCCCCCACGCCTGAGGATTACCAGGCCCAACGCCTGGAGGTGCACAAGGAAGTCGCGGAGATGGCCGGCATGGACTGGCTGGAGTATTACGAGTTATATGGGTTAACCAAATAATCTCGCGGCTCAAGGAAGTCCTCTTCAATGTTGCCTTCTCCGTCAGGCACCCGGGCCACGCCGGGCCATCTGCATACCCATAAATGGCGCGGACGCATCGGCCTGGCGCTAGTCGCCGGTTTGTCGGTGCTCGCCGGCATGACCGATGCCATCGGCTTCATGGCCAGCGGCGACTTCGTGTCCTTCATGAGCGGTAACACCACCCGTCTGGCCGTGGCGATCAGCGATGGCGACCTCGGGCTGACCCTGCGTCTGCTGATTCTCGTGGCCACGTTCGTCATCGGTAATGCCTTGGGCATTGTCGTCAGCCGGTTCGGTGGCCGACGGGCGCTGCCATTGATGCTGTGCATCGCCACGTTGCTCTGCGGCGCTGCGGCCTGGCCCTATGAGACGCAATTGCCGGCGCTGCTGGCGGCAATCATCGCCATGGGCATGCTCAATGCCGCCGTGGAAGAAGTGAACGGCCTGCCGGTCGGGCTGACTTACGTCACTGGCGCGTTGTCGCGATTTGGCCGTGGGCTGGGGCGGTGGATGCTTGGCGAGCGGCGCAACGGCTGGCGAGTGCAATTGATCCCGTGGGCCGGGATGTTTGCCGGCGCGGTGCTGGGTGCTTTGCTGGAACAGCATCTTGGGCTCAAGGCGCTGTTTGTCAGCGGGCTGCTGGCAGGAGCGCTGGGGGTGCTGTCATTGAAGATACCGCGGCGTTGGCAGTTGGGTTATATGCCGCGCTGATCGGGTTATCACATTCAGCATTGATGTTGCCTGACACTCCGCTATCGCGAGCAGGCTCGCTCCCACAGGGGTCTGTAGTGGATTTCAGTGTTCTGTACGACACAAATCCCTTGTGGGAGCGAGCCTGCTCGCGATAGCAGCGACTCGGTCTACGAATAAACGCCCTTCGCCGCCCCGCCGATAAAGCTTTATCATGGCCGCAGTTTTGCTGATCGAGCCCATCATGAAATTCGCCATTGCGCTGTTTTCCGCCGCCCATGCGCCCTCCTCGCGCCGTGCCCTGCTATTCGCCCAGGCCGCGCTGGCCGGCGGGCATGAGATTGTCCGGCTGTTTTTCTATCAGGATGGCGTCTACAACGCGTCCGGCAGCGTGGTCACGCCTCAGGACGAGCAGGATTTGCCCAAGCAATGGCGCAACTTTGTCACTGAGCATCAACTCGATGGCGTGGTCTGCATCGCCGCCGCCCTGCGCCGTGGGGTGTTGAACGAGGAAGAAGCCCAGCGCTATCAGCGTGAAGCGGTAGCGGTGGGTGCGCCGTGGGAATTGTCCGGCCTCGGCCAGTTGCATGACGCGGTGCAGGACGCTGACCGCTTGATCTGTTTCGGAGGCACGTGAGATGGCTAAATCCTTGCTGATTATCAGCCGTCAGGCGCCGTGGTCCGGGCCGAATGCGCGCGAAGCGCTGGACATCGTGCTGGCCGGTGGTGCCTTCGATCTGCCGATCGGCCTGCTGTTTCTCGATGACGGCGTGTTTCAGCTCGCCAATGAACAGAACGCCAAGGCCCTGCAACAGAAAGACCTGAGCGCCAACCTGCAAGCCTTGCCGATGTTTGGCGTCGAAGACCTGTTCGTCTGCGGTGAAAGCGCCGCGACCCGTGGCCTGGACCCTGAAAACCTGTCACTTGAAGAAGCCCGGGTGCTGACCGCCCAGGAAATCACCGCCCTTATTGACCGTTACGACCAGGTGATCACCCTCTGATGTCGACTTTGCATGTGTTGTCTCATTCCCCTTTTGGCGATGAACGTCTGAGCAGTTGCCTGCGCGTGATCGGCGCCAACGATGCGCTGCTGCTCAGTGGCGATGCGGCCTATGCCTTGCAGCCAGGCACTGCGCCGTTCGGCGCGCTGCACGCCCGCCAATTGAATCTGTTCGTACTGGCCGAAGATGCTCAAGCGCGGGCTCTGCAAGTCCCGGACTGGGCCAAGGCCATCGATTACCCGGCCTTCGTCGAACTGTCGATTCACTACGACAAGGTCAACAGCTGGCTATGAAATCCATGACGGTCGGCGCCCGTGCCATTGAACTGGACAAGGACGGTTTCCTGGTCGAACTGAGCGACTGGTCTGCCGAGGTGGCCGCCGCCCTCGCCGCTGCCGAAGACATCGAGTTGAGCCCGGAACACTGGGAAATTCTCGAACTGCTGCGCAGTTTCTACGACGAATTCCAGCTGTCCCCGGCGACCCGCCCGCTGATCAAGTACACCGCATTGAAACTCGGCCCCGACAAGGGCAACAGCCTGCACCTGAACCGACTGTTCAAAGGCACCCCTGCCAAACTCGCCGCGAAACTGGCGGGCCTGCCCAAACCGACGAATTGCTTATGACCGACTATCCAGCACTGACCCTCGAAACGCCCGAAGAGCACCCTTTCGCCCAGTTCGTGCGGATTCTTGGCAAGGGCAAACGCGGTGCCCGCAACCTGACTCGCGAAGAAGCCCGCGAGGCCATGGGCCTGTTACTCGACGACAAGGTCGAAGACACCCAGCTCGGCGCCTTCCTGATGCTGTTGCGGCACAAGGAAGAAAGCGCCGAGGAAATGGCCGGGTTCGCCGAAGCCGTGCGTGAACGCCTGAATCCGCCAGCGCTGGCGGTTGATCTGGACTGGCCGACGTATGCCGGCAAGAAGCGTCACTTGCCGTGGTACCTGCTGGCGGCCAAGTGCCTGGCGCAGAACGGCGTGCGCATCTTCATGCATGGCGGCGGCGCGCACACGGCCGGTCGGCTGTACAGCGAACAACTGCTCGAGACGCTGAACATTCCACTGTGCCGCAACTGGCAGCAGGTCGACGCTGCGCTCAATCAAGGCGGTCTGGCGTTCATGCCATTGGTGGACTGGGCCCCGCAGCTTCAGCGGATGATCGACCTGCGCAACACCTTGGGCCTGCGCTCGCCGATCCATTCCCTGGCGCGGATTCTTAATCCGTTGGGCGCCCGTTGCGGCCTGCAGAGCATTTTCCACCCCGGCTATCAGGCCGTACATCGCGAGGCCAGCGGTTTGCTCAGCGACACTGCCATCGTCATCAAGGGCGATGGCGGTGAAATCGAGATCAACCCGGATGCCGACAGTCACCTGTATGGCACCACTGGCGGCGAAAGCTGGGATGAAGAGTGGCCGCAGATGTCGACCCAGCGCCACGTCAAACCGGCCAGCCTCGATCCGGAGCATTTGAAAGCGGTGTGGCGTGGCGACGTGGTCGATAGCTACCCGCAAATGGCGTTGATTTCGACCATGGCCCTGGCGTTGCGCGGCCTCGGTCAGCCTCGCGAGCAAGCGTTCGAAACCGCCCAGCAGTACTGGGACGCCCGGGACAAATCGATTTAACCGATCATAACTGCCTAACCTTTGCGCTTTTTGTTCGAACCCATGCGCATAGACTCCTCTCCAACGCTTATCGGTTGAGGAGTTTTGAACATGGGTTTGTTAGTCGAAGGCCGCTGGCAAGATCAGTGGTATGAAAGCAAGGACGGCACGTTCCAGCGTGAACAGGCGCAGCGTCGCCACTGGCTGACCGCCGACGGCAAGCCAGGGCCGACCGGCGGCGGTGGTTTTGCCGCCGAGGCCGGTCGCTATCATCTCTACGTCTCCCTCGCCTGCCCGTGGGCCCATCGCACGCTGATCCTGCGCAAACTCAAAGGCCTCGAAAATCTGATCGACGTGTCGATAGTCAGTTGGTTGATGCTGGAAAACGGCTGGACCTTTGACAAGAACCTGGGCTCGACCGGCGACAAGCTCGATCACTTCAATTTCATGCACCAGCGCTACACCGCCGATACTGCCGACTACACCGGCCGCGTCACGGTGCCGGTGCTGTGGGACAAACAGACAAATCGCATCGTCAACAATGAGTCGGCGGAGATCATCCGCATGTTCAACAGCGCTTTTGATGAGCTGACCGGCAATGACCTGGATTTCTACCCGGCGCCCTTGCGAAACGATATCGACGCCATGAACGAGCGGATTTATCCGGCGGTAAACAACGGCGTGTACCGCGCCGGATTTGCCACCTCGCAGCAGGCTTATGAAGAAGCGTTCGACGAACTGTTTGGTGAGCTGGATCGGCTAGAGCAATTGCTGGGCGCGAACCGGTACCTTACGGGTGAATACCTGACGGAAGCGGATATTCGGCTGTTCACTACGCTGATTCGTTTCGATGCGGTGTACTTCGGACACTTCAAGTGCAACCTGCGGCGGATTGCCGATTATCCGAATCTGTCGAACTGGCTACGGGAGATTTATCAGTGGCCGGGGATAGCCGAAACGGTGAGTTTTGAGCACATCAAGAATCACTACTACGGTAGCCACAAGACCATCAATCCAACCGGGATCGTGCCTAAAGGGCCGGCGCAGGATTTCACTGCAGCTCATGATCGGGAGCGGTTGAAGGGGAAAGGGGTTTGGCGCAAGGCCTGACAGAACACTGAAACCTGAAAATGATCACGATCAACTGTGGCGAGGGGGCTTGCCCCCGTTCGGCTGCGAAGCAGTCGCAAACCGGCGGACGCGGACTTTCAGTGAGACCCCGTACGACGCTTTCAGGGCCGCTACGCGCCCCAACGGGGGCAAGCCCCCTCGCCACAAATCAGACCTGCCCCTGAGCCCCTTCAAACCACGCCAGTTTCTCGCGCAGTTGCACCACTTCCCCGACGATCACCAGCGTCGGCGCATGTACTTCATGCTCCGCCACCAGCCGTGGAAGGTCGGCCAGGGTGCCGGTAAACACCCGCTGATTGACCGTGGTGCCCTGCTGGATCAACGCCGCCGGGGTATCGGCCGCGCGACCGTGCTTGATCAACTGCTCGCAGATGATCGGCAGGCCCACCAGCCCCATGTAAAACACCAAGGTTTGCGCCGGCGCGACCAGGTCGGCCCACGGCAAATCGGTGGAACCGTCCTTGAGGTGCCCGGTGACAAACCGCACCGACTGCGCGTAATCGCGGTGAGTCAGTGGAATCCCGGCATAGGCCGCGCAACCACTGGCAGCGGTAATACCCGGAACGACCTGGAACGGAATGCCATGGGCCGCCAGTTCTTCGATCTCTTCACCGCCGCGCCCGAAAATGAACGGATCGCCGCCCTTCAAGCGCACCACGCGCTTGCCGGCCTTGGCCAGATCCACCAGATGCTGGTTGATCTGCTCCTGAGGCACGGCGTGATCGGCGCGGCGCTTGCCGACGTAGACTCGCTCGGCATCGCGACGGCACAAATCCAGAATCGCCGGCGCTACCAAACGGTCATACAGCACCACATCGGCTTGCTGCATCAGACGCAAGGCGCGGAAGGTCAACAGGTCGGGATCACCCGGCCCGGCACCCACCAGATAAACCTCGCCGGTAGCGACAGGCGCTTCGCCATTGATTTTCGCCAGCATCAAGCGCTCGGCCTCGGCGCCCTGCCCGGCCAGTTGCCGGTCGGCAATCGGGCCCTGGAATACATCCTCCCAGAACGCCCGGCGCTGTTGCACATCCGGAAACAGGCCTTTGACCTGAGTGCGGAAACGCGCCGCCAGACCAGCCAGTTGCCCGTAGGTGGAAGGAATCCAGGTTTCCAGCTTGGCGCGAATCAACCGCGCCAGCACCGGCGCATCGCCGCCGCTGGACACCGCGATGATCAACGGAGAACGATCGACGATCGCCGGGAAGATCACGCTGCACAGGGCAGGCGCGTCCACCACGTTGACCGGCACGCAACGCCGATGAGCATCGGCGGAGACTTGCGCGTTCAGCGGTTCGTCGTCGGTGGCGGCGATGATCAGCCCGCAACCGTCCAGATCCGCCTCGACGTAGCCACGCACCAGGCACTCGCCACCGCTGCCGACCACTAGCTCGCGCAGTTGCGGTTCGATTTGCGGTGCAACCACCCGCAGCAGCGCACCGGCTTCGGCCAGCAGGCGGGATTTGCGCAAGGCAATCTCCCCTCCGCCGACGACCAATACACGACTGCCGCGAAGGTTATGAAACAGCGGCAGATAGTCCATTTAGCCGATGACCTCAAGGCCACCCATGTACGGCTTGAGCACCTCAGGCACACGGATCGAACCGTCGGCCTGCTGGTAGTTCTCGAGCACCGCCACCAGGGTACGACCGACCGCCAGGCCGGAACCGTTCAGGGTGTGGACCAGCTCAGGCTTGCCGGTTTCCGGGTTGCGGAAACGCGCTTGCATGCGGCGGGCCTGGAAATCGCCGCAGTTGGAGCACGACGAAATTTCGCGGTATTTGTCCTGGCTTGGAATCCACACTTCCAGGTCGTAGGTCTTGACCGCGCTGAAGCCCATGTCGCCCGTGCACAGCGCCAGGGTGCGATACGGAAGTTCCAGCAGTTGCAGGACTTTTTCGGCGTTGGCAGTCAGGCCTTCCAGCGCTTCCATCGAGGTCGATGGTTCAACGATCTGCACCATCTCGACCTTGTCGAACTGGTGCTGACGGATCATGCCGCGAGTATCGCGACCCGATGCACCGGCCTCGCTGCGGAAGCACGGCGTGTGCGCCACGAACTTGATCGGCAGCAGTTTCGAATCGACGATTTCGCCGGCGACGATGTTGGTCAGCGACACTTCAGCGGTCGGGATCAGGTACAGATCGGCTTCGCCTTCGCGGCTGATCTTGAACAGGTCTTCTTCGAATTTCGGCAGCTGACCGGTGCCCTGCAACGCAGGCGCCTGCACCAGGTACGGGGTGTAAGCCTCTTCGTAACCGTGTTCGTTAATGTGCAGGTTGATCATGAACTGCGCCAGCGCACGGTGCAGACGGGCGATCGGGCCGCGCAGCAGGGCGAAACGGGCGCCGGACAGCTTGGCGGCGGTTTCGAAGTCCAGCCAGCCGAACTTCTCGCCCAGGGCCACGTGGTCCTGAACCGGGAAATCGAAGGCCTTAGGCGTGCCCCAGCGGCGCACTTCAACGTTGCCTTCTTCGTCATCGCCGACCGGCACCGATTCGTGCGGCAGGTTCGGAATACCCAGCAGGATCGAATCCAGCTCGGTCTGGATCGCGTCCAGCTCGACTTTACCGGCGCTCAACTCACCCGCCATGCGCTCGACGTCCGCCATCAACGGCGCGATGTCTTCGCCGCGCTGCTTGGCCTGACCGATGGACTTGGAGCGCGCGTTACGTTCAGCCTGCAGAGCTTCGGTGCGGGTCTGGACGGTCTTGCGCTGTTCTTCCAGCGCTTCGATGCGCGCAACATCCAGAGCATAGCCACGGGATGCCAGGCGGTCCGCTACGTCCTGAAGGTTGCTACGTAACAGTTTGGAATCGAGCATGTCGGTTTCTCGTTATCAAAGTTTGGTCAAGGACAGGCCAGCCCAGGTGGCGAGCAGCCCGCCGAATACGCTGATGACCGCATAGCCCAGGGCCAGCGGCACTTGCCCGGTTTCCAGCAGGCGCACCGTATCCAGTGAAAAGGATGAAAAAGTCGTCAGCCCCCCGAGGAAGCCGACCATCAACCCGGCGCGCACCGCAAACGGTACCTCCGGGCGAATCAAAAACAGACCGTATAGAACGCCGATCAGCAAACAGCCCACGATATTAACGGCCAGCGTCGCGGTATAGAAGTGCCGCGGCCAATTCGCGTTGATCCAGTTACCGGTGGCGAAGCGCAATAGCGTGCCGGCGACACCGCCGACAGAAACGGCAACGATCAATGGAATCACTATTTTCTCCGCTGCCGGGGGCTTAGACGATCAAGCTGCGCGAGGTGATTAAGCTTTTCGCCGATTTTCAGTTCCAGGCCGCGGGGCACGGGCTGATAAAACCGTTGCGGTTCGAGCTCGTCCGGAAAGTAGTCTTCGCCAGCGGCGTAGGCATCCGGTTCATCGTGGGCATAACGGTATTCATCGCCATAACCCAATTGCTTCATCAACTTGGTCGGCGCATTGCGCAAGTGCAGCGGCACTTCGAGCGAACCGTGTTCGGTGGCGCTACGTATCGCGGCTTTAAAGCCCATGTACACCGCATTGCTTTTCGGCGCGCAGGCCAGATACGTAATGGCCTGGGCCACTGCCAACTCACCTTCGGGGCTGCCGAGCCGCTCCTGCACTTCCCACGCCGCCAGGCACAGGCTCAGGGCGCGAGGGTCGGCGTTGCCGATGTCTTCGCTGGCCATGCGCACCACGCGCCGGGCCAGGTACAGCGGGTCGCAACCGCCGTCGATCATCCGCGCGAACCAGTACAGCGCGCCATCGGGATTGGAACCGCGCACCGACTTATGCAGCGCGGAGATCTGGTCGTAGAAGGCTTCGCCGCCCTTGTCGAAGCGCCGACGGGTGTCACCGAGCAGACTTTGCAGCAGATCGACGCCGATTTCACTGTTGTCTTCGGCCAGGTCCGAGGCGTTTTCCAGCAGGTTGAGCAGACGCCGGCCATCGCCATCGGCGGCGGACAACAGCATCTGGAAACCTTCATCGCTGAGGGTCAGTTGCCGCTTGCCCAGCCCACGCTCTTCGGTCAGCGCGCGATGCACCAGTTTGCGCAGGGCCGCTTCGTCGAGGCTTTTGAGCACATAGACGCGAGCCCGGGACAGGAGCGCGTTATTGAGTTCGAACGAGGGGTTTTCGGTGGTTGCGCCGATGAAAATCAGCGTGCCGTCTTCAACGTATGGCAGGAACGCATCCTGCTGGGACTTGTTGAAGCGGTGCACTTCGTCGACGAACAGGATGGTGCGTTTACCGTACTGCCCGGCCTGCTGCTTGGCGACTTCCACCGCCTGGCGGATTTCCTTCACGCCGGCCAGTACTGCCGAAACCGTTTCGAAGTGCGCATCGGAAACTTCCGCGAGCAGCCGCGCCAACGTGGTTTTACCCACCCCCGGCGGCCCCCAGAAAATCATCGAATGCAGGGCACCCTGCTCCAGGGCTTCGCGCAAAGGCTTGCCGCGAGCGAGCAGGTGTTCCTGACCGACGTACTCGTCCAGATTGGTCGCGCGCAGGCGTGCGGCCAAGGGCTGAGCAATCGGGGCGCTGCGAAACAGGTCCATCACGTGCGGTTGAAACCTCGTTTTTTTACGTAGTTCTCAAGTCTGGCAAAATCCTGTGGCGAGGGAGCTTGCTCCCGCTGGACTGCGCAGCAGTCCCATTTTGGGGGTGCTGCGCGCCCCAGCGGGAGCAAGCTCCCTCGCCACACAAGCCCGCTCCCACAGGTTATGCGTCTTACTCCTGGATCACGTCCGCCCCTTTAGGGATGTCGAACTTGAATTTGGACGCCGGAATCGGCTCGTTGGCCTTCACGCCGGTGAACAGGATATTGGTGCGCTGACCGACGCTATCAATCAGTTGCATGTCATTGACCAGACCGTTGCGGAACGACAGACGCAGGCTGTCGAACAGGGTGTCTTTGGTTTTCGGCTTCAGGGTGAAGTCGATCACGCCGCCGGCTTCCTTGGCACTGATGTCGAAGCTCTGGCTGATCTTGGACACGTCACCGGACAACAGCAGGGCCGGAGTCTGGGTCAGGCGCTGGTCGAGGGTCTTGATGGTGACCTGCTCCAGGTCCGGGTCCCACAGGGAAACCTTCTTGCCATCGGACACCATCAGTTGCTCTTGCGGCGCATCGGTGTGCCAGTAGAACAGGCCCGGGCGCTGCAAGGACATTTGACCGGCGGTTTCCTGCAACTGGGTGCCGCTGCCATCAAGAGTCAGCTGGGAGAAACGCGCGGTCAGGGTCTGGGATTTTTCCAGCAGTTGAGTCAGACGCGCCACGTCCTTGTCATCGGCGTGGGCCGAGAGCGTGGTCAAAGCCAGTACCGGCAGCAGCAACATGCGGATAAGACGCATGGGAGTCCTCATAAACATTCGTGGGAGTGCGGGCGGCGTCTCAAGACACCGCCCCTTTCAAAACCGGATCAGTCGCGCACCGGGCCAGGGGCCAGGACTTCACGCGAACCGTTGGTGTTCATGGATGTTACGACCCCGGCCATTTCCATGGCTTCGATCATGCGCGCCGCGCGGTTGTAGCCGATTTTCAGCTTGCGCTGAACCGCAGAGATGGACGCACGACGGCTTTCCAGGACGAACTGCACTGCTTCGTCGTAGAGCGCATCGGTTTCGGCATCATCGTCACCGCCACCGCCGCCGTTTTCAAAGCCGCTACCGGGCTCTTCGACACCGGCGAGGATGTCGTCGTTGTATTCCGGCGCACCGCGCAGTTTCCAGGCTTCAACCACCCGGTGAACCTCGTCATCGGACACGAACGCGCCGTGAACACGAATCGGCAGACTGGTGCCCGGCGGCATGTACAACATATCACCGTGGCCCAGCAGTTGTTCGGCGCCGCCCTGGTCGATGATGGTCCGCGAATCGATCTTGCTCGATACCTGGAACGCCATACGGGTCGGAATGTTCGCCTTGATCAGACCGGTGATCACGTCCACCGACGGACGCTGGGTCGCGAGGATCAAGTGGATACCGGCCGCACGGGCCTTCTGGGCGATACGGGCGATCAGCTCTTCAACCTTCTTGCCGACGATCATCATCATGTCGGCGAATTCGTCGACGACCACGACGATGGTCGGCAGTTTTTGCAGCAGGGGTGCCTCGTCGTGGATGCTTTCGCGCTTGTACAACGGATCGCTCAACGGCTCGCCGGCGTCCTGGGCTTCCTTGACCTTGGCGTTGAAGCCCGAGAGGTTACGCACGCCCATTTTCGCCATCAGCTTGTAGCGCCGTTCCATCTCGGCGACGCTCCAGCGCAAGGCGTTGGCGGCGTCCTTCATGTCGGTGACCACCGGACACAGCAGGTGCGGAATGCCTTCGTAGATCGACAGCTCAAGCATTTTCGGGTCGATCATGATCAGCTTGGCGTCTTCCGGGCCAGACTTGAACAGAATCGACAGGATCATCGCGTTCACACCCACCGACTTACCGGAACCGGTCGTACCGGCCACCAGCAAGTGCGGCATTTTCGCCAGGTCGGTGATGACCGGCTTGCCGCCGATATCATGACCCAGGGCCAGGGTGACCGGGGACTTGAAGTTATCGTACTCGGGGGTCGACAAGACCTCGGAGAACCGCACGATCTGCCGGTCTTCGTTAGGAATCTCGATACCGACCGTGGTCTTGCCCGGAATCACTTCCACGACACGCACGCTGGTCACGGCCAGGGAACGGGCCAGGTCTTTCGCCAGGTTGGAGATGCGGCTGACTTTGACGCCGGCCGCTGGCTGGATTTCGTAACGGGTAATGACCGGGCCCGGGTGAATCGAATCCACCGAGACCTCGACGCCGAATTCCTTGAGCTTGATTTCCAGCAAGTGGCCGACGGCCGCGAGGGATTCAGGCGAATAATTGAGTTGTTTCTTTTCCGCGGGGTCGAGAATCGAGATCGGTGGCAAGGTGCCTTCCACGGCGCTGTCGACGAACAACGGCGCCTGTTTCTCTTTTTCCACGCGCTTGCTGGGAGCTGCCGGTTTGGGCGGAGCCGGGGCAATCACCGGAGGTACCTGCTTCTCGCGTTCGGACATGTGCTTGCTCAGGGCTTGCTCACGCTCGATCAGGCGCTCCTTGACCTTGGCCTGCTCGCGTTTGTCGGTGACGGTCGGCGCGACCACGTCATGCACGCGATCATCGACCTCACGCAACTGGGCAACCAGTTGCTTGCGTTCGACACGGGCCGCCCACCAGCGATTGGCCGCGCCCTGAAACAGTTCGAACAGATCAAGGGTGATCTTGCCGGTGACGTCCATCACCTTGAACCACGACAGGTCGGTGAACACTGTCAGGCCGAACAGGAACAGCGCGATGAACAATAGCGTGCTGCCCTGGATATTCAGCGCGTTCCGGGCCAGATCGCCGAGGCTTTCGCCCAAAGCGCCGCCCGCGCCGGCCGGCAGACCGGTCGCCGCATGGAAATGGATGTGGGCCAGCGCTGCACCCGACAGCACCAGAAACACCAGGCCGATCAGGCGCCAGGAGAACAACCAGCCGCTCCACTGCCACGGCTCATGGCGCTGGCGGAAGATCTGATACGCCTTGATCGCCAGCAGCAACGGGAAAATGTAGGCGAAGTAACCCAGGACCATGAACAGGATGTCGGCGCTGTAAGAGCCGGCCGGCCCGCCGAAGTTCTGCACATCGTCGATCTTGCTGTTATGGCTCCAGCCCGGATCGTCTTTGCCATAGGTCAACAAAGCCATCATCAGGAACAGGCACAAGGCGCCGATGGCGATCAATGCACCTTCCTTGAGCCGGTAGTGCAATTGCTGGCGCCAGAGCGGGACGACTGTTTTAGGTGCTGCGGTGGATTTCTTCAAAACGCTTCTTTTCCTGCGCCCATGGCGCGTCCATCTGTTGAATGACTATAAAAACTGCCCAATCCAGGCAGGTAAAAAAGTTAACAGGCGCAACTGGGACTACTTTTAACACTGCGCCCCGGTTTTTCGAAATACGGCACGCACCGCTTTTTTGATACAAACACTGTTACAAGCGAGCATTGTACGGGTTTGTTCACCCGATGCCATGCTTGAGACCCTTGGGTGCAGCATAGCCAACAGCACAGTAGGCGCGGTCCAATTTGAGCATGCATTCTCTTTTGTGACAAAGGCTTATGAGGTGTTTTTATGACTGAAGCGAAGCATTCCCGCCTGATCATTCTGGGTTCCGGACCCGCCGGTTACAGCGCAGCCGTTTATGCCGCTCGCGCCAACCTCAAACCCGTTGTCATCACCGGCATACAGGCAGGTGGCCAGCTGACCACCACCGTCGAAGTCGACAACTGGCCCGGCGACGTCGAAGGCCTGACCGGCCCGGTACTGATGGAACGCATGCAAAAACACGCCGAACGCTTCGACACAGAGATCGTTTACGACCACATCCATACGGCCAAGTTGCAACAGCGCCCGTTCGAGCTTATCGGCGACAGCGGCACCTACACCTGCGATGCGCTGATTATCGCCACCGGCGCTTCGGCCCAATACCTGGGGCTGCCATCGGAAGAAGCCTTTGCCGGCAAAGGAGTTTCGGCCTGCGCCACCTGCGATGGCTTCTTTTACCGCAACCAGGTGGTCGCGGTGGTCGGCGGAGGTAACACGGCCGTGGAAGAAGCGCTGTACCTGTCGAATATCGCCAAGGAAGTTCATTTGATTCACCGTCGCGACAAATTGCGTTCGGAGAAGATCCTCCAGGACAAGCTCTTCGAAAAAGCCGCCAACGGCAATATCCGCCTGCATTGGAACCAGAATCTGGACGAAGTATTGGGCGATGCCAGCGGCGTGACCGGTGCCCGCCTGCGGCACAGCCATACGGGCGAAACCAATGACTTGCCGCTGGCCGGCGTATTCATCGCCATTGGCCACAAGCCCAATACCGACCTGTTCCAGGGCCAGCTGAAAATGCGCGACGGTTATCTGCTGATCAAGGGCGGCAGCGAAGGTGATGCCACTGCCACGGACATTGCAGGCGTGTTCGCCGCCGGTGACGTGGCCGATCATATTTACCGTCAGGCGGTGACGTCCGCCGGGGCCGGCTGCATGGCCGCGCTGGATGCCGAGAAGTATCTCGATGACATCCCCACCGTTTGACGGTTAACCTGCGCAAGGCGGGCTCAACGGCCCGCTACCGCCCTCCCCTTCTGCAAGCCCGGATGCCATGCTGACTTGGTTACAACGCAACACCCTGACCTTCCCGCCGCTGGAAAAAGCCATGCGCGACCCCAACGGGCTGCTGGCCGCGGGCGGCGATCTGTCCGCCGATCGTCTGATTCAAGCCTATCGTCACGGCTGCTTCCCGTGGTTCTCGCAGGGCCAGCCGATTCTCTGGTGGTCGCCGGACCCGCGCACGGTACTGTTTCCCGACGAACTGCATGTCTCCCGTAGTTTGAACAAACTGCTGCGCCAACAGCGCTATCAAGTGACCTTCGATCGGGATTTTGCCGCGGTCATCCGCGCCTGCGCCGCACCGCGCGAATACGCTGACGGCACCTGGATCACCCAAGAGATGCAGGATGCCTACGTCGAACTGCACAGGCGTGGTTATGCCCATTCAGTGGAGGTCTGGGACGATGGCGTGCTGGTCGGCGGGCTCTACGGCCTGGCTATGGGGCAGTTATTTTTTGGCGAATCTATGTTCAGCCGCGCCGACAACGCTTCCAAGTATGGCTTCGCCACCTTGGTGCGACACCTGAAAGACTCGGGTTTTGTGCTGATCGACTGCCAGATGCCTACCGATCATCTGCACAGCCTGGGCGCCCGAGCGATTCCCCGCCGCGAATTTGCCGGCTACCTTGCGCGGCACCTGGATCAACCGGGCCGCGCCACTTGGGTTTGCTGAGCGACATTGGCGCGTGTGGCTTACACTTAATGCGGGGAAACTCATTGAGAGCGCCCCCTAATCAAAAGCTTATCCCGAGGGTTGATCATGACCGAGTTGGCGCGTTTGAAGTTTTATGCCACTCAGCCCCACTCTTGCAGCTATCTGCCCGAGGAGCAGGCCACGACGCTGTTCCTCGACCCTAGTCAGCCCATGGATGTGCATGTCTATGCAGACCTGTCGGAAATGGGTTTTCGTCGCAGTGGCGATCATCTCTACCGGCCTCATTGCCAGCATTGCAATGCGTGCGTACCGGCGCGCATTCCTGTGGCGCAATTTACCCCCAACCGTCAGCAGAAACGCATTGTCAAACGCAATGCCGACTTACAGGTGCGTCCGGCCAGACCAAAGTTCAGCGAAGAGTACTTCGACCTTTATCAGCGCTACATCGAACAACGTCATGCCGACGGCGATATGTATCCGCCGAGCCGCGACCAGTTTTCGACCTTCCTGGTACGTGATCTGCCATTCTCCCGTTTCTACGAATTTCGTCTCGAAGGCCGCCTGCTGGCCGTGGCCGTCACTGACTTGCTGCCCAACGGCCTGTCGGCGGTCTACACCTTCTATGAAGCTGCGGAGGAGCGTCGTAGCCTGGGGCGCTATGCAATCCTCTGGCAAATCGGCGAGGCCCGACGCCTGGGGCTGGAAGCCGTCTATCTCGGCTACTGGATCAAAAACTGCAAAAAAATGAGCTACAAGACCCAATATCGCCCTATCGAACTGCTGATTAATCAACGTTGGGTCATCCTGAGCTAGTGCCCTGTCTCGCAAATACTGTTCCTTTTTGACGGCGTCTGTTGTCATCATGCTGCGTTGCCGCTCCTTGCCATAGCGGGCTATGACTCGTCGCGGCGCCTTGCCTGACGACAACAGCCACTCGCCAAAAGAGGAACGTATTTGTGAGACAGGACACTAACCCCTTGGCTTAAACCCCATTTTTCGGGCACAATGCACGCCGCTTTTGCCTGGCGCAGTTGCACCGGGCCATTCATTGGACACCGAGGGCTTTACTGCATGTCGAAAGAAGACAGCTTCGAAATGGAAGGCACTGTCGTCGACACCCTGCCCAACACCATGTTTCGTGTGGAGTTGGAAAATGGGCACGTCGTAACCGCGCATATCTCCGGCAAGATGCGCAAGAACTACATCCGTATTCTTACCGGCGACAAAGTGCGCGTCGAGCTGACGCCCTATGACTTGAGCAAAGGGCGCATCACCTACCGCGCTCGCTAATCAAGTCAATACAAAACGCCCGGCTATGCCGGGCGTTTTTGTTTGTGCGTGAATGCGGATCGTTCCCACGCTCTGCGTGGGAATGCCTCAACGGACGCTCTGCGTTCGGCTTTTGAAGGGACGCGGAGCGTCCCGGGCTGCATTCCCACGCGGAGCGTGGGAACGATCATGGCAGACAGCAAAAAGGCGCCAATCGGCGCCTTTCTGCTTTGTTGCGGTTTAACGTCAGGCCATTTCAGCCGTGGTCTCGAACTCGAAGGTCAGCTCGCCGTCCTTGAGGTCGATGTGTACCACACCACCATGGTCGGCCAGTTCGCCAAAGAGGATCTCTTCGGCCAGTGGACGCTTGATCTTGTCCTGGATCAAACGCGCCATTGGACGAGCGCCCATTGCCGTGTCGTAGCCACTCGCTGCCAGCCAGCCGCGCGCTGCGTCCGTCACTTCCAGCTGCACGCGCTTGTCTTCCAGCTGCGCCTGAAGTTCGGTAAGGAACTTGTCCACCACGCTTTTGATGACCTCATGGCTGAGGCGACCAAACTGGATAATGGTGTCCAGACGGTTACGGAATTCCGGCGTGAAGCTCTTCTTGATCACTTCCATCGCATCGGACGAGTGGTCCTGATAGGTGAAACCGATCGAAGCACGCGCTGCAGTTTCGGCACCGGCGTTGGTCGTCATGATAACGATCACGTTACGGAAGTCCGCCTTGCGCCCGTTGTTATCGGTCAGCGTCCCGTGGTCCATGACCTGCAACAGCAGGTTGAAGACTTCCGGATGCGCCTTCTCGATTTCATCGAGCAACAGCACGCAGTGAGGCTGCTTGGTGATGGCTTCGGTCAGCAAACCGCCCTGATCGAACCCGACATAGCCTGGAGGTGCACCGATCAGACGCGATACGGTGTGGCGTTCCATGTACTCGGACATGTCGAAGCGAACCAGCTCGACACCCAACGCCTTGGCCAGTTGCCGCGCGGCTTCGGTTTTACCGACACCGGTCGGCCCTGCGAACAGGAACGAACCGACTGGCTTGTCAGGCGACTTGAGGCCGGCACGGGACAGTTTGATCGCAGTCGACAGCGAGTCGATCGCCGCATCCTGGCCAAAGACCGTGAGTTTCAGGTCACGCTCAAGGTTACGCAGCAGCTCTTTGTCGGAACTGGTGACGTGTTTTGGCGGAATTCGCGCGATTTTCGCAACGATGTCCTCGACCTGAGGCACTTCGATACGTTTCACGCGCTTCTCGATCGGTTGCAGACGCTGATAGGCGCCCGCCTCGTCGATGACGTCGATGGCCTTGTCCGGCATGTGCCGGTCATTGATGTAACGCGAGGCCAGCTCCGCAGCGGCGCGCAGGGCTTCATCGCTGTATTCGATGTTGTGGTGCGCTTCGAAACGGCCTTTCAGGCCACGCAGGATGCCAATGGTGTCTTCCACCGAAGGTTCCGACACATCGACCTTCTGGAAGCGCCGAGCCAGGGCACGGTCCTTCTCGAAGATCCCACGGAATTCCTGGAACGTGGTCGAACCGATGCAGCGAATATCGCCCGAAGACAGTAATGGCTTGAGCAGGTTCGAGGCATCCATGACGCCACCGGACGCAGCGCCCGCACCGATGATGGTGTGGATCTCGTCGATGAACAGGATCGCCTGCGGACGTTTTTTCAGCTCATTGAGCAGCGCCTTGAAGCGCTTCTCGAAATCGCCGCGGTATTTGGTCCCGGCCAGCAAAGCCCCCAGATCGAGGGAATACACCACGCTGTTGGCCAGCAGATCCGGTACCTGGTTGTCGACAATGCGTTTGGCCAGGCCTTCGGCAATCGCGGTTTTACCCACGCCTGCCTCGCCCACCAACAGCGGGTTGTTTTTGCGACGACGCGCGAGGATCTGCGCGACACGCTCGACTTCCAGCTCACGGCCTACCAACGGATCGATACGACCCTGGCGCGCGAGTTCGTTGAGGTTGCTGGCATAAGCATCCAGAGGATTGCCTGAAGAAGAAGACTCACCGCCCTCGTCGTCCTGCATATCTTGTTCACCTTCAGAGTGATCGCCATGCCCTGGCACTTTGGAAATGCCATGGGCGATGTAGTTGACGACATCGATGCGCGCAACGCTCTGCTGTTTCAGCAGAAACACTGCCTGACTCTCTTGCTCACTGAAGATTGCGACCAGCACGTTAGCACCAGTCACCTCGCGTTTGCCCGAGCTCTGTACGTGAAAGACAGCACGTTGCAGTACACGCTGGAAGCCCAGGGTTGGCTGGGTTTCACGATCCTCGTCATGAAGAGGGATCAATGGCGTGGTGGAGTCGATGAACTCCTGCAGATCATGCTTGAGTTTGTCGAGGTTTGCGCCGCAGGCACGCAAAACGGTGGCGGCAGCCTCATTATCCAATAGGGCCAACAGCAGGTGTTCGACGGTCATGAATTCATGACGCTTCGAACGAGCCTCCTTGAAGGCAAGATTGAGGGTGACTTCGAGCTCGCGGTTTAACATAGCTTCACCTCATACCCAAGTGGTCGGCGATTAACCGTCCTTCTCGATTTCACAGAGTAGCGGATGCTGGCTTTCCCTGGCGTACTGGTTGACCTGCATGGCCTTGGTCTCCGCGATGTCGCGGGTAAACACTCCACATACTGCCCGTCCTTCTGTGTGGACGGCCAGCATGACCTTGGTCGCCAGCTCGCGATTCAGGTTAAAAAACACCTCGAGCACTTCGACGACGAAATCCATCGGTGTGTAGTCATCGTTGAACAAAACCACCTTGTACATCGGTGGCGCCTGTAGAGCAGGCTTAGCCTCCTGAACAGCAATGCCTGCGGAATCGTCGTCGTGTAAATCAGGGCGATCCTGATTGAATGTTAGTCGAATCTGGCTAATTGCATGCATGGAAAGAAAGGTTCGTCAGTTGTGCAAATACAGTGGTGGGGGCTGTTATGAACGTTTTCAACTCCGACTGCCCGGTCACCTTGACTATCGGAAAATCGGTGTTACAACCAATAGAGCCCACAGTGGGTAAAAAAGGTCCGCGGAGTCAATCTATTTGCAAGATTAGACTGCGGATTAACTGGATGATACTCCAGTGATGGAGTCTGTTGCAGAGGGATATGGGTATGGCTGTCGGTAAGGTGAAATGGTTCAACAATGCCAAGGGGTTCGGTTTCATTAACACCGACGCCAGAGAAGGCCGCGACGAGGATGGAAAGGAAATCGATTTCTTCGCCCACTATTCGGCCATTGTGATGGACGGATACAAGACCCTCAAGGCCGGACAAATCGTTAGCTTTGAGATCATTCAGGGCCCCAAAGGGCTGCATGCAGTAAAGATCGCGGCTGCCACCCCTTCGAACGAACAGAGCACCCCTGCCACCCGGCAAGAAACAGTGTCGAGCTGACGCAGCTCGTCATCCAGTCATAAAAAAACCGCCCGAAGGCGGTTTTTTTGTCAGCTGGTTTACATGTGCGAGATCAACGCATCACCAAACGCAGAAGACGACAGCAGTTTTGCGCCCTCCATCAGACGTTCGAAGTCATAGGTCACGGTTTTTGCGGAAATCGCGCCGTTGGTGCCTTTGATGATCAGGTCGGCCGCTTCGGTCCAGCCCATGTGACGCAGCATCATCTCGGCGGACAGGATCAACGAACCCGGGTTGACCTGGTCCTTGCCGGCGTACTTCGGCGCAGTACCGTGGGTGGCTTCGAACATGGCCACGGTGTCGGACAGGTTGGCACCCGGCGCGATACCGATACCGCCCACTTCGGCCGCCAGGGCGTCGGAGAGGTAGTCGCCGTTGAGGTTCAGGGTCGCGATTACATCGTATTCGGCCGGGCGCAGCAGGATCTGCTGGAGCATGGCGTCGGCGATGGCGTCCTTGACGATGACGTTCTTGCCGGTTTTCGGGTTCTTGAACTGCATCCACGGACCGCCGTCGAGCAGGGTCGCGCCGAATTCTTCAGCGGCCACTTCGTAGGCCCATTCCTTGAAGGCACCTTCGGTGAACTTCATGATGTTGCCTTTGTGCACGATGGTCAGCGAGTCGCGGTCGTTGTCGACCACATACTGCAGGGCCTTGCGCGCCAGACGCTTGGTGCCTTCCAGGGACACCGGCTTGACGCCGATACCGCAGTTTTCGTCGAAACGGATCTTGGTGACGCCCATTTCTTCTTTAAGGAACTTGATGACCTTGGTCGCTTCCGGCGAACCGGCTTTCCATTCGATACCGGCATAAATGTCTTCCGAGTTTTCACGAAAGATGGTCATGTCGACATCGCCTGGCTTCTTGACCGGGCTCGGTACGCCTTCGAACCAGCGCACAGGACGCAGGCACACATACAGGTCGAGTTGCTGACGCAGGGCCACGTTCAGCGAACGAATGCCACCGCCGACCGGGGTGGTCAGAGGGCCCTTGATGGAAACTACATAATCCTTGACCGCGTCCAGGGTTTCCTGAGGCAGCCAGGTGTCCTGATCGTAAACCTGAGTCGCTTTCTCCCCGGCGTAGACTTCCATCCAGGAAATTTTGCGCTCGCCGCCGTAAGCTTTCTTAACAGCAGCATCGACAACCTTGATCATGACCGGGCTGATATCAACGCCAATACCATCGCCTTCGATGAAGGGGATGATCGGGTTGTTAGGAACATTGAGAGAATGGTCTGCGTTGACGGTGATTTTGTCGCCGACGGCTGGAACCTGAATCTTCTTGTATCCCATGCTGTACTCCATTGTTTGGATTGAACATCTGGCTGCGTTCGAGCGTACCCCAGTTAAATCGGCGCGCAAACCCTATGTTCCACCCATCTGCCGCAAAGCTGCACAGTTCGCGACGTACAAGCCTGAAAGCAAAGGGAAAAGCGCCAAACTCAAGCACGGCGAACGACTCTACGCGTCGCACTCACCTGCGACCTTTAGACCAATGGACGAAAAACGTTGCATATGAACCATCGGCAGATTGCCAGCTACCTATGTATAATGCCGCCGCTGACCACAGAGTCACGACGGCCGACCGCTCTATTACAAGACGTTGGGCCCGAATAAGCCGGATTGTTACCGCAGTCCACCCGCTTGACGCTCGACTGATGCACCCAACATCACCGCGAAGAAAACTCGACATTCGGCTCATGGATGACTTTGAACGAACGCGCTTACCCGGCGCCCCTCGAGTTTCTGCGCACGCTTTAGCAAAGAAGAGAGAGTTAATCCGAATATGCCCACCCGCTCGAAGATCATCTATACCTTCACCGACGAAGCCCCAGCCCTCGCCACCTATTCACTGTTGCCTATCGTAGAGGCTTTCACCGCCTCGGCTGATATCGCCGTTGAAACCCGCGATATCTCTCTTGCAGGGCGCATTCTGGCCAGCTTCCCCGAGCAATTGGGTGACAAAGCCGTAGCCGACCACCTCGCCGAACTGGGCGACCTGGCCGTTACGCCTGAAGCCAACATCATCAAGCTGCCGAACATCAGCGCTTCGGTTCCGCAACTGCAGGCCGCGATCAAAGAGCTGCAAGCCCAGGGCTTCGCACTGCCGGACTACCCGGAAACCGTGACCAGCGATGCCGACAAGCTCGCCAAGTCGCGTTACGACAAGATCAAGGGCAGCGCCGTAAACCCGGTTCTGCGCGAAGGCAACTCTGATCGTCGTGCACCGCTGTCGGTCAAGAACTACGCGCGCAAGCACCCGCACAAAATGGGCGCCTGGGCCAAAGACTCCAAGTCCCACGTCGCTCACATGAGCACCGGCGATTTCTACGGCAGCGAAAAAGCCGCCCTGATCGACGCCGCTGACGCCGTCAAAATCGAACTGATCGCTCAAGACGGCACCACCACCGTCCTGAAAGAAAAAACCACCGTGCAAGCCGGTGAGATTCTCGATTGCGCAGTCATGAGCAAAAACGCGCTGCGCAGCTTCATCGCAGCCGAGATCGAAGACGCCAAGCAAAAAGGCGTGTTGCTGTCGGTTCACCTGAAAGCCACCATGATGAAGGTCTCCGACCCGATCATGTTCGGCCAGATCGTTGCCGAGTTCTATAAAGACGCCCTGGCCAAGCACGCTGACGTGCTGGCACAGATCGGCTTTAACCTGAACAACGGCATCGGCGACCTGTACGCTCGTATCAAGGCCTTGCCTGCCGAGCAACAAGCGCAGATCGAAGCGGACATCCAGGCGGTCTACGCCGTCCGTCCGTCGTTGGCCATGGTCAACTCCGACAAAGGCATCACCAACCTGCACGTGCCGAGCGACGTCATCGTCGACGCTTCAATGCCGGCAATGATCCGTGACTCCGGCAAGATGTGGGGCACTGATGGTCAGCTGCACGACACCAAGGCTGTGATCCCGGATCGCTGCTACGCCACCATCTACCAGGCGGTGATCGAAGACTGCAAGGCTAACGGCGCCTTTGATCCAACCACCATGGGCAGCGTGCCAAACGTTGGCCTGATGGCGAAGAAAGCCGAAGAGTACGGCTCCCACGACAAGACCTTCCAGATCAAGGCAAACGGCGTGGTTCGGGTTTCCGACAGCGCTGGCCGCACTCTGCTGGAACAGTCGGTTGAAGCCGGCGACATCTTCCGCATGTGCCAGACCAAAGACGCGCCGATCCAGGACTGGGTCAAACTGGCCGTCAACCGTGCTCGCGCAAGCGCAACTCCGGCGATTTTCTGGCTGGACCCAATGCGCGCCCACGACGGCGTAGTGATCGAGAAAGTTCAGGCCTACCTGAAGGACCACGATACTTCTGGCCTGGACATCCGCATCATGTCGCCCGTCGACGCGATGAAGTTCACCCTGGACCGCACCCGCGAAGGCAAGGACACCATCTCGGTGACCGGCAACGTATTGCGCGACTACCTGACCGACCTGTTCCCGATCATGGAACTGGGCACCAGCGCCAAGATGCTGTCGATCGTGCCGCTGATGAACGGCGGTGGCCTGTTCGAAACCGGCGCCGGCGGTTCGGCACCGAAGCACGTTCAACAGCTGCTGGAAGAAAACTTCCTGCGCTGGGATTCCCTGGGCGAGTTCCTGGCCCTGGCTGCTTCCCTCGAGCACCTGGGTGTTACCTACAACAACCCTAAAGCGCTGGTGCTGGCCAAGACCCTGGATCAGGCCACCGGCCAGTTCCTGGACAACAACAAGTCGCCATCGCGTAAAGTCGGCAACATCGACAACCGCGGCAGCCACTTCTACCTGGCGCTGTACTGGGCACAAGCCCTGGCCGCCCAGACCGAAGACGCTGCACTGCAAGCGCAGTTCGGCGAACTGGCCAAAACCCTGACCGAGAACGAAGCGACCATCGTTGCCGAGCTCAACGCCGTGCAGGGCAAGCCAGTGGACATCGGCGGTTACTACCACGCCAATGCCGAGCTGATCAGCAAGGCCATGCGCCCGAGCAACACCTTCAACGCCGCGATCGCTGCGTTGGTTTAAGGTTGTAAGGGAACATCACAAACCCCGGCCTCGTGCCGGGGTTTGTGTTTGTGGCGTTCATACATATTTATCTGTCAGAACCCGAACCTGTGGGAGCTGGCTTGCCTGCGATGGCGGTTTATCATTCAAGATTGATATCGACTGACCCACCGCCATCGCAGGCAAGCCAGCTCCCACAGGATCGAGTTTCAACATCCAAATTGAGGAAGTCTTATGGACTGGCTACCCCACATCACCGTCGCCACCATCGTCGAAGACAATGGTCGCTTCCTGATGGTCGAAGAACTCAAGCACGGACAAACGGTACTCAACCAACCCGCCGGCCATCTGGACCCGGACGAAACCCTGATCGACGCCGCCGTGCGTGAAACCCTCGAAGAAACCGGCTGGGACGTCGAGCCGACCGGGGTGGTGGGCATTTATCTCTACACCGCCCCGAGCAATGGCGTGACTTACCAGCGGGTCTGCTTCACCGCAAAACCGCTCAAACACCACCCGGATTATCAGCTGGATGACGGTATCGTCGGCGCAAAATGGCTGACGCGTGACGAACTGCTGCAACAGCGCGCAAACTGGCGCAGTGAGCTGATCATCCGCTGTATCGATGATTATCTGGACGGTAAACACTTCAGCCTCGAGCTGATCCGCCCTTCTCTTTAGCCTTGCAGGCTTGAGCCTGCTAGAATCGCGTCCTTTTTCAAGACACTCATTGAATCCCTATGCGTGATCCAGCCCCTTCTGACACACAAAAGAAGCGCGTTATTGTCGGCATGTCCGGCGGCGTGGACTCTTCCGTTTCCGCTCTCCTGCTGATCGAGCAGGGTTATGAGGTGGAAGGCCTGTTCATGAAGAACTGGGAAGAAGACGATGGAACCGAATACTGCACCGCCATGGATGACCTGGCGGACGCTCAGGCCGTGTGCGACAAGATTGGCATCAAGCTGCATACCGCCAACTTCGCCGCCGAATACTGGGACAACGTGTTCGAACATTTCCTGGCCGAGTACAAGGCCGGTCGAACGCCGAACCCGGACATCCTCTGCAACCGCGAAATCAAGTTCAAGGCGTTCCTCGATTACGCCATGATGCTCGGCGCCGACCTGATCGCCACCGGCCACTACGTGCGCCGCCGCGACATCGATGGCCGCACCGAATTGCTCAAGGGCCTGGATCCGAACAAGGACCAGAGCTACTTCCTGCACGCCGTCGGCGGTGAACAGATCGCCAAGACCCTGTTCCCGGTCGGCGAGCTGGAAAAACCCGAAGTGCGCGCGATTGCCGAGAAACACGACCTGGCCACCGCAAAGAAAAAGGATTCCACCGGTATCTGCTTTATCGGCGAACGCCGCTTCAGCGACTTCCTCAAGCAATACCTGCCGGCCCAGCCGGGCGAGATCAAGACCACCGAAGGTGAAGTCATCGGCCGTCACCACGGTTTGATGTACCACACCATCGGCCAGCGTCAGGGCCTGGGCATCGGCGGCTTGAAAGACGCCGGTGACGAGCCGTGGTATGTGCTGATCAAGAACCTGGAACACAACGAGCTGATCGTTGGCCAGGGCAATGATCACCCTTATCTGTTCTCCCGCGCCCTGCTCGCTTCGGACATCTATTGGGTCAACCCGATCGATTTGACCGAGCCACGCAAGCTGACCGCCAAGGTGCGTTATCGCCAGAGCGACCAGCCTTGCACGCTGGAAAAGACCGCCAGCGGCTACCGCGCGACCTTCGATGACCCGCAACGCGCAGTCACCCCGGGTCAATCCGTGGTGTTCTACGACGGTGAAATCTGCCTCGGCGGCGGCGTGATCGAAGTGGCCGAACCCTGGACCAGCAAGGGTCAGCGTTCATGAGCCCGACTCAAGAGCAACTGACGGCCCTGGGCGGCGTGTTTCTCGCCGCCGTACTGGTCGACAAGATCGCCAAGAGCGGCCAGACCAACGAAGCCGGCCTGACCTGCATGCTCGGCAGCCTGTTGATTCGCGACCCCAAGGACACGCTGGAAGTCTATGGCGGTGACGACATCAATCTGCGTGAAGGCTACCGCGCATTGATCGGTGCCCTGGAGCGCGACCCCAGCACCCTTCAGCGCGAACCTCTGCGCTACGCCCTGGCGATGCTGGGGCTGGAGCGTCAGCTGGCCAAGCGCGACGACATGCTGGAAGTGATCGGCAAGCGTTTGCCGCAGATTCAGTCCCAGGTCGAACACTTCGGCCCGGCTCACGAAAACGTGATCGCCGCCTGCGGTGCGCTGTATCAGGACACCCTGAGCACCCTGCGCCAACGGATTCAAGTGCATGGCGACATGCGCAACCTGCAGCAACCGAGCAATGCCTCGAAGATCCGCGCGCTGTTACTGGCCGGAATTCGATCGGCGCGCCTGTGGCGGCAGTTGGGCGGTCATCGCTGGCAGTTGGTGATCAGCCGGCGCAAGCTGCTTAAAGAGCTTTACCCGCTGATGCGCAGCAGCTGAACCGCGCCCGCAATACCGTTTTGTAGTCAGTAACGCGTAATACGCCGGTCAGTTGGCAACGGACCGGCGGATTTTTTCATGTATGATACGCGCCCCATTTCGTTGCCCGACTGTCCGAGAACACCCCATGCAGCTCTCTTCGCTCACTGCGGTTTCCCCTGTTGACGGCCGCTACGCCGGCAAAACCCAGGCCCTGCGCCCAATTTTCAGCGAATACGGTCTGATCCGTGCTCGCGTCCTGGTTGAAGTGCGCTGGCTCCAGCGCCTGGCCGCTCACCCTGCCATCAGCGAAGTGCCGGCGTTCTCTGCCGAAGCCAACGCGGTGTTGAACACCCTGGCGGAAAACTTCTCTCTGGAGCACGCCGAGCGTGTCAAAGAGATCGAGCGCACCACCAACCACGACGTCAAAGCCATTGAGTACCTGCTCAAAGAGCAAGCAGCCAAGCTGCCGGAACTGGCTGCCGTCAGCGAATTCATCCACTTTGCCTGCACCAGCGAGGACATCAACAACCTGTCCCACGCCCTGATGCTGCGCGAAGGCCGTGATGACGTGATGCTGCCGCTGATGCGCCAGACCGCCGAAGCCATCCGTGAACTGGCGATCCGTTTCGCTGACGTACCGATGCTGTCACGCACCCACGGTCAACCGGCATCGCCGACCACCCTGGGCAAAGAGCTGGCGAACGTGGTTTACCGCCTGGAGCGTCAGATCGCTCAAGTCGCCGCCGTTCCGCTGCTGGGCAAAATCAACGGCGCTGTCGGCAACTACAACGCTCACCTGTCGGCCTACCCTGAGATCGACTGGGAAGCCAACGCCCGCGCCTTCATCGAAGACGAGCTGGGCCTGGGCTTCAACCCGTACACCACACAGATCGAACCGCATGACTACATCGCCGAGCTGTTCGACGCGATCGCGCGCTTCAACACCATCCTGATCGACTTCGACCGCGACATCTGGGGCTACATCTCCCTGGGTTATTTCAAACAGCGCACCATCGCTGGCGAAATCGGTTCCTCGACCATGCCGCACAAGGTCAACCCGATCGACTTCGAAAACTCCGAAGGCAACCTCGGGATCGCCAACGCACTGTTCCAGCACCTGGCGAGCAAGCTGCCGATCTCCCGCTGGCAGCGCGACCTGACCGACTCCACCGTACTGCGCAACCTCGGTGTCGGCTTCGCCCACAGCGTGATTGCCTACGAAGCCAGTCTCAAAGGCATCAGCAAACTGGAGCTCAACCAGCAGAAGATTGCTGCTGACCTGGACGCGTGCTGGGAAGTATTGGCCGAGCCGATCCAGACTGTGATGCGCCGCTACAACATCGAAAACCCGTACGAGAAATTGAAAGAGCTGACTCGCGGCAAGGGCATCAGCCCTGAAGCGCTGCAGACCTTCATCGATGGCCTGGACATGCCTGCGCAAGCCAAGGCCGAGCTGAAACTGCTCACCCCGGCCAACTACATCGGCAACGCTGTAGCGCAAGCCAAACGCATCTGATCGACCGCTTTACCCGTTTGAGACGCCCGGCAGCGCCGGGCGTTTTTATTCCCGTCTGAAAAGTGCTTTTTTTCAATAGGTTACACATGAATCCTGACATTCCTCTTCAACTTCTGGGCGGCATCACGGCGCGCGAATTCCTGCGTGACTACTGGCAGAAAAAACCCCTGCTGATCCGTCAGGCGATCCCTGATTTCGAAAGCCCGATCGACGCCGACGAACTGGCCGGCCTTGCGCTGGAAGAAGAAGTCGAATCGCGCCTGGTAATCGAGAACGGCGAGCGTCCTTGGGAATTGCGCCGTGGTCCGTTCGCCGAAGACGAATTCAGCAAACTGCCGGAACGTGACTGGACCCTGCTGGTTCAAGCGGTCGACCAGTTCGTGCCGGAGGTCGCTGAGCTGCTGGAGAACTTCCGCTTCCTGCCGAGCTGGCGCGTCGACGATGTGATGATCAGCTTCGCCGCCCCGGGTGGCAGTGTTGGCCCGCACTTCGACAACTACGATGTGTTCCTGCTGCAGGGCCACGGCAAGCGCAACTGGAAAATCGGCCAGATGTGCGATTCCGAGAGCAAGCTGCTGCCACACGCGGACCTGCGCATCCTCGCCGACTTCGAAGCCACCGATGAGTGGGTTCTGGAGCCGGGCGACATGCTCTACTTGCCGCCCCGTCTGGCTCACTGCGGTGTGGCCGTTGACGACTGCATGACTTACTCGGTCGGTTTCCGTGCACCGAGCGCCTCTGAAGTGCTGACTCACTTCACCGACTTCCTCAGCCAGTTCCTGACCGATGAAGAGCGCTACACCGATGCCGACGCCCTGCCGGCGGTCGATCCACACCAGATTCAGCACGACGCCCTTGATCGCCTGAAAGCTTTGCTGGCCGAGCACATGAGCGACGAGCGCCTGCTGCTGACCTGGTTCGGCCAGTACATGACCGAGCCGCGTTACCCGGAACTGGTCGTCGGCCCGGAAGAAGTCGAAGAAGAAGACTTTCTCGCCAGCCTGGAACAAGGCGCGGTGCTGATCCGCAACCCGAGCGCGCGCCTGGCCTGGTCTGAAGTCGATGATGACCTGCTGCTGTTTGCCAGCGGCCAGAGCCGTTACCTGCCGGGCAAACTGCGCGAACTGCTGAAGATGATCTGCGCCGCCGATGCGCTGCACGTCGACAACCTTGGCGAGTGGCTGAACGACGAAGACGGCCGCGGCCTGCTGTGTGAGCTGGTCAAGCAAGGCAGCCTGGGGTTTGCTGATGAATAAAATTCACGTACGTGTCGCAGACTGGCAAAAGGATAACGCCGAGATCCGGCGCATTCGTGAGACGGTGTTCATCGCTGAGCAATCCGTTCCGCCTGAGCTGGAATGGGATGCTGATGACGCAACGGCAGTCCACTTCCTGGCCTTTGAAGGCGACTTCCCGATCGGCACCGCTCGGCTGTTGCCAGATGGTCACATCGGCCGGGTGTCGGTGCTGAAGGACTGGCGCGGCTTGAAAGTCGGCGATGCGCTGATGCAAGCGGTGATCGGTGAAGCCGAAGAGCGCGGACTGAAGCAGCAGATGCTGAGCGCGCAAGTGCAGGCCACGGCGTTCTATGAGCGTTTGGGCTTCAGCATGGTCAGTGAGGAATTCCTGGAAGCCGGGATTCCGCATGTGGACATGGTGCGTCACTCCGCCTGAATCCCTGTAACTGATCGTTCCCACGCTCCGCGTGGGAATGCCTCTTGGGACGCTCCGCGTCCCCTCGCGGCAGTGACGCGGAGCATCACAGGCTGCATTCCCACGCGGAGCGTGGGAACGATCACGCCCCGCCATCCTCGGATGTCGGGGCGTTTTGCTGTCTACGATTCAACTTGCCCCACCGCAGGCCGACAAACTGGCAATATCAAGACTTTAAAGGCCGGAGATAACGGATATGTCCCTACGCACCCTGCTCACCACGCTGCTGCTGACCTGCAGTTTTTCGGTCATGGCCGCCACCGAGATCGTGCCCTTGAACTATCGCACCAGCGCCGACCTGTTGCCGGTGGCGCAGAATTTCATTGGCAAGGACGGCCAGGTCAGCGCCTATGGTAATCAGCTCATCGTCAACGCAGAACAGCGCACGATCGACGAACTTAAGGCCTTGATCAGCCAACTCGATGTGGCCGCCAAGCGCTTGCTGATCACCGTCGATACCAACGAAAACAACTTCCAGGGTGATCAGGGTTATTCGGTAAACGGTGCCAAGCCGAGCCAGACTCGCATCATCAACCGCAGCACCGACAGCCGCGACGGCGGTATCCAGCAGGTTCAGGCCAGCGAAGGCACACCGGCGCTGATCCAGGTCGGCCAGAGCATGCCGCTCACCAGCACCCAGACCGACAGCTATGGCGACCTGCGCAGCCAGACCGAATACCGCAATGTCACCCAAGGCTTCTACGTCACCGCGAGCGTCACCGGCGACATCGTTCATCTGGCAATCAGTACTAACCGTGACCGGATGAGCCAGGAACGTCCCGATGTAGTGAATGTGCAAAGTACCGACACAACCGTCACGGGTCGACTGGGTGAATGGATCACCCTGGCCGGCGTGAACCGCCAGACTCAGGCCGACAAACAGGGCCAGACCCGCAGCTACTCGACTCAGGGCCGGGACGACATGACCCTGCGGGTGAAAGTCGATACTTTGGACTAAACCACCGAAAACTGACTGATTAGTCGTATTAGACCAAAGATGTAGTGCTTAAAAAAAAGCACTACAAAACGTTTGACGAGCCAAAAAAGCAAAGGCATGATGGCCTCGCTCCCGCTAATCAGAGGCCCTGGCAAGGGCTTTCGAGTTGCTGTTCGCACCTACCCCGCGAGCCGATTCGTGTCTGTACCGCCCACAAGGTGTGTTTGACGAGGTTGCCGACTGGAACGAAGTTGTCCCGAGGGACGGAAGCGTAATTAGGTAACCCGGCTCCACACTGAAGTTCGCACCAAGGCCCACGACGCCCGAATGCGCTCGCCAGTTCGCCCTTACCTGCTCACTTCCCCTCGAGCCCATCGTTCATCCCGTCGCCATCCCCGCCGAACCCGACTTGACCGCCTAAGCTTCTGGTCAGCGAGCAGCCTTTACGCCCCTTTAAAATGCGTATTTGGCACGCAGGAATTGTCCACCCAGAACCACTTTCGATTAAAGACGCGACGAGGTTTATCCCCATGGCACTGACACGCGAACAGCAAATTGCAGCCCTCGAAAAAGATTGGGCTGAAAACCCGCGCTGGAAAGGCGTGACACGCAATTACTCCGCTGCTGACGTCGTCCGCCTGCGTGGCTCGGCTCAACCTGAGCACACCTTTGCAAAAATGGGCGCCGACAAGCTTTGGAACCTGGTAACCCAGGGTGCCAAGCCGTCCTTCCGTCCTGAGAAAGATTTCGTCAACTGCATGGGCGCCCTGACCGGCGGCCAGGCTGTGCAACAAGTCAAGGCCGGTATCCAGGCGATCTACCTGTCGGGCTGGCAAGTAGCTGCGGACAACAACTCCGCCGAATCGATGTACCCGGATCAGTCGCTGTACCCGGTGGATTCGGTTCCGACCGTGGTCAAGCGCATCAACAACTCGTTCCGTCGCGCTGACCAGATCCAGTGGAAAGCCGGCAAGAACCCGGGCGACGAAGGCTACATCGACTACTTCGCGCCGATCGTGGCTGACGCTGAAGCCGGTTTCGGTGGCGTACTGAACGCTTACGAGTTGATGAAGAGCATGATCGAAGCAGGCGCCGCCGGCGTTCACTTCGAAGACCAACTGGCTTCCGTGAAAAAATGCGGCCACATGGGCGGCAAGGTACTGGTTCCTACCCAGGAAGCTGTGCAGAAGCTGACCGCTGCTCGTCTGGCAGCTGACGTTGCCGGTACACCGACCATCATCCTGGCCCGTACCGACGCCAACGCTGCCGACTTGCTGACTTCCGATTGCGACCCGTATGACCAGCCATTCGTGACTGGCGAACGCACCCAGGAAGGTTTCTACAAAGTGCGCGCCGGTCTCGACCAGGCCATTGCTCGCGGCCTGGCCTACGCGCCGTTCGCCGACCTGATCTGGTGCGAAACCGCCAAGCCGGATCTGGACGAGGCTCGTCGCTTCGCTGAAGCGATCAAAAAGGAATACCCGGACCAACTGCTGTCGTACAACTGCTCGCCTTCCTTCAACTGGAAGAAAAACCTGGACGACGCGACCATCGCCAAGTTCCAGCGCGAACTGTCCGCCATGGGTTACAAGCACCAGTTCATCACCCTGGCCGGCATTCACAACATGTGGCACAGCATGTTCAACCTGGCGCACGACTACGCCCGCAACGACATGACTGCCTATGTGAAGCTGCAAGAGCAAGAGTTCGCTGACGCTGCCAAGGGTTACACCTTCGTGGCTCACCAGCAGGAAGTGGGCACCGGCTACTTCGACGACATGACCACCGTGATCCAGGGTGGCACGTCCTCGGTGACCGCGCTGACCGGCTCGACCGAAGAAGAACAGTTCCACTGATCTGCTTCATCTGAGTAAACGGCCGCCGCGGACCGAATAAAAGCTAACCGCAGCGCTGCATATCTGACGCCCCGACTGGTTCGGGGCGTTTTTTTGCCTGCGATTTTTTGACCACTGCAAAACCCTGTGGGAGCCGGGCTTGCCCGCGATGGCGACCTGCCAGTCAACATCTACTGCGTCTGATACACCGCCATCGCGGGCAAGCCCGGCTCCCACAGGGAACGCGGCAACCCACAAAATCCTGCGAAAAACATTGATCCAGAGCAGTTTCATGACCCGGAAAATCAGGTAAAACGACCGTGCTCGCTACTTGCAGTAACGCGCATATAAGACAACTTCCCAGCCACTCACCCGTTAAACAGTTTAAAAACTGTGACAAATAATATTGATTATCATTTAGCGGCAAGTATGTTCGTTACATTCCCTACAAAACATATTTGACAAAACCCCCGCTAATGCCCGAGCGGCATGGGCTACAGGGCTTTGGAGGCACGCTATGTCCTTATTCTTGTAAATAATTTCGCTATCTGAATTTTACTTGCTCGGTGTTTAGCCATAAAATCACCGCGATTGATTGCTGCGACATATCGTCACTGCTTTGTTTCTTTTCAAGCTCAGAGACCTTTGCTCTCTGTTAAGGATTTCCAGCATGCCCGAAGCGACCGGACTCATGGCCCACAACTGGGGCTTTGCCATTTTCCTTCTGGGTGTCGGCGGCCTTTGCGCCTTCATGCTCGGCGTCTCCAGCCTCCTCGGGTCAAAAGCCTGGGGCCGCAGCAAAAACGAACCGTTCGAGTCCGGCATGCTACCTACCGGTGGCGCCCGCTTGCGGCTCTCTGCCAAATTCTATCTGGTCGCGATGCTCTTCGTGATCTTCGATATCGAAGCCCTTTTTCTCTTTGCCTGGTCTGTGTCCGTCCGCGAAAGCGGCTGGACCGGATTCGTCGAAGCTCTCGTTTTCATAGCAATTCTGTTGGCAGGTCTTGTCTACCTATTCCGAGTGGGCGCCCTTGACTGGGCTCCGGAAGCTCGGCGCAAGCGGCAAGCGAAGCTGAAACAATGAGGCTTTGGCAATGCAATACAATCTCACCAGGATCGACCCCGATGCTCCTAACGAGCAGTATCCGATTGGCAAACGGGAAACCGTTTCCGATCCGTTAGAAGATCAAGTCCACAAAAACATTTTCATGGGCAAGCTCGAAGACGTGCTCAACGGCACGATCAACTGGGGGCGCAAGAACTCCCTGTGGCCGTATAACTTCGGTCTTTCGTGCTGCTACGTGGAAATGACCACCGCCTTCACGGCGCCCCACGACATCGCGCGCTTTGGCGCCGAGGTTATCCGGGCATCGCCGCGTCAGGCGGATTTCATGGTTATCGCCGGTACCTGCTTCATCAAGATGGCGCCGATCATTCAGCGTCTCTACGAGCAAATGCTCGAGCCTAAATGGGTCATCTCCATGGGTTCGTGCGCCAACTCCGGTGGCATGTACGACATCTACTCCGTCGTTCAAGGGGTGGACAAGTTCCTGCCCGTGGACGTCTACGTGCCTGGCTGCCCGCCCCGCCCTGAAGCTTTTCTGCAAGGCTTGATGCTGTTGCAGGAGTCGATTGGCCAGGAGCGTCGTCCACTTTCCTGGGTCGTTGGTGATCAAGGCGTCTATCGCGCCGAGATGCCTTCCGAAAAGGAAAAGCGCCGCGAACAGCGTATTCAGGTAACCAACCTGCGCAGCCCCGACGAAGTCTGATCCAGATCTGTTCTTACAAAGAAACGAGAAACTGGCTTCATTCTTTACGTTGACCGAAAGCGATAAATAACCATGACTACAGGCAGTGCTCTGTACATCCCGCCTTACAAGGCAGACGACCAGGATGTGGTCGTCGAACTGAACAATCGTTTTGGCCCGGAGGCGTTCACCGCCCAGCCTACCCGCACCGGCATGCCGGTGCTTTGGGTTGCCCGCGCCAAACTTGTCGAAGTCCTGACCTTCCTGCGTAACCTGCCCAAGCCGTACGTCATGCTCTATGACCTGCACGGCGTGGACGAGCGTCTGCGCACCAAGCGTCAAGGGCTGCCAAGCGGCGCCGACTTCACTGTGTTCTATCACTTGATGTCGATCGAACGTAATAGTGACGTAATGATCAAGGTCGCCTTGTCCGAGAGCGACCTCAGCGTGCCGACCGTTACCGGTCTCTGGCCGAACGCCAACTGGTACGAGCGTGAAGTGTGGGACATGTACGGCATCAACTTTGCCGGTCACCCGCACCTGACCCGCATCATGATGCCGCCGACCTGGGAAGGTCACCCGTTGCGCAAGGACTTCCCGGCCCGCGCCACCGAGTTCGACCCGTTCAGCCTGACCCTGGCCAAGCAACAGCTTGAGGAAGAAGCCGCACGCTTCAAGCCTGAAGACTGGGGCATGAAGCGTTCCGGTGCGAACGAGGACTATATGTTCCTCAACCTCGGTCCTAACCACCCTTCCGCGCACGGTGCGTTCCGCATCATTCTGCAGCTGGACGGTGAAGAGATCGTCGACTGCGTGCCGGACGTCGGTTACCACCACCGTGGTGCCGAGAAGATGGCCGAGCGTCAGTCCTGGCACAGCTTCATTCCGTACACCGACCGTATCGACTACCTCGGCGGCGTGATGAACAACCTGCCGTACGTGCTCTCGGTCGAGAAGCTGGCCGGCATCAAGGTGCCCGAGAAGGTCGACGTCATCCGCATCATGATGGCCGAGTTCTTCCGGATCACCAGCCACCTGCTGTTCCTGGGGACTTACATCCAGGACGTCGGCGCCATGACCCCGGTGTTCTTCACCTTCACCGACCGCCAGAAGGCGTACACGGTGATCGAAGCCATCACCGGTTTCCGTCTGCACCCGGCCTGGTACCGCATCGGTGGCGTCGCTCACGACTTGCCGCGCGGCTGGGAAAAACTGGTCAAGGATTTCGTCGAGTGGATGCCAAAGCGTCTGGACGAATACCAGAAAGCCGCACTGGATAACAGCATCCTGCGTGGCCGGACCATCGGCGTCGCCGCCTACAACACCAAAGAAGCCCTGGAATGGGGCGTCACCGGTGCCGGCCTGCGTTCCACCGGTTGCGATTTCGACCTGCGTAAGGCTCGCCCTTACTCCGGCTACGAAAACTTCGAATTCGAAATCCCGCTGGCGGCCAATGGCGATGCCTACGACCGTTGCATCGTTCGCGTCGAAGAAATGCGCCAGAGCCTCAAGATCATCGAGCAGTGCATGCGCAACATGCCGGAAGGCCCGTACAAGGCGGATCACCCGCTGACTACGCCGCCACCCAAAGAGCGCACGCTGCAACACATCGAGACCCTGATCACGCACTTCCTGCAAGTTTCGTGGGGCCCGGTCATGCCGGCCAACGAATCCTTCCAGATGATCGAAGCGACCAAGGGCATCAACAGTTATTACCTGACGAGCGATGGCGGCACCATGAGCTACCGCACCCGGATTCGTACTCCAAGCTTCCCGCACCTGCAGCAGATCCCTTCGGTGATCAAAGGCAGCATGGTCGCGGACTTGATCGCGTACCTGGGTAGTATCGATTTCGTTATGGCCGACGTGGACCGTTAAGCATGAACAGCACGCTTATCCTGACAGACCGTTTCGCCCTGAGCGAAACCGAGCGCTCGGCCATCGAGCATGAGTTGCATCACTACGAAGACCCGCGCGCGGCGTCGATCGAAGCCCTGAAGATCGTCCAGAAGGAACGTGGCTGGGTGCCTGACGGCGCGCTCTACGCCATCGGCGAAATCCTCGGCATCCCGGCCAGCGACGTTGAAGGCGTGGCGACGTTCTACAGCCAAATCTTCCGTCAACCGGTGGGCCGTCACATCATTCGCGTCTGCGACAGCATGGTCTGCTACATCGGCGGCCACGAGTCGGTGGTCAGCGAAATCCAGAGCAAGCTGGGCATCGGCCTGGGTCAAACCACCGCCGACGGTCGTTTCACCCTGCTACCGGTCTGCTGCCTCGGCAACTGCGACAAGGCGCCGGCGTTGATGATCGATGACGACACGTTCGGTGATGTGCAGCCTGCCGGTGTTGCCAAATTGCTCGAGGGCTACGTATGACCCTGACTTCCTTCGGTCCAGCCAACCGCATCAAGCGTTCGGCCGAGACTCACCCGCTCACCTGGCGTCTGCGTGACGACGGCGAAGCCGTATGGCTCGACGAATACCAGGCCAAGAACGGTTACACCGCTGCGCGCAAGGCCTTCGCCGACATGGCCCAGGACGACATCGTCCAGACCGTGAAAGACTCCGGCCTCAAGGGCCGCGGCGGTGCAGGCTTCCCCACGGGCGTGAAGTGGGGCCTGATGCCCAAGGACGAATCCATCAACATCCGCTACCTGCTGTGCAACGCGGATGAAATGGAGCCGAACACCTGGAAAGACCGCATGCTGATGGAGCAACTGCCCCATCTGCTGATCGAAGGCATGCTGATCAGTGCTCGCGCGCTGAAAACCTACCGTGGCTACATCTTCCTGCGTGGCGAATACACCACCGCCGCCAAGCACCTCAACCGTGCCGTGGAAGAAGCCAAGGCAGCAGGCCTGCTGGGTAAAAACATCCTGGGCAGCGGCTTCGATTTCGAGCTGTTTGTCCACACCGGCGCCGGGCGTTACATCTGCGGTGAAGAAACCGCACTGATCAACTCCCTCGAAGGCCGCCGCGCCAACCCGCGCTCCAAGCCGCCCTTCCCTGCCGCCGTCGGCGTGTGGGGCAAGCCGACTTGCGTGAACAACGTCGAAACCCTGTGCAACGTGCCGGCGATCATTGCCGACGGCGTGGACTGGTACAAATCGTTGGCCCGCGAAGGCAGCGAAGACATGGGCACCAAGCTCATGGGCTTCTCCGGCAAGGTCAAGAACCCTGGCCTGTGGGAATTGCCGTTCGGCGTCACCGGTCGCGAGTTGTTCGAAGATTACGCCGGCGGCATGCGCGACGGTTACAAGCTCAAGTGCTGGCAGCCAGGCGGCGCCGGTACCGGTTTCCTGTTGCCGGAGCACCTGGACGCACAAATGTATGCCGGCGGCATCGCCAAAGTGGGCACCCGTATGGGTACCGGCCTGGCCATGGCGGTGGACGACAGCGTCAACATGGTGTCGTTGCTGCGCAACATGGAAGAGTTCTTCTCCCGCGAATCCTGCGGCTTCTGCACCCCGTGCCGTGACGGTCTGCCGTGGAGCGTCAAGCTGCTGCGCGCGATCGAGAACGGTGAAGGGCAAGCCGGCGATATCGAGACCCTGCTGGGTCTGGTCGGTTTCCTCGGCCCGGGCAAGACCTTCTGTGCTCACGCACCGGGTGCCGTGGAGCCGTTGGGCAGTGCCATCAAATACTTCCGTCCAGAGTTCGAAGCCGGCATCGCGCCTACCAGCGCCGTCGTCCCGCCTCTGGCAAAGCCGATCGTAGTCGGCGCGTAAACGCTTAAAAAGGCGAAGGGTCCGTGCCCTTCGCCTTCTCGTGCGATGACGCCGTAAACGGCTGTGTAGATTCGCGCGAATAACAAGATTCCATTAGCCACGCCCGCTGACACCGGGCCAACGAAGAACTTTGAACCATGGCCACTATCCACGTAGACGGCAAAGAGCTCGAAGTCGATGGGGCAGACAACCTGTTACAGGCGTGTCTGTCGCTAGGCCTCGATATCCCTTATTTCTGCTGGCACCCAGCCCTTGGCAGCGTTGGCGCTTGCCGCCAGTGCGCGGTCAAGCAGTACACCGACGAGAACGACAAGCGTGGTCGGATCGTCATGTCCTGCATGACCCCCGCCACCGACGGCAGCTGGATCTCCATCGACGACGAAGAAGCGAAAGTGTTTCGCGCGAGCGTCGTTGAATGGTTGATGACCAACCACCCTCACGACTGCCCGGTCTGTGAGGAAGGCGGTCACTGCCACCTGCAAGACATGACGGTGATGACCGGCCACAACGAGCGCCGTTATCGCTTCACCAAGCGCACTCACCAGAACCAGCAACTGGGCCCGTTCATTTCCCACGAAATGAACCGCTGCATCGCCTGCTATCGCTGCGTGCGCTTCTATAAAGACTACGCTGGCGGCACCGACCTCGGCGTATTCGGCGCCCACGACAACGTGTACTTCGGTCGCGTTGAAGACGGCACCCTCGAAAGCGAGTTCTCCGGCAACCTCACCGAGGTCTGCCCGACTGGTGTGTTCACCGACAAGACTCACTCCGAGCGCTACAACCGTAAGTGGGACATGCAGTTCTCGCCGAGCATCTGCCATGGCTGCTCCAGCGGTTGCAACATTTCCCCGGGCGAGCGTTACGGCGAACTGCGTCGCATCGAAAACCGTTTCAACGGTTCGGTGAACCAGTACTTCCTGTGCGACCGTGGCCGTTTCGGCTATGGCTACGTCAACCGCGAAGACCGCCCGCGTCAGCCACTGCTGGCCAACGGCGCCAAGCTGAGCCTCGACGAAGCACTGGATAAAGCCGCTGACCTGCTGCGCGGTCGCAACATCGTCGGTATCGGTTCGCCGCGCGCCAGCCTCGAAAGCAACTACGCGTTGCTGGAACTGGTCGGTGCCGAGCACTTCTACTCCGGTATCGAAGCCGCTGAACTTGAGCGCATTCGCCTGGTTGTGCAGGTGCTCAAAGACAGCCCGCTGCCGATCCCGAACATGCGCGACATCGAAGATCACGATGCGATTTTCGTCCTCGGCGAAGACCTGACCCAGACTGCTGCGCGCATGGCCCTGGCCCTGCGTCAATCGGTCAAGGGCAAGGCCGAAGACATGGCCGACGCCATGCGTGTTCAGCCGTGGCTCGATGCCGCGGTGAAGAACATCGGTCAGAACGCGCTGAACCCGCTGTTCATCGCCAGCCTGGCTGAAACCAAACTCGACGACGTGGCTGAAGAATGCGTTCACGCAGCTCCCGACGACCTGGCCCGCATCGGTTTCGCCGTGGCTCACGCCCTCGATGCCAGCGCGCCGGCCGTTGAAGGCCTGGACGCTGAAGCCCTCGAATTGGCTCAGCGCATCGCCAGCGCCCTGCTCGCTGCCAAGCGTCCGTTGATCATTGCCGGTACCTCACTGGGTTCCAAGGCGCTGATCGAAGCCGCGGCGAACATCGCCAAGGCCCTGAAGCTGCGCGAGAAGAACGGCTCCATCAGCCTGATCGTGCCAGAGGCCAACAGCCTCGGCCTGGCCATGCTCGGTGGTGACTCGGTCGACGCAGCCCTGCAAGCGGTGATCGACGGCAAGGCGGACGCCATCGTCGTGCTGGAAAACGATCTGTACACCCGTACCGACAAAGCCCGTGTCGATGCTGCCCTGAACGCCGCGAAAGTGGTAATCGTGGCGGACCATCAGAAGACCGCCACCAGCGATCGCGCGCACCTGGTGCTGCCAGCTGCCAGCTTCGCTGAAGGCGACGGTACGCTGGTCAGCCAGGAAGGCCGCGCCCAGCGTTTCTTCCAGGTCTTCGACCCGACTTACCTCGACGCAAGCATTCTGGTTCACGAAGGCTGGCGCTGGCTGCATGCCCTGCGTTCGACCCTGCTGAACCAGCCAATCGACTGGACCCAACTGGACCACGTCACCGCTGCCGTTGCTGCGAGCAAACCGCAACTGGCGCGCATCGTCGATGCCGCACCGTCCGCCGCGTTCCGCATCAAAGGCCTGAAACTGGCTCGCGAACCGCTGCGTTACAGCGGCCGGACCGCCATGCGCGCCGATATCAGCGTGCACGAACCGCGTACTTCCCAGGACAACGACACCGCGTTCTCGTTCTCCATGGAAGGTTACTCGGGCTCGGTCGAACCGCGTCAGCAAGTACCATTCGCCTGGTCTCCGGGCTGGAACTCGCCGCAAGCCTGGAACAAGTTCCAGGACGAAGTCGGTGGTCACATCCGCGCTGGCGACCCGGGCACTCGCCTGATCGAAAGCACCGGTGATTCGCTGAACTGGTTCGCCAGTGTTCCGCGCGCGTTCAACCCGGCTCCGGGCACCTGGCAGGTCGTGCCGTTCTTCCACCTGTTCGGCAGCGAAGAGAACTCTTCCAAAGCCGCGCCGGTTCAAGAACGCATTCCAGCCGCTTACGTGTCGCTGGCCAAGTCCGAAGCCGATCGTCTGGGTGTCAATGACGGTGCCCTGCTGAGCCTGAACGTGGCCGGCCAGACCCTGCGTCTGCCGCTGCGTATCAACGAAGAGCTGGGTGCCGGTCTGGTCGCATTGCCGGCCGGTATCGCCGGCATTCCACCAGCGATCTTCGGCAAATCCGTTGACGGTCTGCAGGAGGCAGCGCTATGACCTGGTTCACTCCTGAAGTGATCGACGTAATCATCGCGGTCCTCAAGGCCATCGTGATCCTGCTCGCCGTGGTGGTGTGCGGCGCGCTGCTGAGCTGGGTCGAGCGTCGTCTGCTCGCCCTCTGGCAGGACCGCTACGGTCCGAACCGCGTCGGCCCGTTCGGCGCGTTCCAGATCGCCGCCGACATGATCAAGATGTTCTTCAAGGAAGACTGGACCCCGCCGTTCGCCGACAAAGTGATCTTCACCTTGGCGCCGGTCGTGGCCATGAGCGCCTTGTTGATTGCCTTCGCGATCATCCCGATCACCCCGACCTGGGGCGTGGCGGATATCAACATCGGCATCCTGTTCTTCTTCGCCATGGCCGGTCTGTCGGTCTACGCGGTGCTGTTCGCCGGCTGGTCGAGCAACAACAAGTTCGCCCTGCTGGGCAGCTTGCGGGCCTCGGCACAAACCGTGTCGTATGAAGTGTTCATGGGCCTGTCGCTGATGGGTATCGTGATCCAGGTTGGCTCGTTCAACATGCGCGACATCGTTGAATACCAGGCGCAGAACCTGTGGTTCGTCATTCCGCAGATCTTCGGTTTCCTGACCTTCTTCATCGCTGGCGTCGCCGTGACTCACCGTCACCCGTTCGACCAGCCGGAAGCGGAACAGGAACTGGCCGACGGTTACCACATTGAATACGCCGGCATGAAATGGGGCATGTTCTTCGTCGGTGAGTACATCGGCATCGTGCTGATTTCGGCGCTGCTGGTGACGTTGTTCTTCGGTGGCTGGCACGGTCCGTTCGGCATTCTGCCGCAGATCCCGTTCATCTGGTTTGCACTGAAAACCGCGTTCTTCATCATGTTCTTCATCCTGTTGCGCGCCTCGATTCCGCGCCCACGGTATGACCAAGTGATGGATTTCAGCTGGAAGTTCTGCCTGCCGCTGACCCTCGTCAACATGCTGGTGACCGCTGCGGTCGTGTTGCTCAACACGCCCGCCGTCGCGGCTCAGTGAGGATAGAGAATCATGAAGTACATTTTTGACATCGTGCATGGCTTCTTCACCCAGCTTCGCAGCCTGGTGATGATCTTCGGCCACGCCTTCCGCAAGCGCGACACGCTGCAGTACCCGGAAGAAGCCGTGTACCTGCCGCCACGCTTCCGTGGCCGTATCGTACTGACCCGCGACCCCGACGGCGAAGAACGTTGTGTAGCCTGCAACCTGTGCGCCGTGGCGTGCCCGGTCGGTTGCATCTCGCTGCAGAAAGCTGAAACCGAAGACGGTCGCTGGTACCCGGACTTCTTCCGCATCAACTTCTCGCGCTGCATTTTCTGCGGCCTCTGCGAGGAAGCCTGCCCGACCACCGCGATCCAGCTGACACCGGATTTCGAGATGGCCGAGTTCAAACGTCAGGACCTGGTGTACGAGAAAGAAGATCTGCTGATCTCCGGCCCCGGCAAAAACCCTGATTACAACTTCTATCGTGTTGCAGGTATGGCGATTGCCGGTAAGCCCAAAGGCGCCGCGCAGAATGAAGCCCAGCCGATCAACGTGAAGAGCTTGCTGCCTTAAGGAAGAAAGATGGAATTCGCTTTCTATTTCGCATCGGGTATCGCTGTTGTGTCCACGCTTCGCGTGATCACCAACACCAACCCCGTGCACGCCCTGCTCTACCTGATCATTTCGCTGATCGCCGTGGCCATGACGTTCTTCGCCCTCGGCGCACCGTTTGCCGGTGTACTGGAAGTGATCGCCTATGCTGGCGCCATCATGGTGCTGTTCGTGTTCGTGGTGATGATGCTGAACCTGGGCCCGGCCTCGGTTCAGCAAGAGCGCGTCTGGCTCAAGCCCGGTATCTGGCTGGGCCCCGTCGCCCTCGGCACCCTGCTGCTGGTTGAACTGTTGTATGTGCTGTTCAGCGATGCCAGCGGGCAGGCCATCGGCCACACCACCGTAGACGCCAAGGCCGTGGGCATCAGCCTGTTCGGTCCGTATCTACTGGTGGTCGAACTCGCCTCGATGCTGCTGCTCGCCGCAGCCGTCACGGCGTTCCACTTGGGCCGCAACGAAGCCAAGGAGCAATGACGATGCCTGCTATCCCTTTGGAGCATGGTCTGGCGGTCGCCGGCATCCTGTTCTGCCTCGGTCTGGTCGGCCTGATGGTCCGGCGCAACATTCTCTTCGTGCTGATGAGCCTGGAGGTCATGATGAATGCCTCCGCTTTGGCGTTCATCGTTGCCGGTAGCCGCTGGGGTCAACCGGATGGACAGATCATGTTCATCCTGGTGATCAGCCTGGCAGCCGCCGAGGCCAGTATTGGCCTCGCGATTCTGTTGCAGCTGTATCGCCGCTTCCACACTCTCGATATCGACGCTGCCAGCGAGATGCGCGGATGAACCTTCTCTATCTGACTTTCGTATTCCCTCTCATTGGTTTCCTGCTGCTGGCGTTCTCCCGTGGACGCCTCTCGGAAAACCTTTCGGCGCTGATCGGCGTCGGCTCCATTGGCCTGTCGGCAATCGTCACTGCTTACATAATCTGGCAGTTCAACGTTGCGCCACCTGAAGGCGGTCACTACACCCAGGTGTTGTGGCAGTGGATGGCGGTGGAAGGCTTCACGCCTAACTTCGCCCTGTACCTGGATGGTCTGTCCCTGACCATGCTGGGTGTGGTGGTCGGCGTCGGCTTCCTGATCCACCTGTTCGCGTCCTGGTACATGCGCGGTGAAGCCGGTTACTCGCGCTTCTTCGCCTACACCAACCTGTTTATCGCCAGCATGCTGTTCCTGGTCCTGGCCGATAACCTGTTGTTCGTGTACTTCGGCTGGGAAGGCGTGGGCCTGTGCTCGTACCTGTTGATCGGTTTCTACTACAGCAACCGCAACAACGGTAACGCGGCACTCAAAGCCTTCATCGTGACCCGCGTCGGCGACGTGTTCATGGCCATCGGCCTGTTCATCCTGTTCCAACAGTTGGGCACGCTGAACATTCAGGAACTGCTGGTCAAGGCGCCTGAGCACTTCAAGGCCGGTGACTTCTGGATCGTTCTGGCGACCCTGATGCTGCTGGGCGGCGCTGTCGGTAAATCCGCGCAACTGCCGCTGCAAACCTGGCTGGCGGATGCGATGGCCGGCCCGACTCCGGTTTCGGCACTGATCCACGCCGCGACCATGGTGACCGCCGGTGTCTACCTGATCGCCCGTACCCACGGTCTGTTCGCCCTGGCGCCGGATATCCTGCACCTGGTGGGTGTTGTGGGTGGTGTGACGCTGGTGCTGGCAGGTTTTGCCGCACTGGTGCAGACCGACATCAAACGTATCCTCGCCTACTCGACCATGAGCCAGATCGGCTACATGTTCCTGGCCCTGGGCGTAGGTGCGTGGGACGGCGCGATCTTCCACCTGATGACCCACGCCTTCTTCAAGGCGCTGCTGTTCCTTGCGTCCGGTTCGGTAATCGTTGCCTGCCACCACGAGCAGAACATCTTCAAGATGGGCGGCCTGTGGAAGAAACTGCCACTGGCCTACGCCAGCTTCATCGTCGGCGGCGCGGCCCTGGCGGCCTTGCCTCTGGTGACTGCGGGCTTCTACTCCAAGGATGAAATCCTTTGGGAAGCGTTCGCCAGCGGTAACCAGGGTCTGCTTTATGCCGGTCTGGTCGGTGCCTTCATGACCTCGCTGTACACCTTCCGCCTGATCTTCATCGCGTTCCACGGTGAAGCGAAGACCGAAGCGCATGCCGGTCACGGCATTGCTCACTGGCTGCCACTGTCGGTGCTGATCGTACTGTCGACGTTCGTCGGCGCGATGATCGTTCCGCCGCTGCACGGTGTACTGCCACAAAGCGTCGGCCATGCCGGCGGCGAAGCCAAGCACAGTCTGGAAATCGCCTCGGGTGCCATCGCCCTGGCCGGTATCCTGCTGGCCGCGCTGCTGTTCCTCGGCAAGCGCCGTTTCGTCACCGCCATCGCCAACAGCGGCGTCGGCCGCTTCCTTTCGGCCTGGTGGTTCGCTGCCTGGGGCTTCGACTGGATCTACGACAAACTGTTCGTCAAGCCTTACCTTGCGATCAGCCACATTCTGCGCAAAGACCCGCTCGACCAGACCATCGGTCTGATCCCGCGTATGGCCAAAGGCGGTCACACCGCCCTGAGCCGCACCGAGACCGGTCAATTGCGTTGGTATGCCGCCTCGATGGCTGCTGGTGCCGTGCTGGTAATCGGCGCCGTCGTGCTGGTAGCGGTCTGATATGAACCTTGCGAACTTGCGAAAGGAAACGAGCCCGTCATGATTCTGCCCTGGCTAATCCTGATCCCCTTCATCGGCGGCCTGCTGTGCTGGATGGGTGAGCGCTTCGGCGCCACCCTCCCCCGCTGGATTGCGCTGATCACCATGTCCCTGTTGCTCTCCCTTGGCCTCTGGCTGTGGGCCAACGGTGACTATTCATTTGCACCGGCGCCTGGCGCCGATCCGACCTGGGCGATTGAGTTCAAGCACGTCTGGATCCAGCGCTTCGGCATCAACGTGCACCTGGCCCTCGACGGCCTGTCGCTGTTGATGATCCTGCTGACCGGCCTGCTGGGTGTCCTCTCGGTACTCTGCTCGTGGAAAGAGATCCAGCGTCATGTGGGCTTCTTCCACCTGAACCTGATGTGGATCCTGGGCGGTGTCGTTGGCGTGTTCCTCGCCCTCGACCTGTTCATGTTCTTCTTCTTCTGGGAAATGATGCTGGTGCCGATGTACTTCCTCATCGCGCTCTGGGGTCACAGTTCTTCGGACGGCAAGAAAACCCGGATCTACGCGGCAACCAAGTTCTTCATCTTCACTCAGGCTTCCGGCCTGATCATGTTGGTGGCGATCCTGGGGCTGGTACTGGTCAACTTCAACGACACTGGCGTGATTACCTTCAACTACGCCGATCTGTTGAAAACCAAGATGTCGACGACCACCGAGTACATCCTGATGCTCGGCTTCTTCATCGCCTTCGCGGTCAAGCTGCCAGTCGTGCCGTTCCACTCCTGGTTGCCTGACGCTCACGCCCAGGCACCGACCGCGGGTTCCGTGGACCTGGCCGGTATCTTGTTGAAGACTGCGGCCTATGGCCTGCTGCGTTTCGCCCTGCCACTGTTCCCGAATGCCTCGGCCGAGTTCGCGCCGTTCGCGATGACCCTGGGTCTGATCGGGATCTTCTACGGTGCGTTCCTGGCTTTCGCACAAACCGACATCAAGCGTCTGATCGCCTTCTCGTCCGTTTCCCACATGGGCTTCGTGTTGATCGGCATCTACTCCGGCAGCCAACTGGCGCTGCAGGGCGCAGTGATGCAGATGCTGGCGCACGGTCTGTCGGCCGCGGCACTCTTTATCCTCTCCGGTCAGCTGTACGAGCGTACCCACACCCGCGATATGCGTGAGATGGGTGGCCTGTGGTCGAAGATTGCCTACCTGCCGGCTCTCAGCCTGTTCTTCGCCGCCGCGTCCCTGGGCTTGCCGGCGACCGGTAACTTTGTCGGTGAGTTCCTGATCCTGATCGGCACCTTCGCCAGCGCCCCATGGATCACTGTGATTGCGACGTCCGGCCTGGTGTTCGGTTCGGTCTACTCGCTGATCATGGTCCACCGTGCCTTCTTCGGCCCGTCGAAATCGGACGCGGTGCTGCATGGCATGGACGGTCGCGAACTGATCATGGTGGTTGGGCTTGCGGCGCTGCTGATCTACATCGGCGTGTACCCGCAACCGTTCCTCGATACCTCTGCCGCGACGATGCATGGCGTGCAGCAGTGGCTCGGCACCGCCTTCACTCAACTCGCTTCGGCCCGGTAAGAGCGCTATGGAATTCACGACTCAACACTTTATCGCGCTTGCGCCGTTGTTGATCACCAGCGCCACGATCATCGTGGTGATGCTGGCTATCGCATGGCGCCGCAACCACTCACAGACCTTCTTGCTGTCGGTGGCAGGCCTGAACCTGGCGTTGCTATCGATCCTGCCAGCCCTGAAAGTCGCGCCACTGGCCGTGACGCCATTGCTGCAGATCGACACCTTCGCCTGCCTGTACATGGCGCTGATCCTGGTCGCCACCCTCGCCTGTGTAACCCTCGCCCACGCCTACCTGGGCGATGGCGGTTCGGGTTACCCGGGCAACCGTGAAGAACTTTACCTGCTGATCCTGATGTCCGCCGCCGGTGGCCTGGTGCTGGTCAGCGCGCAGCACCTGGCCGGGTTGTTCGTCGGTCTGGAACTGCTCTCGGTACCGGTCTACGGTCTGGTGGCATATGCCTTCTTCAACAAGCGTTCGCTGGAAGCCGGTATCAAGTACATGGTGCTGTCGGCCGCCGGTTCCGCGTTCCTGTTGTTCGGCATGGCCCTGCTCTACGCCGACGCTGGCAGCCTGAGCTTCAACGGCATCGGTCAGGCCCTGGCGGCCACCGGTCTGCCAAGCTCTCTGGCTCAATTGGGCCTGGGCATGATGCTGATCGGCCTAGCGTTCAAGTTGTCGCTGGTACCGTTCCACCTCTGGACCCCGGACGTTTACGAAGGTGCTCCGGCACCGGTGGCAGCGTTCCTGGCCACCGCGTCAAAAGTCGCTGTGTTCGCGGTGATGGTGCGTCTGTTCCAGATCTCGCCAGCGGCGAGCAGCGGTGTGCTGAGCGACGTACTGACCATCATCGCCATCGCATCGATCCTGTTCGGTAACCTGCTGGCACTGACCCAAAGCAACCTCAAACGTCTGCTGGGTTACTCGTCCATCGCCCACTTCGGCTACCTGCTGATCGCCCTGGTGGCGAGCAAAGGCCTGGCCGTGGAAGCCATCGGCGTGTACCTGGTCACCTACGTGATCACCAGCCTCGGCGCATTCGGTGTGATCACCCTGATGTCCTCGCCGTACAACGGCCGTGACGCGGATGCCCTGTACGAATACCGCGGCCTGTTCTGGCGCCGTCCGTACCTGACCGCCGTCCTGACCGTGATGATGCTGTCCCTGGCCGGTATCCCGCTGACCGCGGGCTTCATCGGCAAGTTCTACATCATCGCTACCGGTGTCGAATCGCACCAATGGTGGCTGGTCGGCTCCCTGGTATTGGGCAGCGCCATCGGCGTCTTCTACTACCTGCGTGTGATGGTCACCTTGTACCTGATGGAACCGAACCTGCGTCGCCACGACGCGCAACTGCACTGGGAACAACGTGCAGGCGGCGTGATGCTGCTGGCGATTGCTGTACTGGCGTTCTTCCTCGGCCTGTATCCACAGCCGCTGCTGAACCTGGTTCAGCAATCGGGGTTGGCAGGTTGATCGCGTAAGCGATACTCGGTAGAAAACAGAAACGGCACCTTCGGGTGCCGTTTTTGCGTTTGGGGATTCAACATCAAAAGATCGCAGCCTTCGGCGGCGCCTACAAGCGTGTAGGAGCTGCCGAAGGCTGCGATCTTTTGATGTTGAATCCCCTCTCCTCCCCGATATCCAGAATCGCCTCGCGGATGAATCAGCCGCGTCCTACATCCCGATCCTGCCTGCGACTTTAACGTAATGACTTGACCGAATTGGCAGGCACAGAAGCCTTGACCTATTCGATTCTTGTGATAGAAATATACGCAGGTAACGTACAGAACATGGACGCTCTTTTTATCGAATTACCCGCATTTCAAAAGCATCGAAATGACTACCTGGACGACGAACTGTTTCGCAGCTTTCAACTGGAGCTGCTGAAAAACCCGGAAACTGGCGACCTGGTGGAAGGTATGGGCGGGTTGCGAAAGGTCCGTTTCTCCGACCAGCGACGAGGTAAAGGCAAGCGCAGTGGACTAAGGGTGATTTATTACTGGTGGTCGGGTTTTGATCAATTCTGGCTGTTCACCATATATGGCAAAAACGAGCAAGACGACTTGTCGCCTTCCCGGAAGAAACTTTTCAGACAAACTCTAGATAGCGAAATCAACACGAGATCCCACTATGAAACGTGACATTTTTGCCGAACTGATGGAAGGCCTTGAAGCCTTGGCCGACGAGCGCCAAGGCAAGGTCACGCTGCGAACCCACAAGGTCAAACTGCCAAAACTGGTGCCAATCACTGCCGAAGAAGTGGTAGCCATACGCCAACAGCTCAACCTTTCCCGTTCGGTATTCGCGATGTACTTGCGCACCAACACCCGGACGCTGGAGAACTGGGAGCAAGGGCGGGCGAAACCTAATGCTCAGGCGACAACACTGATCCGGCTGGTTGAGCGCTTTCCGGAGACGGTTCAACAACTGGCGGCGCTGACCTGAATCCACTGTTGTGTCCGATGACGCCATCGCGGGCAAGTCGGGTCGCCGCACCGCCGCTCCCACAGGTTTCGCGCTAGTAGCAGATTTTATGACCATTCCCTATCCACTGTGGGAGCGGGCTTGCCCGCGATGGCGGTGGAACAGGCACAAACAAAAACGGCACCTTACGGTGCCGTTCGCCTTTCACATTACAGACGCTTACTTACGCGCCGCCTCCCACGATTTCAGCAGTTCGGCATAGCTCACGGTTTCGCCTTTAGGCTTCTCGTTCGCCAGTTTCGCTTTCGGCGCACCCGGTTGATCGAACCAGTACTGCGCATCCCGCTCCGGATTCATTTTCGGCCCGCAGGTCGGTTGTACCTTGGAACGTTCCAGACGGGTCATGATCGCGTCCTGATCCTTGGCCAGACCGTCCAGTGCCTGTTGCGGCGTTTTCTCGCCACTGGCGGCTTCGGCGATGTGGCTCCACCACAGTTGCGCCAAACGCGGATAGTCCGGCACGTTGGTCCCGGTCGGGGTCCATTGCACGCGGGCCGGGCTGCGATAGAACTCCACCAGGCCACCGAGTTTCGGCGCCAGGTCGGTCATGGCTTGCGAGTTGATATCCGATTCGCGGATCGGGGTCAGACCGACAATGGTTTTCTTCAACGATACGGTTTTCGACGTCACGAACTGCGCGTACAGCCAGGCCGCGAGTTTTTGCTTTTCAGGCGTGGACTTGAGGAAGGTCCAGGAACCGGCGTCCTGATAACCGAGCTTCATGCCCTCCTCCCAGTACGGACCTTTTGGCGAGGGTGCCATGCGCCATTTCGGCGTGCCGTCGGCGTTCATCACCGGCAGGCCCGGTTTGGTCATGTCGGCGGTAAACGCGGTGTACCAGAAGATCTGCTGGGCGATGTTGCCCTGGGACGGCACCGGCCCAGACTCGGAGAAGGTCATGCCCGCCGCTTCCGGTGGCGCGTATTTTTTCATCCAGTCTACGTACTTGGTGGTCGCATACACCGCCGCCGGGCCATTGGTATCGCCGCCGCGGGTCACGCTGGAGCCGACCGGATGACAATCCTCGACGCGGATACCCCACTCGTCCACCGGCAAACCGTTGGGTATGCCTTTATCGCCAGCACCCGCCATGGAGAACCAGGCATCGGTGAAGCGCCAGCCGAGGGATGGGTCTTTCTTGCCGTAGTCCATGTGGCCGTAGACGCGTTTGCCGTCGATTTCCTTGACGTCTTCGCTGAAGAATTTGGCGATGTCTTCATAGGCCGACCAGTTCACCGGTACGCCCAGTTCATAACCGTATTTTTCTTTGAATTTCGCTTTCAGATCCGCCCGCTCGAACCAGTCGGCGCGAAACCAGTAGAGGTTGGCGAACTGCTGGTCGGGCAGTTGATAGACTTTGCCGTCCGGCGCGGTGGTGAACGAGATACCGATGAAGTCTTTGATGTCCAGCGTTGGCGAGGTGTAGGCCTTGCCTTCGTTGGCCATCAGGTCGGTAATCGATTCGGTCTTGCCGTAGCGAAAGTGCGTACCGATCAGGTCCGAGTCATTGACCCAACCGTCATAGATGTTCTTGTCCGATTGCATCTGGGTCTGCAGTTTTTCCACCACGTCGCCTTCTTGCAGCAAGTCGTGGGTCAGCTTGATCCCGGTGATCTCGGTAAAGGCCTTGGCCAGCGTTTTGGATTCATATTCGTGGGTCGCGATGGTTTCCGAAACCACCTTGATGCTCATCCCGCGAAACGGCTCGGACGCCTTGATGAACCACTTCAGCTCTTCGAGTTGCTGGGCTTCGGTCAGGGTGGACGGTTTGAACTCGCTGCCAATCCATTTCTTGGCAGCGTCTTCATAGGCATCGGCCCAGGCCGCAGCGCTCAACCCGCTGAGTGCCAGCATGGCTGCCAATGAAACGCTATGTCGCAGCTTATTGTTTTTGTCGAACATAGAGACCTCCTGTTTAGGTTTCGGGACATGCATGCCGATCGATTTCGACTAGCCCCAACGCATCACAGCCAACAGCCACACCAGGGACAACGCGAACGCTACCCAGATGCTCCAGTCGGTGACGCCGATTACCAGCAAATGCAGGTAGGCGCTGCCGAGAAGACCGATAAACAGCCGATCGCCACGGGTGGTGGCAATCGGCAAAAAACCACGCCGAGGGATACTCGGCGAACGCAATTCCCAGGTCGTCATGCCCGTCAGGATCAAGGCAATGACGCTGAAGAACGCCGCCGTGGGGCCAGTCCAACTCATCCATTCCATCATCAGTTCCTCATACCCGGCCCAGGGCAAAGCCCTTGGCCACGTGGTTGCGAACAAACCAGATCACCAACATGCCCGGCAGGATAGTCAACACCCCCGCTGCCGCCAGCACGCCCCAGTCGATGCCGGACGCCGAGACCGTGCGGGTCATCACCGCCGCGATGGGTTTGGCGTTCACTGAGGTCAGGGTTCGCGCCAGCAACAGCTCGACCCAGGAAAACATGAAGCAGAAAAACGCCGTGACGCCGATCCCGGAGCCGATCAGCGGGACGAAGATCTTCACGAAGAACTTGGGGAAACTGTAGCCGTCGATGTAGGCAGTTTCGTCAATTTCCTTGGGAACGCCAGACATGAAGCCTTCAAGAATCCACACCGCCAACGGCACGTTGAACAGGCAGTGAGCCAGCGCAACCGCGATGTGGGTGTCGAACAGCCCGATCGAGGAATACAACTGGAAGAACGGCAGCAGGAAAACTGCCGGTGGCGCCATGCGGTTAGTCAGTAGCCAGAAAAACAGGTGCTTGTCACCGAGGAAACGATAGCGCGAAAACGCATACGCCGCCGGCAGCGCCACGCTCAAGGAAATCACCGTGTTCAGGCTCACGTAGTACAGCGAGTTGAGATAACCGGTGTACCAGCTCGGGTCAGTGAAGATCACCTTGTAGTTGGCGAAGGTGAAATCCTGGGGAAACAGGGTCAGACCGCCAAGGATTTCGGTGTTGCTCTTGAAGGACATGTTCAGCAGCCAGTAGATCGGCACCAGCAGGAACAGGATGTAGATCAGCAGTGGAATCAGCTTTCTCTTGCTCATGGCGGGCCTCACCGATTGGCGTCAGAGTGAGTCATGGCGGTGTAGAACAGCCACGACACCAACAGAATGATCAGGAAGTACACCAGCGAGAATGCAGCCGCCGGGCCGAGGTCGAATTGCCCTACGGCCATTTGGGTCAGAGTCTGACTCAGGAAGGTCGTGGCATTCCCCGGACCACCACCGGTCAACACAAACGGCTCGGTGTAGATCATGAAGCTGTCCATGAACCGCAGCATCACCGCAATCAGCAGCACGCTCTTGAGCTTGGGCAACTGGATGTGTCGGAAAACCGCCCAGGCCGACGCTCGATCAATCCGCGCCGCCTGGTAATACACGTCCGGAATCGCCCGTAAACCGGAGAAACACAACAGCGCAACCAGCGACGTCCAGTGCCAGACGTCCATCACCAACACCGTGACCCAGGCGTCCATGGTGTTGGATGCATAGTTGTAGTTAAGGCCCATGGCCTTGAGGCTGGCGCCGAGCAGACCAATGTCCGCGCGGCCGAAAATCTGCCAGATGGTGCCGACCACGTTCCACGGGATCAGCAGCGGAATCGCCAGAATAATCAGCACAACCGACGACCAGCGGCCCTTGGTCGGCATGGTCAGGGCGATGGCGATGCCCAACGGAATTTCGATCAGCAACACGCAACCGGAGTAGATGAACTGGCGCAGCAGCGAGTCATGCAACCGAGGGTCGAGCAGCACTTGCTTGTACCAGTCGGCGCCGACGAAGTAGCGGCTGGACTGGTCGAAGATGTCCTGCACCGAGTAGTTGACCACGGTCATCATCGGGATCACCGCACTGAACGCCACCAGCAGAAATACCGGCAACACCAGCCACCAGGCCTTGTTGTTCTGCACCTTGTTCATGGCAGCAGCTCCAACAGGTAATCATCGGCATAGACCATCAGCCATTGCGCCGGAAAACTGATGTATGCCGTGCCTTCGGGCACCGGTTTGTCTTCGGCCAGGCGTACTTTCAAAGGAACGCCGTCCAGGTTCAGGGTCATGATCTTGTAGGTCCCCAGGTCTTCAACGTGTACGACCTGTGCCTGCATCGCGTCATCAAAGGGTTCGTCCCACACATGGACGAACTCCGGACGAATGCCGACCTTCAGGGTTTTCCATTCGGACTCGGCGATTCGTTTCTGCATCGCGTCGGACAACGGCAAATGAGTCCCGGCAAAACCAACACCGCCGGCTTGTGGCTGGACCTCGATCAGGTTCATCCCCGGGCTGCCAATGAAATAACCGACAAAGGTGTGGCTCGGTCGCTCGAACAATTCCCGTGGCGTGCCGAACTGCACGATTTGGCCGCCATACATCACTGCGATCTTGTCAGCGAAGGTCGAAGCTTCGAGCTGATCGTGGGTGACGTAGACCATGGTGATGTTGAACTGCTCGTGGATCTGCTTGAGCTTGCGCCGCAGTTTCCATTTCAGGTGCGGGTCGATCACCGTCAGCGGTTCATCGAAGAGGATTGCCGACACGTCATCGCGCACCAGTCCACGGCCCATGGAGACTTTCTGTTTTTCATCGGCGGTAAGGTTGCGCGCCTTTTTGTACAGCAGTGCCTGGAGATCGAGGACTTCAGCGATTTCCTGCACCTTGGTGTGAATTTTCGCTTCCGCCATGCCCTGATTGCGCAACGGGAAGGCCAGGTTATCGAACACCGTCATGGTGTCGTAGACCACCGGAAACTGGAAAACCTGGGCGATGTTGCGCTTTTCCGGGGTCAGTTCGTTAACCACTTTACTGTCGAACAGTACTTGGCCCTGGGACGGGCTGAGTAACCCGGAAATGATGTTGAGCAAGGTCGACTTGCCGCACCCCGAAGGCCCGAGCAGCGCATACGCGCCGCCCTGCTCCCAGACGTGGTCCATCTCGCGGATCGCGTAATCCTCAGGGCCAGTCGGCGTAGGAGTGTAGCTGTGGGCAAGGTTCTGCAAACGGATTTCGGCCATCAGGCAACCCTCGCAATGCGCCGACCGGGCGCCTGAACCAGCCGCCCCTGCATATCGAACACAAACAGTTTATGGGTCGGGATATAGATGCGAATCGGCGCGTCGACGTCGTATTCGTGAACACCCGGCAAGTGCAGCACCAGCAGGAAATACTCGTTGCGCACGTGCAGGAAGGTTTCCGAACCGCTGATCTCGGCCACCTCGACGGTCACCGCCAACTCCAGATCGTCGTCGTTGCTCGGCACCAGCGAAATGTGGCTGGGGCGCACGCCGAAACGGAACTCGCCCTCGCCCACCGGCCGCAGATCGACGTTCAACGGAAAGTGCACAAAATTGGCGAAACTGACTTCGTTACCGGCGATACGCCCCGGCATCAGGTTGATCGGCGGTTCGGAGAACAATTCCGCCGCCAGCACGGTTTGTGGCTGGTGATACACCTCGGAGGACTTGCCGCTTTGAATCACCCGACCTTCGTGAAGAATCGTGGTTGTACCGCCCAGCGCCAGGGCTTCGTTGGGTTCCGTGGTGGCGTAAATCGCAATGGTGTGCCGGGCCTTGAACAGCTCGCGCATTTCCTGGCGTAGCTCTTCGCGCAGCTTGTAGTCGAGGTTGACCAGTGGCTCGTCGAACAGAATCAGCTCGGCATCCTTGACCAGCGCCCGGGCCATGGCCGTGCGCTGTTGCTGGCCACCGGAGAGCTCCAAAGGATAACGCTGGAGGAATTTCTCGATGCGCAGCATCTTCGCGGTTTCCAGCACTTTGCTCTGGATCAGCTCGTTGGAAACGCCGGACTGACGCAGCGGCGAGGCGATGTTCTCGAACACCGTCATGGTCGGGTAATTGATGAACTGCTGATAGACCATCGACACGTTGCGCAAACGCACCGGGCGTTGAGTGACGTCGACGCCGTTCATCAGGATGCGACCGCTGTCGGGCTTGTCCAGACCTGCCATCAGGCGCATGAGGCTGGTTTTGCCGGACAGCGTGCGACCGAGCAAAACGTTGAACGATCCGGGTTCGAAGTTAAGGCACGCATCGTCGATCCAGGTTTGACCCTCGACGGTACGGCTGACGTGCTCCAGGATTAGTGACATGGCTCGGCCTTTTTATTATTGGAGTCAAGCGACCGGAGCACTACAGCGACATTCGTGCCAGAAATTCCAAGCGGTTGATCTGGCTTGGAAATCCTTCAAATGGAGGAAAAACCGCGTTCGTTGCTGAACAGAAATGAACAACCGCGACTGAACAATTGAACAGTTAAAAGATTGACAATGAACAAATGTGAACAACACTCTACAGATGCTTTTTGCGTGATCCACCGCATTCATCTCGTGATGAACGCGGCCACTGTAGGAGCTGCCGAAGGCTGCGATCTTTTGACTTTTAGCGTCTGTACAAACGCCGAAGATCAAAAGATCGCAGCCTGCGGCAGCTCCTACAGGTATTGTTTTCGGCGTGATATCGCGGTGGCCCAAAGAGGCTCTGTGGCGCGCTGAACGTTTTGCAAAACCCATAAAAACAATAAAAGCTTGCTCAGAGATCGACTGCCATGGCCGCACCTGCCCCGCCGCTCTCCCACGACGCCATCATCCAGGACTCCTGGTCTCGCTGCCGCGCGTTCGGGCTCGATCATCAGAGCGCACCAGCGTTCGATCAACTGCCGGCCGATGGCATCGCCCAGTTGCTGGAGAGCCAGCACTCACTGGTGCAAACCACTCACCAGGAAGTCCTGCCGTATTACGAGAACATCCTCAGCAACTCCAACTGCCTGATCATGCTCGCCGACAATCAGGGCCAGGTGCTGACGTCCTGGGGTACCCAACGTTTCATCGAGCCGAGCCTGACCCGCGGCTTCAGCGCCGGCGCCAGCTGGATGGAGCGTTGCAGCGGGACCAATGCGATCGGCACTGCATTGGCCTGCGAGCAGGCGGTGCACATCGAACACGATGAGCATTTTCTCAAGGCCAACCGCTTCATGACCGGCTCCGCCGCGCCGATTTTCGATGCCGAGCGCAAGGTGATCGCGGTGCTGGATGTGTCCAGCGACAGCTACCTGCCGCCGTCCCACACCTTGGGCATGGTCAAGATGATGAGCCAGACCGTGGAGAACCGGCTGATCCTCAACCTGTTCCATGGCCAGCATTTCCAGCTGACCTTCAACACCGGACTGAACAACCTCGACAGCCAATGGGCCGGGTTGCTGATCTTCGATGAGACCGGTCAGGTGCTGTCCGCCAATCGCCGGGCCGACAACCTGCTGGGCATCAGCCTGTCGCGGGTCAGCGTCGAAAGCCTGTTCAAAGTCTCTTTGCTGGAACTGCTGAACCAGCCGGACGGCCTGCCGTTTGCCCTGCAAGCCTCGGGGCGCAACCGTTTCCAGTGCCTGTTGAAGCGGCCGAAACAGGCGCCGATTCGGGCTCGTCTGTTTTCTGAACCTGAGCGTGCTGAACCCACGGCGCCAGCGCCCGCCGCGATCAGCCTCAACACCCTGCATTTTGGCGATAGCCGCGTGGAAAAAGCCGTGCGCCAGGCCGAGCGTTTGCTGGAAAAAGACATTCCGCTGTTGATCCATGGGGAAACCGGCGTCGGCAAGGAAGTCTTCGTCAAAGCCCTGCATCAGGCCAGTTCACGCAGCAAACAACCGTTCATTGCCGTCAACTGTGCCGCGATCCCCGCCGAACTGGTGGAGTCCGAGCTGTTTGGCTATGAGAAAGGCGCGTTCACCGGTGCCAATCAGAAAGGCAGCATCGGGCTGATCCGCAAGGCCGACAAAGGCACCCTGTTCCTCGATGAAATCGGCGACATGCCGCTGCCGACCCAAGCCCGGCTGTTGCGGGTATTGCAAGAGCGTTGCGTGCAACCGGTGGGCAGCAGCGAGTTGTTCCCGGTGGACATTCGGATCATTTCAGCGACCAACCGCTCGTTGCGCGAACAGGTTCAGCTGGGGCGGTTTCGTGAGGATTTGTATTACCGCATCGGCGGTTTGACCCTTGAACTGCCGCCGCTACGGGAACGCAGCGATAAGGAAGCGTTGTTCAAACGGCTGTGGGAACAGCACCGCGAACCGAGCCAATGGGCTGGCTTGAGCCGTGAAGTGATGGAGCTGTTCAGCCGTCATCCGTGGCCGGGGAATTTGCGCCAGGTCAGCAGCGTGATGCAAGTAGCGCTGGCCATGGCCGAGGAACAACCGGTGCGGCCGGAGCATTTGCCGGATGATTTCTTTGTCGATCTGGAGATGGAGCCGGTGGATTCGCCGGAGCCGATAACCGTCGACCTCAATGATGCCGAGGAATTGAATCGGCAGTTGCAGGCGGCTGGGGGGAATATTTCCCATTTAGCCCGCAGGCTCGGGGTTAGTCGCAACACCCTTTACAAGCGATTGCGCCAGTCAGGCGACTGATCGTTCCCACGCTCCGCGTGGGAACGCAGCCCGGGACGCTCCGCGTCCCTTTCAAAAGCCGAACGCGGAGCGTCCGTTGAGGCATTCCCACGCGGAGCGTGGGAACGATCATCAGTCAGCCAAACGCCAGGTCGTTCCACCCTTGCCGTCTTCCAGCACCACACCCATGGCGGTGAGCTGGTCGCGGATGCGGTCGGATTCGGCCCAGTCCTTGTTGGCACGAGCCGTCAAACGAGCCTGGATCAGTGCATCGACCTCAGCCGCATCGACCCGCCCTTCGGCACCGGCCTGCAGGAAGTCATCGGCTTCAAGCTGCAACACACCCAGCACGCTCGCCAATTCTTTCAAACGAGCCGCCAGACCGGCCGCTGCATCGAGATCGCTCTCGCGCAGACGGTTGATCTCGCGGACCATCTCGAACAGCACCGCACAGGCTTCCGGGGTACCGAAGTCGTCGTTCATCACCTGAGTGAAACGTTCGACAAAGGCTTCGCCACCAGCCGGTGCCACGTTCGGCAGGCCTTTCAACGCATGGTAGAAACGCTCGAGCGCGCCTTTGGCGTCCTTGAGGTTGTCTTCCGAATAGTTGATCGCGCTGCGGTAGTGGCTGGATACCAGCAGGTAACGCACGACTTCCGGGTGGTACTTTTCCAGCACGTCGCGAATGGTGAAGAAGTTGTTCAAGGACTTGGACATCTTCTCGCCATTGATGCGAATCATGCCGCAATGCATCCACGCGTTGGCGTAGGTCTTGCCGGTGGCCGCTTCGCTCTGGGCGATTTCGTTTTCATGGTGCGGGAACTCGAGGTCGCTGCCGCCGCCATGAATGTCGAAGGTCTCGCCGAGGCAGCAAGTCGACATCACTGAGCACTCGATGTGCCAACCCGGACGTCCGTCGCCCCACGGCGAAGGCCAGCTCGGCTCGCCCGGCTTGGCGCCTTTCCACAGCACGAAGTCCAGTGGGTCCTGTTTCGACTCGTCGACTTCGATCCGTGCGCCGATGCGCAGGTCTTCGATCTTCTTGCGCGACAGCTTGCCGTAACCCATGAACTTGGCGACGCGGTAGTACACGTCGCCATTGCCCGGTGCGTAGGCGTAGCCCTTGTCTATCAAGGTCTGGATCATGCTCTGCATGCCAGCGATATGATCGGTGGCCCGCGGCTCCATGTCCGGCTTGAGGATATTGAGGCGCGCCTCGTCCTCGTGCATCGCGGTGATCATGCGTTCGGTCAACACATCGAACGGCTCGCCGTTCTCCTTGGCCCGATTGATGATCTTGTCTTCAATATCGGTGATGTTGCGCACATACGTCAGGTTATAACCGCTGAAACGCAACCAGCGGGTCACCAGGTCGAACGCGACCATGCTGCGGCCGTGGCCAATGTGGCAGTAGTCGTACACGGTCATCCCGCAGACGTACATGCGCACATTGTTGCCATCCAGCGGCTTGAAAACTTCTTTGCTCTTGGTGAGCGTGTTGTAGATCGTTAGCACTTTATGTTGTTCCTTGAATCACTGGCCCCACGAATCACGCAAGGTCACGGTACGGTTGAATACCGGAGCGCCCGGTTTCGAGTCCTTGATATCCGCGACGAAGTAACCTTCGCGCTCGAACTGGAAACGGTCTTCCGGCTGTGCATTGCCCAGCGAAGGCTCGGCACGACAACCAGTGAGAACTTGCAGCGAGTCAGGGTTGATGTTGTCCAGGAAACTGGCGCTGTCTTCGGCCTTTTCAGGGTTGGCCGAACGGAACAGGCGATCGTACAGACGCACTTCGCACTCGACGCTGGCCGCAGCCGGCACCCAATGCACCACGCCTTTGACCTTGCGGCCTTCAGGGTTCTTGCCCAGGGTTTCCGGATCGTACGAGCAACGCAGTTCGACGATGTTGCCATCGGCGTCCTTGATCGCTTCGTCGGCACGGATCACGTAGCTGCCGCGCAGGCGCACTTCGCCGTTCGGCTCCAGGCGCTTGTAGCCTTTTGGCGGCTCTTCCATGAAGTCTTCACGGTCGATGTAGAGCTCACGGGCGAACGGCAGAACGCGCACGCCCATGTCTTCTTTCGGGTGGCACGCCAATTCGAGGTTTTCGACCTGGCCTTCCGGGTAGTTGGTGATCACGACTTTCAGCGGACGCAATACGCACATGGCGCGTGGGGCGCTGTGGTCGAGATCGTCACGGATGCTGAATTCAAGCATGCCAAAGTCGACCACGCCGTCGGAACGGTTGGTGCCGATCATTTCGCAGAAGTTGCGGATCGATTTCGGCGTGTAGCCACGGCGGCGGAAACCCGACAGCGTGGACATGCGCGGATCGTCCCAACCGTGAACGTGCTTTTCATCGACCAGTTGCTTGAGCTTGCGCTTGCTGGTGATGGTGTAGTTCAGGTTCAGGCGGCTGAACTCGTACTGACGCGGTTTCGCCGGTACTGGCAGGTTCTCGAGGAACCATTCGTACAGCGGACGATGGCTTTCGAACTCCAGGGTGCAGATCGAGTGGGTGATGCCTTCGAGGGCGTCCGACTGGCCGTGGGTGAAGTCGTAGTTCGGGTAGATGCACCACTTGTCGCCGGTCTGGTGGTGATGGGCATGACGGATGCGATACATGATCGGGTCGCGCAGGTTCATGTTCGGCGAGGCCATGTCGATCTTGGCCCGCAGCACGCGTGCGCCGTCCTTGAACTCGCCAGCCTTCATGCGGGCGAACAGGTCGAGGTTTTCTTCAACCGAGCGGTCACGGAACGGGCTGTTCTTGCCCGGTTCGGTCAGGCTGCCACGGTATTCCTTGGCTTGCTCGGGGGTCAGGTCGTCGACGTAGGCCTTGCCGGCCTTGATCAGCTCTACCGCCCAGTCGTGCAACTGGTCGAAATACTGCGAGGCATAGCGCACTTCACCGGACCATTCGAAGCCCAGCCATTTGACGTCGCTTTCGATTGCGTCGATGTATTCCTGGTCTTCCTTGGCCGGGTTGGTGTCGTCGAAACGCAGGTGCGTGACGCCGCCGAATTCCTGGGCCAGACCGAAGTTCACACAGATCGACTTGGCGTGACCGATGTGCAGGTAGCCGTTGGGCTCAGGCGGGAAGCGGGTGACGATCTGCGTGTGCTTACCCGAGTCCAGGTCCGCCTGGATGATCGGGCGCAGGAAATTGACCGGCACGGCAGGGCCAGTCTTGGAATTCGAGGTAGGGTCGACAGTGGGCTTGCTCATAGGATCCTTGAACGTACAGGTGCGCGGCCAGTTGGCCAAATCAAAGCGGCTGTTATAAATCAAAGGGGCTTATCATAGCCGATGCTGTCAAGTGGCTGACAGAGCAGGCCGGCAATCGGTTGCATTTAATCGGCCGGCGATGAAAAACAGCCTCGAAATTCGCGCCCGGCACGCTAAACTGCCTGCCTTGGCCGACACTGGCCGGACTGGTTGAGGGCCTGAACGCCCCGAAACCCACGAATTCATAGAAAAAAGAGTACCGATCATGACCCAAGTCAAACTGACCACCAACCATGGCGACATCGTCCTGGAACTGAACGCTGAGAAAGCCCCGATCACCGTGGCCAACTTCATCGAATACGTCAAAGCCGGTCACTACGAAAACACCGTTTTCCACCGTGTCATCGGCAACTTCATGATCCAGGGCGGCGGTTTCGAGCCAGGCATGAAAGAAAAGAAAGACAAGCGCCCAAGCATCCAGAACGAAGCCGACAACGGCCTGCCGAACGTGAAATATAGCGTGGCCATGGCCCGCACCATGGAGCCGCATTCGGCTTCCGCCCAGTTCTTCATCAACGTGGCTGACAACAGCTTCCTCAACCACAGTGGCAAAACCACTCAGGGCTGGGGCTACGCCGTATTCGCCAAAGTAGTCGAAGGCACCGACGTGGTCGACAAGATCAAAGGCGTGGCCACGACTTCCAAAGCCGGCCACCAGGACGTACCAGCAGAAGACGTGATCATCGAGAAAGCCGAGATCATTGAGTGATACTGCTGATTTCAGACTTGCATCTGGAAGAGGAGCGCCCGGACATTACCCGGGCGTTTCTGGATTTGCTCGCTAGACGTGCCCGCTCAGCGAGTGCGTTGTACATTCTGGGCGACTTTTTCGAGGCGTGGATTGGCGACGATGCCATGACGCCGTTCCAGCGTTCCATCTGCCAGGCCCTGCGCGACCTCAGCGACAGCGGCACGGCCATTTTTCTGATGCACGGCAATCGCGACTTCATGCTCGGCCAGGCTTTCTGCAAACAGGCCGGCTGCACGTTGTTGAAAGACCCGAGTGTCGTGCAGTTCTACGGCGAGCCAGTGCTATTGATGCACGGCGACAGTCTCTGCACTCGCGACGAAGCGTATATGAAGCTGCGGCGCTACCTGCGCAACCCGATCACCCGGTTCATCCTGCGAAATCTGCCCTTGCGCACTCGCCATAAGCTGGCGCGCAAGCTGCGCAGCGAAAGCCGCGCGCAAACGCGGATGAAGGCTAATGACATTGTCGATGTCACGCCGGAAGAAGTGCCACGGGTCATGCAGCAGTACGGCGTGAAGACCTTGATCCACGGCCACACCCATCGCCCGGCCATCCACAAGTTGCAGATTGGCGAGCAAGCAGCCAAACGCATTGTGTTGGGGGATTGGGATCGTCAGGGTTGGGCGTTGCAGGTGGATGAGCAAGGGTTTGCGTTGGCGCCGTTTGATTTCACCCCGCCGCCACAACTGGCAGCCCCTTCTGCCTAATCGACCCGATCATTCCCACGCTCTGCGTGGGAATGCCTCAACGGACGCTCTGCGTTCGGCTTTGAATGGGACGCGGAGCGTCCCGGGCTGCATTCCCACGCGGAGCGTGGGAACGATCTTCTGGGCTCAATGACCGGAGGCAGCCGGGCCCGCTTTCGCCGCAAATGGCGGTTTCGCCAGCCACACCAGCAGAATCAACCCCATGAACGCCCACCCGAGCAACGTGAAGTAATCCACGGTGGAGAGCATGTACGCCTGGCTGGTCAGCACATGATCCAGTTGCGCGTAAGCCGGGTTACCCGCCCCGCCGAGCGTGTTCAACGCCTCCCGGGTCGCCGGCTCATACGTGGTAATGCTTTCACTCAAATATGCATGGTGTTGATCGGCGCGGCGAATCCAGATCCAGGTGGTCAACGATGCCGCAAAACTACCGCCCAGGGTCCGCAGGAAGGTCGCAAGGCCTGCGCCGTCGGCAATCTGGCTCGGCGGCAAGTCCGACATCAAAATGCTCAGGGTCGGCATGAAGAACAGCGCCACGCCAATGCCCATGAACAATTGCACCAGCGCGATGTGCTGGAAGTCCACTTCGTTGGTAAACCCGGCGCGCATGAAGCAACTCAAACCGATGCACAGGAACGCGCCACCGGCCAATAGTCGCAGGTCGAACTTGTGCGCGTACTTGCCGACAAACGGCGACAGCAGCACCGGCAAAATACCGATCGGCGCCACCGCCAATCCGGCCCAGGTGGCGGTGTAGCCCATTTGGGTTTGCAGCCATTGTGGCAGGATCAGGTTGATGCCGAAAAACCCGGCATAACCGCCCACCAGCACGATGGTGCCGATACGGAAGTTGCGGTAAGCGAACAGCCGCAGGTTGACCACCGGGTGTTTGTCAGTCATTTCCCAGATCACGAACACCGCCAGCGCAATCACTGAAATAGCCGCGCCGACGATGATGAAGTTCGATTCGAACCAGTCCAGATCATTGCCCTTGTCGAGGATCACCTGCAACGCGCCGACACCGATGATCAAGGTGATCAAACCGACGTAATCCATTGGCTGGTAACTGGTCACCACCGGCCGCGCCTTGAGTTGCTGGCGCACCACCATCACCGCGAAAACTCCGATCGGTACGTTGATAAAGAAAATCCACGGCCAGCTGTAGCTGTCGGTGATCCAGCCGCCGAGGATCGGCCCTGCAATCGGCGCCACCACCGTGACCATCGCCAGCAACGCCAGGGCCATGCCTCGCCTGGCGGGCGGATAGACTGCAATCAGCAGCGTCTGGGTCATCGGGTACAAGGGACCGGCCACCAGGCCTTGAAGCACCCGAAAGCCGATCAGCTCTGGCATCGAGGTTGAGATGCCACAGAGAAACGAGGCCAGCACGAACAGCATTGTCGCCCAGAGAAACAGCTTCACCTCACCAAAACGCCGGCTGAGCCAACCGGTCAGCGGCAGCGCAATGGCGTTGCTCACGGCAAACGAGGTAATGACCCAGGTGCCCTGCTCCGAACTCACGCCCAGGTTGCCGGAAATCGTCGGCAAGGCCACGTTGGCGATGGTGGTGTCGAGCACCTGCATGAAGGTCGCCAGCGACAGGCCGATGGTACTGAGCAGTAGGCTGGGCGGCGTGAAAGACGCGTTATTGCTCATCGCAAATCCTTTGAAACCTGATTGGCGCTGCGCCTGTTACAGACGCAGCTGACCTTGTGGGAGCGAGCCTTTGTGGCGAGGGAGCTTGCTCCCGCTCGGCTGCGAAGCAGTCGCAGAGTTTTTGGGGTCGCTTCGCGACCCAGCGGGAGCAAGCTCCCTCACCACAAAAGCTCACTCCCACAGGGTCGGTGTGATGACCAATCAGCGGTTCGCGGTTTTGCTGACCGCGGCGCTGTTGTCATGGATCAACTGGGTGATCATCGCATCGGCCTCGGCCAACTGACGGTCGTAGATGCCGGTGCTGAAAGAGGCCTTTTGCGGCGATTGTTGGGCCAGCACCGGACCGCTCTGGTCACGCAGGTTCACATCGACCTGAGTCGACAGGCCAACCCGCAATGGGTGCCTGGCCAGCTCTTCGGCATTGATGTGAATCCGCACCGGCACCCGCTGGACGATCTTGATCCAGTTACCGGTGGCGTTCTGCGCCGGCAGCAAGGCAAACGCACTGCCGGTCCCGGCACCGAGGCTGTCGATGGTGCCGCTGTATTTGACGTCGCTGCCGTAGAGGTCGGCCTCGATGTCCACCGGCTGACCGATGCGCATGTCACGCAGTTGGGTTTCCTTGAAGTTGGCGTCGATCCACAGCTGATCCAACGGGATCACCGCCATCAGCGCGGTGCCCGGCTGGACCCGCTGGCCCAGTTGCACGCTGCGTTTGGCCACGTAACCGGTGACCGGCGCGATCAAGGTGCTACGGGCATGGGTCAGGTACGCCTGACGCAATTGCGCGGCGGCGGACATCACGTCCGGGTGCGACGACACCACGGTGTCATCGACCAGCGCGCTGGTGGTCATGAGTTGTTGTTTGGCGTTGGCCAGGGCGTTCTGCGCCGAGGTCAGGTCATCACGGGCGTGGGACAGTTCTTCCTGGGAAATCGCCCCGCCGGCGGCGAGGTTTTTCCGCCGATTGAAGTTGTCCTGGGCCTTTTGCACTTCGGCCTGTTGCGCATTGACCTGGGCTTTCATGCCGTCGACATTGCTGTACAAACCGCGCACCTCGCGCACGGTGCGGGCCAGATTGGCCTGGGCACTTTGCAGACCGACTTCGGCGTCGTTCGGGTCAAAGTTGACCAATACCTGGCCTTCGTGAACCAGGTCGCCATCATCGGCGCCGATGCTGACCACGGTGCCAGTGACCAGCGGGGTGATTTCCACCACGTTGCCGTTCACATAGGCGTCGTCGGTGCTTTCATTCCAGCGACCGTAAAACTCTTGATAACCCCACACGCCGAGCCCGGCGAGGATCACCACGATGGTCAGTGCAAACAGCATCACTTTGCGCTTGCGTGGATTGCTCGTGTCTTGAGCGTTGTCAGAGGCTTGGGATGTATCGACAGTGGCCATGACGGGTCCCTTGAATTAGTTGTGCTGCGTGGCTGGGGTTGCGTTGGCTGCGGTCAGGGTTTCGCCCTGGAAGCCGCCGCCCAGCGCTTGCATCAGTTGAATCGACAGGTCGATCTGCTCGGCATTCAGGTTGGCCAGTTGACGCTGGGCCTGGAGCAATTGCTGCTCGATGCTGAGCACATCCAGGTAGTTACCGATGCCGGAACCGTAGCGCTGGACCACGGTGTTGTAAGAATCCTGGGCAATGTCGGTGGCGTGCTGCTGGGCGCCGATTTGCCGGCCGATATCGCGTAACTGATTGATGGTGTCGCTGACATCACCCAGGGCTTTCACCAGGCTTTTGTTGTACTGCGCCACCGCGAGGTCGTAATCGGCGTCGCGGGAATCGAGGTCGGCACGCAGGCGGCCACCGTCGAAAATCGGCACCGAGATCGTCGGCGCGACGTTGAAGAAACGACTCGCCGAACCGAACATCGCATCGCCCAGCAATGATTCGACACCGGCCGCCGCGCTCAGGTTGAGGTTGGGGTAAAACTGAGTATTGCCCGCCGCGATGTTTTTGCTCGCGGCTTCAACCCGCCAGCGTGCCGCCACCAGGTCCGGGCGACGACCGAGCAACTCCGCCGGCAGCACCGACGGCAACGCCACGGCGCTGGCCTGGAGAACTTTCGGTCGGGCGATTTCATTGCCGCGATCCGGGCCTTTGCCCAGCAGCACCGCCAAGGCGATTTTCGCGCTTTGCAGGCGTTTCTCGGCGTCGATCAGGCTGGCTTCGGCGCTGGCTTCCAGGCTTTCGGTCTGCTGGAACTGGTACTGGCTGTCGATCCCCGAGCTCAGGCGACGCTGGCTGAGGTCGAGCATTTGTTGGGTGCGCTTGAGGTCTTCGCTGGCCAGGTCATGGATGATGTGCGCCTGCCCCAGATCGCTGTAGGCGCGGGCGACATCGGCGGACAAGGTCAGCTGCGCGGCCTGCTGATCGACTTCGGCGGCACGGGCCTGGCCCAATGCGGCTTCCCAGGCGTCGCGCTGACCGCCCCAAAGGTCGAAGTTGTAATTGAAACTGGCCCCAACGTTACGCACGGTGGAGTAGGTGCCGCCCTGCCCGCTCGGGTCCTGATCGCGAGCCAGACGCGAACGGCTGACGCCGGCGCTGGCATCGAGGGTCGGCATCCGCGCAGCGTCGGCGGCATAGGCAGCGGCGCTGGCCTGATGGGCCCGGGCATCGGCGATTTGCATGTCGGGGCTGTCGTGCAGGGCTTCGCGGATCAGGCCGTCGAGCTGCGGATCGCCGAGGCTTTTCCACCAGTCGCTTTTTGGCCACGCGGCGGGCGACAGCGTCACGCCGTTGAGGGACTGCCCGGCCTTTAGATTTTTCGCATCGAGGCTGACACCTTCGGTGGTCAGGCCGCTGTAACTGGCGCAACCGGCGAGGCTCATGGCCAACAGCACCAGGCTCAGTCCGCTGCGCAGGCTTTTACTGTTCATGGCCACCTACCCGCAGCAGGGTGATCGAGTCACCCGCGGCTACCAGAATTTTCTTCAGGATCTGTTCCAGGGTTTTCAATTCTTCCGGGGTGATGGCGCCGGCCAGTTCATTCATCGCGTCGGCGCCGATCTGCGGCAGCTGGTCGGTCAGCTGTTGGCCCTGTTCGGTCAGCACCAGCTGAACCTGACGCCGATCTGCCTCAGAGCGTTGGCGGGCGAGGAAACCTTTCTGTTCCAGACGATCGAGCATGCGGGTCATCGAACCGCTGTCCAGCGACAGGTGACGGCACAGCTCGGCCGGGGTATCGACGCCGAACTGGGCCATGATGATCAGCACTTTGAACTGCGCGGCGGTGATGCCGTGGGGTTCCATGTGTGTGTCGATGATCCGGTCCTTGAGCAGCGCGGCGCGCCCGAGCAAAAGGCCGAGATGGCAATTATGGAAATCGTATGAGGTGAAATGTTTCATCTGACCACCGATTAGCTGCCTAGGCAGAGAATGTATGTCGAGATGTTACTGCCTAGGCAGAGAATGTCAACGCAATAGTTAGGTTGCTTTCTATTTAGTTGATAAATGGTGCACCGCTGATCGTTCCCACGCTCTGCGTGGGAATGCCTCAACGGACGCTCTGCGTTCGGCTTGGGAAGGGACGCGGAGCGTCCCGGGCTGCATTCCCACGCGGAGCGTGGGAATGATCAGGTTGGGGGTTAGAAATCCCGCTTGTAGAAGATGTCCAGCGAACTGGCCACGCCGCTGGCGGCTTCGAGGTAGACCTTTTTGCTCAGTTTGTAGCGCAAGGCGATGGTGTTGGCCGGTTCGAACACCCCGACGCCATAACGCAGGCTGAGTTTTTCCGAGATGTTGCCGCTGGCCACCACGGCGGTGTTGGCGCCGCTGCCTTGGGTATCGAGCTGGAAGTCTTGAATGCCCAGGTCCTTGGCCAAGCCGCTGGTCACCCCCGAACTGCCCATCAAACCCAACCCGAGGGCAGCCTGGGCGAGCATGTTGTTGTCTTCACCGGTGGTGCTCAGCGGACGCCCCAGCACCAGATAGGACAATGCCTGCTCCTGACTCATCGCCGGTTCGGAAAAGATCTGCGTGGTCGGCTGCTCGGCGCTGCCACTCAGGCGAATGCCGGCGATGACATCATCGGTCTGGCGAATCGCTTCGATGTCCAGATACGGCTGATCGATGGGACCTGCAAATAACAGGCGCGCCCGGCGCACCGTCAGTCGCTGACCGTAGGCGCGATAACGCCCGTCGTTGAGCCACAGCTCACCACGGGTGTCCATGTTGTCGCCGATGTGCACCTGACCTTGCAGGTTGGCGGTCAGGCCGAACCCGGCAAAGCTGAGTTTGTCCTGCCCCACCACCACATCGATGTCCATCGCCATGGCCATTGGCGGTTTGCCCTCTTCGGTCTGCTGACCGACGATCACCGTGTCATCGGAGACCTTGACCGTGGACGGCGGCAGCTCGCGCACGGTGATTTCGCCCTTGGGCACCAGCACTTTGCCGACGATTGCCAGTCTGTCGTCCTTCATGGAAATCTTCAGGTCCGGCGCGACTTCCAGCGCGGCGTAGGGCTCGACAGTGACCGGCAACTGCGAGCCCTTGAGCGCCAGGTCCACCACCAGCGCCTGCCCCCAGGCGATGTTGCCATTGAGGCTGCCCTGCCCGCTCTTGCCGCTTTTCCAGCCGCCGTTCAGTTGCACGGTTTCGCCGGCAATCACGGCTTGAAGTTGCAAGGCTTCGAGCGCCATCGGCAACTCAGGCCCGGAGATTTCACCGTCGCGCAGCTCAAGGTTGCCATTGACCAGCGGCGCCAGCAGTCCGCCGGACAATGTGCCGCTGCCGCTCAAATGCCCGGTGAGTTTCTCGACCATCGGCACAAACGGACGCGCCACCGACAAGTCCAGACCACTGAGGCGGAATGAACCGGTCAACGGTTTGTTCTTCGGTAGCGGATTGATCTGCGCCTGAACCATCAGTTCACCGAGCTTGCCACCGACAAAGTTGAGGTCGGTATCGATGCGTTTTGGCGTGAGTTTGCTGGTGAGTTTCAGGGTCTGGTACGGGAAGTCCAGCCATTGTTCCTTCTCGCGCATACGCAACGTGCCGCCACTGGCGTCGATGCTGACCAGGCCGTTCGGGCCGCTGGCCGGCAAGTCCAGTTGCAGGTCGGCGTTGAGCTTGCCCTTCCAGGCAAAATCCTTCGGCAACCACTGCGCGAGGCTGTCGATGGGGAACTGCTTGAGGTGGTAACGCAGTTTTGGCTCGGGCATCAAGCGCTGGTCTTCGCCGCACAGGCTAGCCGGGCCGGACATCCAGCAATGGGCGCCGAAGTTGATCTTGCCGTCCGCCAGTCGCTCAAGCTTCGCCGGATTTTGCAGTTTCCAGTCCTGACCGCCGGCCTGGATATCGCCACTGGCCAGACGCCCGCGCCAATTGCCCTTGTCCAGCGCACCGTCGAGACCAAGCGCCAGCTTCAGCTTTGGTCCTTGCAGGTCGAGGGCCAGTTTCTGGTTTTTGATGTCACCCTGACCGCTGGCGGTCAATGTGCCCAGTGACGTGTCGCCAGTCTGAATGCCGCTGCCCTTGAGGTCGATTTTCGCCCGCTGGGCGCTGTCGAGGGTGGCGTCCAGATTGAGGCTTTGCAGGCGATTGTCTTCGAACGCCAGTTGCGTGCCTTGCAGACCCAGCTTGCCTTGAGGCGCCTTGAGCGTGCCGGCGACATCGACCCGGCCATTGAGCTGACCACGCAGTTGCGGCCAGAGCTGGGCCAGGCGCGGCATTTTAATGTCGATCTGCCCGGCAAGTTTCTGTTGCAGGCTGCCTTTGCCGTTGATGCTGTTGTCGCCGAGGCGAATCTGCAAGGTATTGAGGTTCCACTGCTCGCCGGCGCCATCGGCCTTGGCCTGGATCACCGCCGGTTGCCCGCGCAGCTTGCCTTTCAGGTCCAGGTCGGCGGTCAGGCTGAGCGTTTCATTCTTCATCTCACCTTTGCTGCGCAAGGGACCGGCCAACGTGCCCGGTAGCTCCGCGAGCCAGTACGCCGGGTTGATTGCCGAGAGGTCCAGCGCAGTATCCCAGGCGATACCGTCGGCGAACTGCAGATTCAGGTGCCCTTCGGCCTTGCCCTGCCCGGCTTCAAGCTTGAATTGCGGCAGGTGGATTTGGGTTAGGTTGCCGCTGAACGGGCTGTTCAGGCTGAACGCCCCGGCCGGGCCATCCAGTGCGGCTTTGAAGTTACCGATGTAGTTGCCGTCGGTGTAGGAGACTTCACCGTTGAAGCTGCGCAGCGCCACTTGCGGCTCGTCGATCAGCGGATAGAGGCGATGCCACGGGAAATCCAGCCAGTCGATTTTCGCTTCAGCACTCAAGCCTTTGCTCCAGTCCACTTGCCCGGTGAGTTTGAGGCTCTGTTTGTCGTTGGCCGTCAGGTCGAGGCCAGCGATCTGCGCGCCCTTGGCGTCGACCTTGCCTTGCAGCAACAGCGCAACCGGGCCTTGCTCTGCGGGCAGCGTGGCTTTGCCGAGCAACTGGTAGCCGTTTTTCAGGTCGCCGTCGCCGGTGAGTTCCAGTTGATTGAGTTGCAGGGTGTCCGGTAGATCAGCGCTGGCCTTGAAGCCGTCAGCGGTGATGCGCACTTTGGCCGGAAGGTTTTCCACCAGCGGTTGCAGCTCGCCAGTGAGTTGGCCGTTCAGGTAGCCGCTGCTGTCGGCTTTCAGGTTCAGGGTTTTCAGCAGATCGCCGTCGACCTTCAGGGCCAGTGCCCATGGTTCGGTACCCGGCGCCGGCAAGGTCAGTTTGCCTTCAGCGGTCAGCGGCCAGTTGCCGCTGGGTTGCAGCAGGCCGGACAGGTTCAGGCTCAGTTCGTCACGCTGCAAGTGCACCGAGTCGATCTGCAAACCCTTCTCGGTCCAGTGCGCCGCCAGTTGCAGGCCCTTGAGCTCTTCACTGCCGTTGAACAGCAGACGGCCGATTTTGACGTCGCCCAATTCGATGGCCAGCGGCAATTTCAAGTCCGGGAGACTGATCGGCCCGCTGCTTTCCTCTTCCACACCCGGCGGGAATTGCAGGCTGACCTGCTCGGCCTGCAATTGCTCAATGCACAACGTCATGCGCATCAGGCACAGCGGCGACCAGGCGAAAATCGCTTTGTTCAGCTCAACCCGGCTGCTGTCCTTCTGCCACTCCAGATGATCGGCGCTCCACTGCCCACCCAAACGGCCCTGGAAATTCTCCACGGTCAAACCCGGCACAAACCCGAGCGCCCAGCGACTGCCCGTCGGAGTGCCCAGCACGGTCACCAGTGTCAGCACCATCAGCATCAGCAGCGCCGGAATCGCCAGCAGCGTTATTTTCAAACCACGCTTCACAGCTCAGGCCCCATGGAAAAGTGCAATCGAATGCCGCCGTCGTCGTCCATCGCGTGGGCCAGGTCAAGGCGAATTGGCCCCACCGGCGAAACCCAGCGCACACCAATACCGACCCCGGTTTTGAGGTTCGGCAATTCGAGTGTGTTGAAGGAGTTGCCCTGGTCGATGAAGGTCGCGACCCGCCATTTTTCGGCGATGGAGTATTGATACTCGACGCTGCCGGCCACCATGTAGCGGCCACCGATACGGTCGCCATCGGAGTTTTCCGGAGACAGGCTCTGGTAGTCGTAACCGCGCACGCTCTGATCGCCACCGGCGAAGAAGCGCAAGGACGGCGGCACCGATTTGTAGCCGTTGGTGGCGCTGCCGCCGACCTGCACCCGACCGAGCAAGCGGTGTTTGTCGAAGACCGTGGTCAAGCCTTTGACCAGCGCCGTGCCGTAGACCAGGTTGGTGTCCGAACCCAATCCTTCCTTGGCGACTTTGGTTTCGAATTGCAGGCGATAGCCGTTGTGCGGATCGATGCGGTTGTCACTTTTCAGGTACGAATAGCTCACGCCGGGCATTAGCAGGGTGCTAAGCCCCGAATCGTCACCGAGTTGGTATTCCTCGCGCTGCCATTTGAGTGATACCACCCGCTGCCAGCCGCTGGGCAACTTGCTGTGCCATTCGGGGCCGAGGGTCAGCAGTTTGCTGAGGGTATCGGTGCCAGCGATTTCTTCATATTGATAACCACCGGCAAAGCGCAGTTTGTCGGTCAACGGTGGGTCCAGCGGAACGTCGTAAAACAGCCCGACGTTCTGCCGTGGCGCCGAAATCTCCGCCTCCCAGCCGTAACTATGCCCTTGAGGATTGACCCAATGACGGGTCCAGTTAGCTTTGACCCGTGGACCGACGTCGGTGGAAAAGCCCAGGCCAAGACCCATGGTCCGTGGCTTGCGGGTTTCCAGTTTGACCGCCACCGGGATCACGTCGTCCTTGGACGCGGTCGGCGCCGCGTCCACACGCACGCCCTCGAAATAACCGCTCGATTGCAGCGCCTGATTGAGTTCGGCGATCAGTTCGGAGTCATAGGGTGCACCGGCCTTGAACGGCACCATGCGTTGCAGCAGGTCTTCGTCGAACGGCGTGTCGCCTTCAAAACTGACCTTGCCCAGCGCATAGCGTGGGCCGCTGTCGTAGATCAATTCGATGTCGGCGACGCCAGCCCTCGGGTCCACCAACAGTTTCTGGCGGGTGAAGCGCCCACTGAAAAAGCCGTAGCGCGAGGCCTGGTTCTGGATCAGCCGCTTGGCGTCTTCGTAACGGCCATGGTTAAGCACTGCGCCGGGTTTGAGCAGGTCGCTTTTCGGTACACGAAAGGATTTGAAGGAGGCCGCCGGACCGTCGATGCGCACCGTGACGTTGCGCAAATGGATCGGCTCACCGGGGTCGATGTTCAGCACCAGGCGCGGCGTCTTGCCGCCCTTCACGTCGCTGTCGATTTGCGGCTGGTAATAACCCAAGGCCTGGGCGGCCTTGCGCGCCTGTTCTTCGGCGCCGCGACTGAAGCGCAGCAAAGCTTCTTCATCGCGATCGCCGAGGCTACCGATATAGCCTTCTATATTGGCTTTCAGTTCATCGTTGGATGGTTTGATCCGTACATCCAATTCACTTTGCGCCAGCGCCGCGCAGCTGGAGATCAGCATCAGCACGCCACTGGTAAATCTTCCGGAAAACTTCATAGCGCGGATGCTATCACGAGCCTGGGGGCCTGATAGAGCCTGACCTGCCGTGAAAGTTCTACTGTTATGCCGTTGCCGTTTGTAACACCTGCGGATTCGCGTGGAAAAACACGTGTTCAAGAATCGGTCCTACTGCTACTTCGCCGATTTCCTCATAGCCCTGTCGCTTATAGAACTCCAGATAACGAGGATTCCCGGTGTCGAGGATCACACCCTGTGAGTGCTCATCGACCGCGCACCAGTTATGGACCGCTTGCAGCAATTGTTCGCCGAAGTGCTTGCCCTGGAATTGCGGATGAACCCCCAGTAATGGCAAAACGTGCACCGAGTCGGACGGCACGCACGCCATCACGGCGGCGTGGTAATCGAGGTAGCGTCGGGTACAGCGAAACCCGGTGCTGAGTACCATCCGCAGACGCCAGGCCCAGCTTTCGGTAATGCCCAGGCGGCGTTGTGGCGGTGCGATCAGGGCGATGCCGATCAAGCGGTCATTCACTAGCAGGCCGATGGCTGGCAACTCCTGAAGAAAGTGTTGCTTGACCAGTTCGCGCACCGTGGCCCGTACTCGCTGTTCATAACCGGGGCGTTCGGCTTCGAACAGGTAGCCGAACGTCGGCTCGTGCCGGTACGCCTGATACAACAAGGAGCGTGCTTCGCGGGAATAGCCGCTGTCGAGCATGTGAATGTCGGCGATGGCGGTCGAGGTTTCGGGCATAACGGTAGTTCTCCCCTGGGCGCGGCTCAGAAGGCCGCGTTCTTATTGGTACGAGCCTTTGGGTGGCTTCACAGTTCCCCACACAGGTATAGACCAAGCCGGGATCTTCATCGACCGGGCTGACGCCTTCGCGGGCAAGCCCGCTCCCACAGTTTCAGTGGCGTTCACAGATCTTGTGTGCGACACGGATACTGTGGGAGCGGGCTTGCCCGCGAAGAGGCCCGATCTGCCAACACATCTCTGACAGAACACAACGAATCGCCTCACCCCAAGGCTGGCCCCATTCCTACATGTCAGCTAGCATCGCACTTTTGCCAGGACTGCCGACCATGAAGATCGTCTCCTTCAACATCAACGGGCTGCGCGCTCGCCCGCATCAGCTGGCGGCGCTGATTGAGAAACATCAACCGGACGTGATCGGCCTGCAGGAAACCAAGGTTCACGACGACCAGTTTCCCCTGGCCGAGGTTCAGGCACTGGGTTATCACGTGCATTTCCATGGGCAAAAAGGCCACTACGGCGTGGCCCTGCTCTCGCGCCAGGAGCCAATTGCGCTGTACAAAGGTTTCGCTACCGATGAAGACGACGCTCAGCGGCGCTTCATCTGGGGCACGTTCGCCGACGCCAATGGCGTGCCGGTAACCATCATGAACGGCTATTTCCCACAGGGCGAAAGCCGCGATCACCCCACCAAATTCCCGGCCAAGGAACGTTTCTACAACGATTTGCAGCAGTTGCTGGAAAGCCAGTTCAGCAACGACCAGCCGATTGTGGTGATGGGCGATGTGAACATTTCCCCGGAAGACTGCGACATCGGCATCGGCCCGGACAACATGAAACGCTGGCTGAAAACCGGCAAATGCAGCTTCCTGCCGGAAGAACGCGAATGGATGGCCCGCTTGAAGAATTGGGGCCTGGTGGACAGCTTCCGTCACCTGAACCCGGACGTTGCCGACCGTTTCAGCTGGTTCGACTACCGCAGCCGCGGTTTTGAAGATGAACCCAAGCGTGGGCTGCGGATTGACTTGATTATGGCATCCCATGGATTGTTGCCGCGCGTGAAGGATGCCGGCGTGGATTACGACTTGCGCGGGATGGAAAAACCCTCCGACCACGCACCGATCTGGCTTGAGTTGAGCTGATCCGGCGGCGTTGCTGATCATTCCCACGCTCTGCGTGGGAATGCATCCCGTGACGCTCTGCGTCACATCAAGAGCGGAACGCGGAGCGTCCCCGGCGGCGTTCCCACGCAGAGCGTGGGAACGATCACTGTCATCGTTCAGAAACCTTACTGACTTATTCTCCCGGCACTTTCTTTGGCTTCATTAGGTACCGGCATGACGCTGCGCGTGTTGTTCCTGTTACTGCTCGGCGCTGTGCTGCCGGCGTCGGCCGGCGACTTGCCGACGTCCGAACGTGGGCCGGTGTTGCGCATTCAAGGCTCCAACACCATTGGCGCAGCATTGGGCCCGGCGCTGGTCGAGGGCTTGATGCGTGAACAGGGCCTGCTCAAGGTTCACCGCGAAGCCCCGGACAAAGCCAACGAACAACGCATCGTCGGCGAAACCGTTCAGGGACGCCGAGTCGAGGTGGAGGTCGCGGCCCATGGTTCCAGCACCGGGTTCAAAGCCCTGAGAATCACCTCTGCCGATCTCGCGGCTTCGTCGCGCCCGATCAAGGACAACGAACGGCTGGATCTTGAGCTGCTGGGTGACCTGAAAAGCCCGATTGCCGAGCAAGTCATCGCCATCGACGGGCTGGCAATCATCCTTCATCCGCACAATCCGCTGAAGCAACTCAACACCGAACAACTGGCGCGAATCTTCAGCGGCGAAGCGAAAACCTGGGAAGCACTCGGCAGCAGCGGTGGGACGATCCATCTGTACGCGCGGGATGATCAATCGGGCACCTATGACACGCTCAAGGAACTGGTCCTCAGCCCGCGTGGGAAAACCCTGAGCAGCAACGCGAAACGCTTCGAATCCAGCGAGCAATTGTCGGATGCCGTCAGTCTCGACCCGCAAGGCATCGGCTTCATCGGCTTGCCTTATGTGCGCCAGGCCAAAGCCGTAGCGATTGTCGATGGCGACTCCCAGGCCATGCTGCCGGTCAATAGCCTGATCGCGACGGAAGATTACCCGCTATCCCGTCGGCTGTTCTTTTACCTGCCGCCGAATGGGAAAAATCCCTGGGCCAAGGCCTTGGTGAAGTTCGCGCAAAGCAGCAAAGGCCAGGCGATCGTCGCAGCCAATGGCTTTATCGCACAGACTGTTCAGGCCATGGCGGTCACGCCGAATGTGTTGATGCCCGAGGGTTATCAGGCACTCAGCCGTCATGCCCAGCGGCTGACGGTGAACTTTCGTTTTGAAGAAGGTAGCGCGACGCTGGACAACAAGGCCCGACAAGACCTGTCGCGGGTGCTCGACTATATAAAGCAGCACGACAAAACCAATCGGCAAGTGACGCTGGTAGGGTTTGGCGACGCCAAGAGCGATCCGGCGCGGGCGGACCTGCTGTCGAAACTGCGGGCCATGGCGGTGCGGCGAGAACTGGTGAAAAGCGGCGTGGTGTTTCGCGAGATTCGCGGTTTCGGCGCCGAGATGCCCGTGGCGAACAACAGCGGGGATGAGGGACGGATCAAGAATCGGCGGGTTGAGGTTTGGGTGTATTGAAACGGAGTGCGAACAACTGTGGCGAGGGAGCTTGCTCCCGCTCGGCTGCGAAGCAGTCGTAAAACCAGGCGACCCGATACATCTGAAACAATCGGATTGCCGTATTTTAGGGCCGCTTCGCGCCCCAGCGGGAGCAAGCTCCCTCGCCACAAGAGCCCACCAGTCTTATTGACCGCTACGCATCATTTCCTTCGGCACATATTTGCCGATCTCGAACTTGCCGATCGCCGCGCGGTGCACTTCGTCCGGGCCGTCGGCCAGGCGCAGGGTGCGTTGCATGGCATACATGTAGGCCAGCGGGAAATCGTTGGAAACCCCTGCCCCGCCATGGATCTGGATCGCCCGGTCGATCACCCGCAATGCCACGTTCGGCGCCACGACTTTGATCTGCGCGATTTCGCTCTTCGCCACCTTGTTGCCGACGGTATCCATCATGTACGCCGCTTTCAACGTCAGCAGGCGCGCCATGTCGATCTCCATCCGTGAGTCGGCGATTTTGTCGATGTTACCGCCCAGACGCGCGAGGGGTTTGCCGAACGCAGTGCGGTTGACTGCACGTTTGCACATCAGCTCCAACGCACGCTCGGCCATGCCGATCGAACGCATGCAGTGGTGAATCCGGCCCGGGCCGAGGCGACCCTGAGCAATTTCGAAGCCGCGTCCTTCACCCAACAGGACATTTTCGTACGGCACCCGGACGTTTTCGAACAGTACTTCGGCGTGGCCGTGAGGCGCATCGTCGTAACCGAACACCGGCAGCGGACGCACAATCTTCACGCCTGGGGTATCCACCGGCACCAGAATCATCGAGTGCTGCGCATGGCGCGGCGCATCCGGATTGCTCAGGCCCATGAAGATCAGGATCTTACAGCGTGGATCGCAGGCGCCAGAGGTCCACCATTTCTTGCCGTTGATCACCCATTCGTCGCCATCACGCACAGCGCGGGCGGCCATGTTGGTGGCATCAGACGAGGCCACGTCCGGCTCAGTCATGGCGAACGCGGAGCGGATCTCGCCGCGCAACAGCGGTTCGAGCCAGCGTTGCTTCTGTTCTTCATTGGCGTAACGCACCAGCACTTCCATGTTGCCGGTGTCCGGCGCAGAGCAGTTGAACGGCTCAGGGCCCAGCAGCGAGCGGCCCATGATTTCCGCCAATGGCGCGTATTCGAGGTTGGTCAGGCCGGCGCCGAGTTCGGATTCAGGCAGAAACAAATTCCACAGGCCTTCAGCTTTGGCCTTGAGTTTGAGTTCTTCCATGATCGCTGTCGGCTGCCAGCGATCGCCCTCGGCGACCTGGCGTTCGAACACCGCTTCAGCGGGATAAACGTAGGTGTCCATGAACGCGGTCACGCGCTCACGCAGTTCTTGCACTTTGGGCGAATAAGCGAAATCCATGGGCAGCTACCTTCTAAAGGGAGGTTGTTCAGGTCATGCAATCGATGCTAGAACAGCGTTGATAATTTACCTAGCCTATTCTCGGCGTGTATTAACATTCATCACCGATATATGATCGACTGATCGAGCTACCTTCCTAAAACAAGAGCAGAGAGCGCAGCGCAATGAATCTGAGCAAGGTCGACCTCAACCTTTTCATCGTCTTCGACGCGATCTACACCGAAGCCAACCTGACGCGCGCCGGGCAAATTGTCGGCATTACTCAACCGGCAGTCTCGAACGCTCTGGCCCGCCTGCGCGAGACCTTCAACGATCCGCTTTTCGTGCGTACCGCCCAAGGCATGGTGCCCACGCCGATGGCGCAAAACATCATCGGCCCGGTGCGTAACGCCCTTTCTTTGCTGCGGGTGTCGGTGCAGGAAAGCCGCATCTTCAACCCGTTACAGGCGGTCAAGACCTACCGCATCAGCATGACCGACCTCACTGAAGCGGTGATCCTGCCGCCGCTGTTCCAGCGCCTGCGACGCCTGGCGCCGACGGTAATCATCGAAAGCTTCCTGTCCAAACGTCGCGAAACCACCAAGGAGCTGGCGGCCGGGCGTCTCGATTTCGCGGTGGATGCGCCGCTCAACACTGACCCACAGGTGCGTCATGTCAAGTTGATGGAAGACCGTTACGTGTGCGCCATGCGCAAGGGCCATCCGTTGGCGGGCAAAGAGAAATTCACCCTCGACGATTATCTGTCCCTGACCCACATCCACATCTCCAGCCGGCGCAGCGGTCTGGGTTATGTCGATCTGGCCTTGGGCAAAATGGGCATCCAGCGCAAGATTGCCCTGCGCTCCCAGCATTACTTGATGGCGTCCCAGGTGTTGCAGCAGACCGACATGGTCATGACCGTGCCGGAACGTTTCGCCCGTCGCCATGACTTGTACGCGGTGAACCTGCCGGTCAAAGAAGTTCCGCCGGTGGAAACCCACCTCTACTGGCACGAAAGCACCGACCAGGACCCGGCCAACCGCTGGATGCGCGAGCAAATGATCGAGTTGTGCCAACAGGTTACGGCGCATGAGAAGAAGCTCGATAAGGTGTAGGGCTTTGGACCGCAGCGCCCTCATCGCGAGCAGGCTCGCTCCCACAGGGAATCTCTGTTTTACACAAATATTGTGTTCACCGTAGATCTATTGTGGGAGCGAGCCTGCTCGCGATGGGGCCAGCAAGAACAGTGGAAACCTCTGCCCCTTGACGTAAACGTCAACCTGCCATTAGCTTAGCGCCATGACCTTTTTCGAGCGCTTCCATGAGCAGCCAGACCTATAGCATTTCCGACCTCGCCCGCGAGCTCGACATCACCACCCGGGCTATTCGCTTCTATGAAGAGCAAGGCCTGCTCAGCCCCGAGCGTCGTGGCCAGGAACGCATTTACTCGCCCCGTGACAAGGTCAGCCTGAAGCTGATCCTGCGGGGCAAGCGCATTGGTTTTTCCCTGGCCGAATGCCGCGAGCTGATCGAGCTCTATGACCCCTCCAGCGGTAACACCAAGCAACTGCACAGCATGCTGGCGAAAATCGCCGAGCGTCGGGAACAACTTGAACAGCAATTGCTGGACATCGAACAGATGAAACTGGAACTCGACACGGCCGAAGAGCGCTGTACCCAGGCGCTGGAACAGACAATCAAGAGCCAGCAGGCCGTCCAATAGGTCTACACAATCCCCTGTGGGAGCGAGCCTGCTCGCGAAAGCGCCGGGTCAGTCGACATCAATGTTGAATGTGCTACCGCCATCGCGAGCAGGCTCGCTCCCACAGGGTTCTCTGAACATTCAGACAATCAGCACAGGTCCATTGCCATGTCCCTACCCACCCACGTACGCCTGGTCGAAGTCGGCCCCCGCGACGGTTTGCAAAACGAAGCCCAGCCCATCAGCGTTGCAGACAAGGTGCAACTGGTCGACGCACTGACCGCCGCAGGCCTGGGCTATATAGAAGTTGGCAGTTTCGTCTCGCCCAAATGGGTGCCGCAAATGGCCGGTTCCGCCGAGGTCTTCGCGCAGATCCAGCGCAAGCCGGGCGTGACCTATGGCGCCCTCGCCCCCAACCTGCGGGGCTTTGAAGATGCCATCGCCGCCGGGGTCAAGGAAGTCGCCGTGTTTGCCGCAGCGTCCGAATCGTTTTCCCAGCGCAACATCAATTGCTCGATCAGCGAGAGCCTTGAGCGCTTCGTGCCGATCATGGACGCCGCAAAGCAACATGGCGTCAGCGTGCGCGGTTACGTGTCCTGCGTGCTGGGCTGCCCTTACGAAGGGGACATCGCACCGGAACAAGTCGCCCGGGTTGCTCGTGAGCTCTATGCGATGGGCTGCTACGGGGTTTCGCTGGGAGACACCATCGGCACCGGCACCGCTGGCGCGACCCGCAAGATGTTCGAAGTGGTCTCGGCCGATGTACCACGTGAAAAACTGGCCGGGCACTTTCACGATACCTACGGCCAGGCCATGGCCAACATCTACGCCAGCCTGCTGGAAGGCATCGCGGTGTTCGACAGCTCCATCGCCGGCCTCGGCGGCTGCCCATACGCCAAGGGCGCCAGCGGTAATGTCGCGACCGAAGACGTGGTTTACCTGCTCAACGGCCTGGGTATTGAAACCGGAATCGACCTGGACGCCTTGATTCGAGCCGGCCAACAGATTTGCGCGGTGCTGGGGCGCCCTACCGGTTCGCGCGTGGCCAAGGCTCGCAGCGCACAGTGACAGCGTGGATGTGTCAGGGTGTTACCGGGTGTGCAGAAACGTGGGCGGAAGCGAGTAACACGGAAACAAATTGTCGGGTTTTGGTCGGATGAAAAATCCTACTAAAAACTCAACTCATTGAATTTAAAGGATTTTTAAAAGTTGGCACGGCTTCTGCTATCTCTATGGCATAACAAGAATAAAAACTGCAAACCAATAAAAATAAGACGTAACGACTCTGACATAACAAGAACAACACGGCAGAGACGCAGCTAACAGATTTTTTTGGAGAGGATGTGCTTTTCAGGGTGCTTTTCGAAGTAACCCGCAACCGGGCAGAGAACAATAAAACTACCTTCAGGTAGCTCCCGAACTGGTTGGATCGCTTAGCGAAAAAGTAGATCAGCGCTCAAAAAAATACGTTTGCTCTTGATCCCGGATGGGGATCGACAAAAACAGCGGTAAAGGGCCACGGTTGCCAAAAACAACAACAGACCGCCCCTCAATAATAAAAAAAGAGCACGTACGACAAAATTAAAGGGGAGCTTCGGCTCCCCTTTGTGCTTTCTGCCCCTTGTATACCCCCTGCGCAACACCCTCTGACTGCCCCGCTCGTCGAAACTGCCATAAATGACAGGTCAAATCAAAACCCGGATGTCCTATAACTCGCCTTCCCTCCGGGGATTGCAGGGACACTCATGATCCATGCCATGAAGGTCTGGAGCTGTTCCGTTGGCCACCGCTGTTCGTCAACGTCTCTGGAATGAGTACACGTCCCTTTACTGGATAAAAGGAGACGAACATGATCACGTTGAAAACCTTCAAGCTGCCCGCCAAGGTAACGGGCAGCACCGCCGATATCACGTTGGGAGAACAACTGATCCGCGCCTGGCAGACAGATGGCATTTTCCAGATCAAGACCCTTGTAGAACAGGATCGCAAGACGCAAGCGGCAATAGCCGTCAGCAAGCGCTTTTTCAAGAAACCTCAAACCTTCAAAAGCGGTTGCATCAACGATTCAGCCTACAGCGGCTATATCGCTTCCGGCGAGGAAATCACTGCCGGCCAAGCGGATTACTCGGAGATTTTCACCATTTGCAAAGACTTGCCCGAGAGTGACCCGCGCGTCCAGAAGGGCTGGCCTTGCCATGGTCCGGTGCCATGGCCCGATAGCGTTTATCACAAACGCATGAAAGCGTTCATGGACGAGCTCGGCGCAACAGGCGAGAAACTACTCAAGCTCACGGCGCTGGGCATGAAGCTGCCAATCAGCACCTTCACCGACCTGACACGCGATGGCTGGCACCACATGCGCGTATTGCGCTTCCCAACCGAAACCTCTAAATCATCCCGTGGCATTGGCGCGCACACGGACTATGGCCTGCTGGTTATCGCGGCCCAGGACGACGTCGGCGGTCTGTACATTCGCCCACCGGTCAAGGGCGAGAAGCGCAACCGCAACTGGCTGCCGGAAGAAAGTTCGGCAGGCTTGTTCGAACACGAGGAACCCTGGACTTTCGTGACACCCACGCCAAGGGTGTGGACGGTGTTCCCTGGCGACATCATGCAGTTCATGACCAATGGCTTCCTGCTTTCCACCCCACACAAGGTCAAGCTCAATACTCGTGAACGCTTCGCCTGCGCGTACTTCCACGAACCGGGTTTCGAAGCTTCTGCCCGACCGTTGTTCGAACCAGGCAGCCAAGAGCGCATTCATTACGGCGAGCACTTCACCCATATGTTCATGCGCTGCTACCCGGATCGAATCACCACCCGACGCATCCACGAGCAGAATCGCCTCGCGCGGCTGGAAGAACTGAAAGCGCGCGACAAGCGAGCTCCGCAAATTGCAACCCACTCATAGGCTGAGTGTGCCCTGGCCGGTATTACCGGTCAGGGCATTCAAACCTCTTGGCGATCCGTTGAGGCCAATTCCTCAATGCTGATCTCACGCATCCGGAACTTCTGGATCTTGCCGGTCACCGTCATCGGAAACTCCTCGACGAACTTGAAGTAACGCGGCGTCTTGAAGTGCGCAATGCGCTCCTTGCACCAGGCTTGCAGCTCCTGCTCGGTGGCGCTGTGGCCGGGATGGAACTTGATCCAGGCGACGATCTCTTCGCCGTACCGGGAGCAAGGAATGCCGATCACCTGCACGTCGGCGACCGCCGGGTGAGTGAAGAAGAACTCTTCCAGCTCCCTTGGGTAAATATTCTCACCACCGCGGATGATCATGTCTTTGTTACGCCCGGCAATGCACACGTAGCCTTCGTCGTTCATGCTTGCCAGATCGCCGGTGTGCATCCAGCCCGCCTCATCGATAGCCTCGGCGGTGCCTTGCGGGTTATTCCAGTAGCCGAGCATCACGCTGTAGCCCCGGGTACACAGCTCACCGATGGTGCCTCGCGGTACCAGATTGCCCGCCTCGTCGATGATTTTGCTTTCCAGTTGCGGCTGTGTTCGGCCAACGGTGGTGACGCGCAATTCCAGCTCGTCTGACGGACCGGTCTGCAAAGACACGGGGCTGGTTTCCGTCATGCCGTAGGCAATCTGCACTTCGCTCATGTGCATTTCATTGATAACCCGGCGCATCACCTCGATCGGACACGTCGCCCCGGCCATGATCCCGGTGCGCAGGCTCGACAAATCAAACTCAGCGCGCTTGGGCTGATCGAGCATGGCGATGAACATGGTCGGCACGCCGTAAAGCGCGGTGGCTTTTTCTTCGGCGACGGTGCTCAGCGTCAGCAACGGATCGAAAGCGTCGTTGGGATAAATCATGGTACTGCCGTGGGTGACGCAGCCGAGGTTGCCCATGACCATCCCGAAGCAGTGATACAGCGGCACAGGAATTACCAGCCGATCATCGGCCGTCAGCCCCAGGCTTTCGCCGACCATGTAACCGTTGTTGAGAATGTTGTAGTGGCTGAGGGTCGCGCCCTTGGGGAAACCGGTGGTGCCGGAGGTGTATTGGATGTTTACCGCTTGATCGAAATGCAGGCTGTCCTGGCGTTCGCGCAATTGCTCGACCGACACGCTGGCCGCCAGATCAGTCAGCTGCGACCACGGCAGGAAACCCGATGGCGGTTGCGCATCCAGGCTGATCACCCCGCGCAGTTCCGGCAGGCGTTCGCTCTGCAACTGGCCGATGGATTGCTCCGCCAGTTCCGGTACCAGCCCCTGCAGCATGCCGTGATAGTCGGAGGTCTTGAAGGCACCGGCACAGACCAGCCATTGGCAACCGGACTGCTTCAACACGTATTCGAGTTCGGAACTGCGGTAAGCCGGGTTGATGTTGACCAGGATCACGCCGATTTTCGCGCTGGCGAACTGGCTGATGCACCACTGGGCACAATTCGGCGCCCAGATACCGAGCCGATCACCGGTCTGCAAGCCCAGCGCCAAAAATGCTCTGGCGTGCAGGTCGACGGTCTCTGCCAACTGCTGCCAGGTGTAACGCAGTTGTTGATGGCGCACGACCAGCGCCTCCCCGTTCGGGTGTTGCGCGGCGGTGTTATCAAACGCCTGCCCGATGGTCATCGCCAGCAAGGCTTTATCCTGGGAACCACGGGTATAGCTGCGCTGCGGGCTTGCACTGGGTTGATCCATGACGACCCCTATTGTCTTTATTGTAGGAGCGAGGCTTGTGTGGCGAGGGAGCTTGCTCGCGCTCGGCTGCGCAGCAGTCGTGAAATCAGCTATCGGGGGATGCCTGACACACCTCGGATGCTGACTTTGCGACCGCTTCACGCTCGAACGGGAGCAAGCTCCCTCGCCACAGAGTGCGACGCTGGTCTTTCAGAACTGGCTCTACTCTCGCTCAAGTTGACGTTAACGTAAAGGGTCATTGACAGCCATTCGACACAGGCTTACGTTAACGTAAAGGTGAGAGCCGAATCACTGCCCTCCCCACCCTACAAAAAAGCCAAAAGGTGCCCCATGAGCTACCCATCCCTGAACTTTGCCCTCGGTGAAACCATCGACATGCTGCGCGATCAGGTTCAGTCCTTCGTCGCCAAAGAGATCGCCCCGCGCGCCGCTCAGATCGACATCGACAACCTGTTCCCCGCTGACCTGTGGCGCAAATTCGGCGACATGGGCCTGCTGGGTATCACCGTGCCGGAAGAGTACGGCGGTGCGGGCCTGGGTTACCTGGCGCACGTCGTCGCCATGGAAGAAATCAGCCGCGGTTCGGCCTCGGTCGCCCTGTCCTACGGCGCCCACTCCAACCTTTGCGTCAACCAGATCAACCGCAACGGCACTCACGAACAGAAAAGCAAATACCTGCCAAAACTGATCAGCGGCGAGCACATCGGTGCCTTGGCCATGAGTGAACCGAATGCCGGTTCCGACGTGGTGTCGATGAAACTGCGCGCCGATAAACGTGGCGACCACTACGTACTCAACGGCAGCAAAACCTGGATCACCAACGGCCCTGACGCCAACACTTACGTGATCTACGCCAAGACCGACCTGGAAAAAGGGCCGCACGGCATCACCGCGTTCATCGTCGAGCGTGACTGGAAAGGCTTCAGCCGCAGCAGCAAGTTCGACAAGCTCGGCATGCGCGGTTCCAACACCTGCGAGCTGTTTTTCGATGACGTCGAAGTCCCGGAAGAAAACATCCTCGGCGTACTCAACGGTGGCGTGAAAGTGCTGATGAGCGGCCTCGACTACGAGCGCGTGGTGCTTTCCGGTGGCCCGACCGGGATCATGCAGGCCTGCATGGACTTGATCGTTCCGTACATTCATGACCGCAAACAGTTCGGCCAGAGCATCGGCGAATTCCAGTTGATCCAGGGCAAAGTCGCCGACATGTACACCCAACTCAATGCCAGTCGCGCCTACCTCTATGCGGTGGCCCAGGCGTGCGAGCGCGGCGAAACCGCGCGCAAGGACGCCGCCGGCGTCATCCTCTACAGCGCCGAATGCGCGACCCGAATGGCCCTGGACGCGATCCAGATTCTCGGCGGTAACGGCTACATCAACGAATTCCCCGCCGGTCGTCTGCTGCGTGACGCCAAGCTGTACGAAATCGGCGCCGGCACCAGTGAGATCCGTCGCATGCTCATCGGTCGCGAACTGTTCAACGAAACCCGCTAAACGGAGCTGCACATGGCTATCCTGCATACCCAGCTCAACCCCCGTTCGGCGGAGTTCGCGGCCAATAGCGCGGCAATGCTCAAACAGGTCGACGCCCTGCACACCCTGCTCGCGCAAGTGCAGCAAGGTGGTGGCCCGAAGGCTCAAGAGCGCCACACATCGCGAGGCAAACTGCTGCCCCGTGAGCGGATCAATCGCCTGCTCGATCCGGGTTCGCCATTTCTCGAAATCAGCCAATTGGCGGCCTACGCGGTGTACGGCGAAGACGTTCCCGCCGCTGGCGTGATTGCCGGAATCGGCCGGGTGGAAGGCGTCGAATGCATGATCGTCGCCAACGATGCCACCGTGAAAGGCGGCTCGTATTACCCGCTGACCGTGAAAAAACACCTACGCGCACAAACCATCGCCCAACAGAATCGCCTGCCCTGCATTTATCTGGTGGACTCCGGCGGCGCCAACTTGCCGCGTCAGGATGAAGTGTTCCCGGACCGCGAACACTTCGGGCGGATCTTCTTCAACCAGGCCAACATGAGCGCCATGGGCATTCCGCAGATTGCGGTGGTCATGGGCTCCTGCACCGCCGGTGGCGCTTATGTACCAGCGATGGCCGACGAGGCGATCATGGTTCGTCAGCAGGCAACGATTTTCCTCGCCGGCCCACCGCTGGTGAAAGCCGCGACGGGCGAAGTGGTCAGCGCCGAAGACCTCGGCGGTGCCGATGTGCACTGCAAGATTTCCGGGGTTGCCGACCACTACGCCGAAAGCGATGAACACGCCCTCGCCTTGGCCCGGCGCAGCGTCGCCAACCTTAATTGGCGCAAGCTCGGTGAACTGCAACAACGCACGCCGATCGCGCCGCTGTACAGCAGCGACGAGTTGTACGGCGTGGTGTCGGCGGACGCCAAGCAACCGTTCGACGTGCGCGAAGTGATCGCGCGGCTGGTGGATGGCTCGGTGTTCGATGAGTTCAAGGCGTTGTTCGGCACTACTTTGGTCTGCGGCTTTGCCCACCTGCACGGTTACCCGATCGCGATCCTCGCCAACAACGGCATCCTGTTCGCCGAAGCCGCGCAGAAAGGCGCGCACTTCATCGAACTGGCCTGCCAGCGCGGCATCCCGTTGCTGTTCCTGCAAAACATCACCGGTTTCATGGTCGGCCAGAAATACGAAGCCGGCGGCATCGCCAAGCACGGCGCGAAACTGGTGACCGCCGTGGCCTGCGCGAAGGTGCCGAAATTCACCGTGATCATCGGCGGCAGCTTCGGCGCCGGTAACTACGGCATGTGCGGTCGGGCTTACGATCCGCGCTTCCTGTGGATGTGGCCGAACGCGCGGATTGGCGTGATGGGGGCCGAACAGGCGGCGGGCGTACTGGTGCAGGTCAAGCGTGAGCAGGCTGAGCGCAGTGGCCATGGTTTCAGCGCCGAGCAAGAAGCCGAGATCAAGCAACCGATCCTCGATCAATACGAAGAACAGGGGCATCCCTATTATTCCAGCGCTCGACTGTGGGACGACGGTGTCATCGACCCGGCGCAGACCCGCGACGTGTTGGCCCTGGCCTTGTCGGCATCGCTGAATGCGCCAATCGAACCGAGCCGCTTCGGCGTGTTCCGGATGTGATTTTTTGTGGGAGCGGGCTTGTGTGGCGAGGGGGCTTGCCCCCGTTCGATTGCGAAGCAATCGTAAACCAGTGATCGCATTCGCGAGCAAGCCCGCTCCCACATGAGTTGTGGAGACGGACAAATATGAGCGACTTCAACACCCTCGAACTGCTGAGCGATCCAAGGGGTTTTGCGACCTTGTGGCTCAGCCGTGAAGAAAAAAACAACGCCTTCAACGCCGAAATGATCCGCGAACTGATCCTCGCGCTGGACAAAGTGTCGAGCGATGCCAGCCTGCGTTTTCTGTTGATCCGCGGGCGTGGCAAACACTTCAGCGCCGGCGCTGATCTGGCCTGGATGCAGCAATCGGCCGAGCTCGATTACCACACCAACCTCGACGACGCCCGGGAACTGGCGGAGTTGATGTACAACCTCGCCAAGCTGAAAATCCCGACCGTGGCAGTGGTGCAAGGCGCAGCCTATGGCGGCGCGCTGGGCCTGATCAGTTGCTGCGACATGGCCATCGGCGCCGACGACGCGCAATTCTGCCTGTCGGAAGTGCGCATCGGCCTGGCACCGGCGGTCATCAGCCCGTTCGTGGTGCAAGCCATCGGCGAGCGCGCGGCACGGCGCTATGCGTTGACCGCAGAACGTTTCGGCGGGCAACGGGCTCGGGAAATCGGCTTGTTGTCGGAGAGTTACCCGATGGCTGAACTGGAACAGAAAGTCGATCAGTGGATCGACAACCTGCTGCTCAACAGTCCGGCGGCCATGCGCGCCAGCAAGGACTTGCTGCGTGAAGTCGGCCATGGCGCGCTGACCCCGGCGCTGCGACGTTACACCGAGAACGCCATCGCCCGAATCCGCGTCAGTCCCGAAGGCCAGGAAGGCCTGCGCGCCTTCCTGCAAAAACGCTCGCCAACCTGGCAAGCCGAAACCACCCTCAAGGAGCCGCGTTGATGAGCGCACCTGTTCTCACCACCTTGCTGGTGGCCAACCGCGGCGAAATCGCTTGCCGGGTGATGCGCACCGCCAAAGCCCTGGGCCTGACCACCGTGGCCGTGCACAGCGCCACCGACCGGGATGCCCGGCACAGCCGCGAAGCCGATATCCGCGTTGACCTGGGCGGCAGCAAAGCCGCCGACAGTTACCTGCAAATCGACAAACTGATCGCCGCTGCGAAAGCCAGCGGCGCCCAGGCGATTCATCCGGGCTACGGCTTTCTTTCGGAGAACGCCGGGTTCGCCCGCGCAATCGAAGCGGCCGGCCTGATTTTTCTCGGCCCGCCCGCCTCGGCCATCGACGCCATGGGCAGCAAGTCCGCGGCCAAAGCCTTGATGGAAACCGCAGGCGTACCACTGGTACCCGGCTATCACGGCGAAGCCCAAGACCTCGAAACCTTCCGCGACGCCTGCGAACGCATCGGTTATCCGGTGCTGCTCAAGGCCACGGCGGGCGGCGGTGGCAAAGGCATGAAAGTCGTCGAGGACGTCAGCCAACTGGCCGAAGCCCTGGCCTCGGCGCAACGTGAAGCGCTGTCCTCGTTCGGCGACTCGCGGATGTTGGTGGAGAAGTACCTGCTCAAACCACGCCACGTGGAAATCCAGGTATTTGCCGACCAGCATGGCAACTGCCTATACCTCAACGAACGTGATTGCTCGATCCAGCGTCGGCATCAGAAAGTCGTCGAAGAAGCCCCGGCTCCGGGTCTGAGCCCGGAACTGCGTCGCGCCATGGGCGAAGCCGCCGTGCGCTCGGCACAGGCCATCGGTTACGTCGGCGCCGGCACCGTGGAGTTTTTGCTGGATGCGCGCGGTGAGTTCTTCTTCATGGAGATGAACACGCGCCTGCAAGTTGAACACCCGGTCACCGAAGCGATCACCGGCCTCGATCTGGTGGCCTGGCAGATTCGCGTGGCCCGCGGTGAAGCGCTGCCGATGACTCAAGACCAGGTGCCGCTGATCGGCCATGCGATTGAAGTGCGGCTGTATGCCGAAGACCCGGGCAACGATTTTCTACCGGCCACCGGGCGTCTGGCGTTGTATCGTGAATCCGCCGCAGGACCGGGGCGTCGCGTCGACAGTGGTGTCGAAGAAGGCGACGAGATTTCGCCCTTCTACGACCCGATGCTCGGCAAGCTGATTGCCTGGGGCGAAGACCGTGAACAGGCACGGCTGCGTTTGCTGAGCATGCTTGATGAGTTTGCCATCGGCGGGCTGAAAACCAACATCAACTTCCTGCGCCGAATCATCGGCCACCCTGCATTTGCCGCGGCGGAGCTGGATACCGGTTTTATTCCGCGTTATCAGGAACAACTGCTGCCAGCACCTTCAGACCTCAGCGATGAGTTCTGGCAAGCGGCCGCGCAGGCATTTGCCCAGAGTCAGTCGAGCACGACCCGCGCTGATGACCTGAGTTCGCCTTGGGGTATCGGCAACGGATTCCGTGCCGGACTGCCAACAGAAATCACCCTGCATTTGAGTTGCGAAGAGCAAGACCGGGCGCTGACCCTGGGCGATGTCGACGCTCATACCGCGCAGCTCAAGGATGAATATCTGCTGACCGAACACAACGGCTTGCGCCGCCAGCATCGGGCAATCCGCCGGGGCCATACGCTGTATCTGCAATGGGACGGTGAGCTGCGCCGCATCGAGTCGTATGACCCGATCAGTGCCGTCGAAGCCAGTCACAGCCATCAGGGCGGGCTCACCGCGCCTATGAACGGCAGCATCGTGCGAGTGCTGGTGGAGGCCGGGCAAACGGTCGAAGCCGGGGCGCAATTGGTGGTGCTGGAAGCGATGAAAATGGAGCACAGCATTCGCGCGCCCCACGCTGGGATTATCAAGGCGTTGTATTGCCAGGAAGGCGAGATGGTCAGCGAAGGCAGTGCGTTGGTGGAGTTGGAACACGCGTGAAATGAAGATCGGTCCTACGCGTTGCGAGGACCGATCTGATTAGAATTTGGCAGTCGCCTGAACCACTACGCCGATAATTCGGCATTCCTCGGTGAAAAGGGCTTTCGGATAGGTCGGATTGAGCGGGACCAGATAACGCTGCCCGCCCTCTTCGATCAGTTTGCGAAAAACCGCCTCGGCGCTGCCGGGCCATTGGGCGATCACCAGTTTGCCAGGCTCGGGCACGATGGCCGGGTCCACCAGAATCAACATGTCCGCGGCAATGCTCACACCCGTGGGTGCGGTCATCGCATCGCCAACCACCACCAGCCAGAACGCTGCGCCCTGGGCATGGTAATCGGACAACTCGAAGCGCGGCTTGCTGACAGTCGATGAGGCGCCGTAAGCCGATAGTTCTCCATCGCGCACCTCTCCGGTTTCCCGCCAGTCACTGACCGGGTAGCGAAAGTACGGGTTGTACTTTTGCGTCAGAGAGATCTCCTCATCCTGTGAGATCTGCGGTTCCCTGATCACCATCGCGACTTCCAGATAGTCCATCCCCAGCGCCTGCAAGACACGGTTCATCTCTTGGATGCGGGGCTGACGACGTTTATTCAGCCAATGGCCGACGCCGCCCTGGGACATTCCGATGCGCTCGGCGAGTATTTCTTGAGTGACTTTGAGTTCACTCATTTTGGCCTTGACCAATTCAATCCATTTATCCATGTGCGGCACGATACGTGGGGTACTCCGACCAACAAAACACAAATTGTAGTATTTAAATTCAAGACACAAATACAGTACGTACTAAGCTGGGCTCACGGATTTGAATCTCTCACGGAGCTTGCCATCGTCATGACCATCCCCAGCATTACCCTGCCCGACATGCAATTCGACACCACACTCAACTCGCCAAAAGGCTCGGCTGCCGCGCAGCGGGCACTGGACTATTACTTGAAACCAGCTGTGTCAGAACAGGCCGGCGAAGAACGTTTCTTCGATGTGAACCGTAACATCAGCAGCGAAGAGGCATTGGTCCATGCTTCGGATCTATTGCGATGTGCCGCCGCCACCGCGCATGAATCAGCCAACCAGCTGCAGGGCGCAAGCAGGGATCTGGCGTTTTCGACAGTCCACATGATCGATATGGCCAAGGCGATGGTCGATCGATCCCTGGAAGGGGCACAGCAGGGTTGAGGCGAATACGCAGGAGTAGAAAGGAAAGAATTTTCCAATCACGCAGATAAAAACATTTGACTTGCAAATGATAATGATTATTATTGCAGGCAGCTGGTCGCGAGATCAGTCGATGGACCAGGGACCTTAGGTCGGTCTCCTGGACTATCTCCTCATCAGGCTAATCACGGTTTTTGACCCGGCTTTTTGCCGGGTCTTTTTTTGCCAGTTATTCTGGCTTTGGCTTCAGGCTAATGAAGTCTGTGGGTGCTGCAAAATCCGATTGGCGCGGATGATATCAAAAGAATATCTGTTGGCAAGAGAGGCCCGGTAGCATTGGGCCAAACTAACGCAAAATAGCACTTGAGAATCACTTGCACAGTCTCTAAGCTGCATCGGCGTCAAGGAGGACGCCCCCCCTTTTCACCCTCGCAATTTCCCCCGGTTTTTCCCTCCCTTGCGTGTAAAGTAGCAGCCATAAAAAACATATTCAGGAATTGATTATGGCCGTGGCTAGATCTTCTTTCGACATCAACGCGAACTTCGACAGTGGCAACATCGAAGTGCTGGACATCAGCAATCCTTTGCAAGCACTGCTGGCGATCAAGCCAGACACTCGTAGCCAGCATTTCCAGTGGTTCCACTTCAAGGCCAGCGGTCTGCACGTCGGTCAAGAGCATTGGTTTCGCCTGAACAACGCCAGTAAATCTTCGTACAACAAAGCCTGGGATGGCTATCAGGCGGTGGCGTCCTATGACCACGTCAATTGGTTCCGGGTGCCGACCATCTTTGAAGGCGACTGCCTGCGTTTCAGTCTCGAAGCCACTGCGACCCATGCCTGGTTCGCCTACTTCGAACCTTACAGCCGCGGCCGCCATGACTGGCTGATCGAACAGGCACTCACCAAGGCCGGCACCGAACTGCTGGCTACCGGCAAGAGCGTTGAAGGCCGCGACATCCAGTTGTTGCGCAAAGGTACTGGAGCCGAAGGCCAGCGCAAGGTCTGGATCATCGCCCAGCAACACCCCGGCGAACACATGGCCGAATGGTTCATGGAAGGCGTGATCGAGCGCCTGGAAAAACACGACGACCCGGTGCTGAAAAAACTCCTGGCCAGCGCCGACCTGTACCTGGTGCCGAACATGAACCCGGACGGCGCTTTCCACGGTCATTTGCGCACCAACGCCATGGGCCAGGACCTGAACCGCGCTTGGCAGAGCGCCAGCCAGGAAGTCAGCCCGGAAGTGCTGTTCGTTCAGCAACAGATGGAAAAGTATGGCGTCGACCTGTTCCTCGACATCCATGGCGATGAAGAAATCCCCCACGTGTTCACCGCCGGTTGCGAAGGCAACCCGGGCTATACGCCGCGGATCGAAAAACTCGAAGAGCATTTCCGCAGTCATCTGAAACATCAGACCAAAGACTTCCAGACCAAGTACGGCTACACCCGCGACGAGCCTGGCAAAGCCAACATGACCCTGGCCTGCAACAGCGTCGGTCAGAAGTTCGACTGCCTGTCGCTGACCCTGGAAATGCCCTTCAAAGACCACAACGACGCACCGAACCCGCTGACCGGCTGGTGCGGCAAACGCTCCAAGCAATTGGGCAAGGACGTGCTGACGACCATCGCCGACATGGTCGATACCCTGCGCTGATTGTCCTTTAACGTCAAAAGATCGCAGGCTTTCGCCGAAGGCTGCGATCTTTTGACGTTTTCACTGGGCAGCGATCCGCACACAATCCTGCGGCCCCAACAAACGCCCATCCTCGGCACGCAACTCCAGCGCCCGCACCGGTCGACCGTTCTCACGATCGACAACCCGCGAATGCGCCTCCCCCGCCTCAAAGAAAAACGCCTCGCCCCACTGCCGCAATCCGATGATCAACGGGAACAGGCCCTTGCCCTTCTCCGTCAGCACGTATTCCTGATACGCGCTGCCGTCCGACGCTGGCACCAGATCGAAAATCCCGTGAGCCACCAACGTGCGCAGGCGTGCCGAGAGGATGTTTTTGGCCATGCCCAGATTGCGCTGGAACTCACCGAATCGCCGCAAGCCATCGAACGCATCGCGCACGATCAATAACGACCACCAATCACCAATCGCGTCCAGTGAACGGGCGACCGGGCATTCGGCGCCTTCCATGCTTGTACGTTTAACCATGACCGCGTCCGCCGGCAACCAATGTGGTTGCAATATAAAACCAGACTCCCTACCGTACAACTGGTTTTATTTTGAAACCACAAAAGGAAGCCCGTGATGAAACCTGACCACCCATTAAGCGGCGCAGTGGTGCTGCTGATTGCCGTTGCCTGCGGCCTGGCCGTCGGCAATGTGTATTACGCACAACCGCTGCTCGATGCCATGGCCGAGGCCTTCGCCATGGACCGGGCAACCATCGGTATCGTCGTCACCCTTACCCAAATCGGTTATGGCGTGGGTCTGTTGTTGCTGGTTCCGCTAGGGGATCTGCTCAACCGCCGCCGGCTGATCGTCGTGCAAACCCTGCTATCGGCGCTGGCCTTGTTGATGATCGCGTTAGCCTCGAACAGCGCCTGGCTACTGCTCGGCATGGCGCTGACCGGGTTACTGGCGGTCGTGACGCAAGTCCTGGTGGCCTACGCCGCGACCCTGGCTATCCCGGCGCAACGTGGACGTGTGGTGGGCGTGATCACCAGCGGCATTGTCGTCGGCATTCTGTTGGCACGAACAGTCGCGGGCGGCATGGCCGATCTGGCCGGTTGGCGTTCGATTTATCTGCTATCCGCCGGGTTGACCCTGGTGATGGCGCTGCTGTTGTTTCGTGTGCTGCCCAGGCACGAAGACCCGCGACCGGATAGTGCTTACGGTGCGTTGATCGGCTCGGTATTCACGTTGTTCAAGGAAGAACCGGTATTGCGTCAACGGGCCATGCTCGCCCTGCTGACCTTCGCCAGCGCCATGGTGTTGTGGACACCCTTGGTGCTGCCGCTGAGTGCCCCGCCACTTTCACTTTCCCACACTGAAATCGGACTGTTCGGCCTGGCCGGAGCCGCCGGTGCGCTGGCCGCCGCTCGCGCCGGGCATCTGGCCGATCGCGGTTTGGGTCAATGGACCAGTGGACTGTCGTTGCTGCTGATGCTCGCCTCATGGCTGCCCATCGCTCTCACCCAATCCTCGCTATGGGCGCTGCTGCTCGGGGTGATTACGCTGGATCTGGGTTTGCAGGCCGTTCATGTCACCAGCCAAAGCATGATCTACAGCGTGCGTCCCGAAGCGCAAAGCCGACTCACCGCCGGCTACATGCTGTTCTATTCAATCGGCAGCGCCTTGGGTTCTATCGGTTCGACGGCGATGTACGCCTGGGCGGGATGGATCGGGGTGTGTTGGCTGGGTGCGGGCATCAATGCCGTGGCGCTGATTTATTGGTGCATGACGTTGGCCCCAACCCCGAGCAAATCCTGTGGCGAGGGGGCTTGCCCCCGTTCGGCTGCGCAGCAGTCGTAAATCGATTAAACGCGGTATGCCTGACCTATCGCATTTAGGGCTGCTTCGCAGCCCGACGGGAGCAAGCGCCCTCGCCACAATGCCGTGCCAGCCTCCTGATCACCCGCGATCCTTACCCCGCAGCATGCTGTTCAGCACGTCATCGCGGCGCACCCAACCGTGAAACAACGCCGCCGCCAAATGCAGCAGCACGGTCAGGAACAGCAGGTACGCCAGATACCCATGCGCCTGGCGCAGGAACGCAAACACCTGCGCATTCGCCGGCAGGATCGACGGCAATTGCAGTGAACTACTGAGCATTACCGGATCGCCAGCCGCCGAAATCATCGCCCAACCCAGCAATGGCAAAATCAACATCAAGGCGTACAACAAGATATGCGAAGCCTTGGCCGCGAACGCTTGCCAGCCCGGCAGGTCCGCTGGCAGCGGTGGTTGCCGGGTCGAAAAGCGCACGGCCAGACGCACGATCACCAGCAACAGAATCGCAACACCCAAAGGTTTGTGCAGATGGATCAGCCACTCATGACGCTCGGACACCGAGGCCACCATGCCCGCGCCGATAAACAGCATCGAGATGATCATCAGCGCCATCAGCCAATGCAGCAGCCGCGCCAATGGCGCGAAATGATTCGGTTGTGCGCTCATTGTCGAGACTCCTGCTTAGCGTTGGGCAATTGCGTCACTTCGCTGGTGCGGCGCAGGTAGGAACGGGCGTAACCCGCTGAGCGAGCGGCAAGCAGCGGGTCGTCGGAGCCTTCGATACCGCTGGGCAATACCAGTGGGTCGTAGTTGATGTCACGGCACTCACCACTGAGTTGCGGCTGAGTACTTTCGAGCACCAAGGTACCGGCGTTCAGCACTTTTCGGCCGTCGGGCCAGGCCTTGCTCGCGTCGTTGACCGGATCTTCGGGGTTCGCCAAAGTAATGTTCAACTGCCAACGCAGCGGTCCGGCGGCCAAACGCTGCACCAAGTCTTTCTCAAGGAAATCACCGCCCTCGGGGGCCGTTGCACCTGCCGCGTCCTGGGCCACTGGCGTCATGCTCCAACGCACCGCTTGCCGCTGACCGGCCGCGTTCACCAGGTAAAACGCGTTGACGCTGTTATAGATTTCCGTCGCGTAACTGGCCGAAGGTTTGGCGGTTTTGATCCAGGCCAGAAACGGCGCGGCTTCCGGGTGAGAACCGAAAAACGCTGGAACAGCCGCCGGGTTTGGTTTGCCGGTAGACGGATCCGGTGACTGCGCTTGTTGCAACTGATAGAACGCCTCGGGCGTGCCCACCGGGAACACCGGCATGCTGTTCATCCCGGTGCGCCATTGCTGGCCGTTGGCCTGGGTGAAACGCAACGCCAGGCTGCGGATCGGCACGCTGTTGTCCGGCGCGTAAGGGTTGCCGGCAGGCAGCGCAAAACGCCCGACCACCGGGGTCCGCGCTTCGCTGAACACTTGGGCAGTGGAATACTCGCGCGCCTGGCTGCTGCTCTCGAAATGCCCGATCACGCACACGCCTTTGGCATGATTGCGACGGAATCCCGGGTGCACGCCGTTGTTTTTCTCCAGTACATTGACCAAATCTTTCGGCGTCAGGCGCTGTGGGTCGAGTGTGCCGTTGACGTAGGCAAAAGCCCCGGCCAGCGCAGTGACCACCACGGCAATGCCGGTCAGACGCAACGTCAGGCTCGCGGCACTCAGCGGTGGCCGGCCAGGCCCCGTTGGCGGTGATGAGCGATCTACCATGAATGACTCCAGGGCCATCGGCCACAAGTGAGAAGAATCAGGCAGACGAACCGCGTCAGGGTTTATTCCATCGCCCGGTGTTTATTTTTCCAGGCGTGGAATAACCTCGAATGCCGGACGTCTTCCTGAACACTCACCACAGCGTAGTGACTAGTCAGAACTCCATGAACGATATCGACGAACAACTCAGGGAAGTCATTCCCAGGCTACGACGTTTCGCCGTTTCGCTGACGCGCAACCCCAGCAGCGCCGACGATCTGGTGCAGGCCTGCCTTGAGCGCGCGCTGTCGAGTTGGGGCGCAAAACGCCCCGAAGGCGATTTGCGTGCCTGGCTGTTTTCGATTCTTTATCGGCAGTTTCTCGACGCTCATCGCCGCTCCCGGCGTTATGCGCGGATGCTCGAATTCTTTACTGGCCGTGACGATGCGCAGCCTTCGGCAGAGCGCACCGTGATCGCCCAATCGACCTTGCAAGCCTTCGATCAACTCAGCACCGAACAACGTGCGCTGTTGCTCTGGGTGTCGGTGGAAGGCTTGAGTTACAAGGAGGTCGCCGAGATTCTCGACGTCCCCACCGGCACCGTGATGTCGCGCCTGTCCCGCGCGCGCCAGGCCTTGCGCCAGCTCAGCGACGGCGAAATCACCCGTCCTTCTCTGCGGAGACTCAAATGATCAGCATGCCTCCCAGTGAACGTGACCTGCACGCCTACGTCGATCACCAACTCAGCGATGCCGACCGGCATCTGGTGGAGACTTATCTGGCCGGCAACGTCGAAGTGGCCGCGCAAGTACGCGCCTGGCAGCACGATGCCCAACAGTTGCGCGCGGCCCTGAGCGGCGCCTTGCAGCAACCGGCCAACCCGCAACTCGACCCGGCAATGATTCGCCAGCGAGTCAAACACCAGTCCCGCCGCCATCTGACCAGCGCCGCGGTGCTGCTGATTGCGGTCAGCATCGGCGGATTGGGCGGTTGGCAGGCGCGACAAATGACCCTGGTCAGCGCCCCGCTGCCGATGACTGATGCGATGCAAGCCTACCGGCTGATTGCCCAGCAAGGCATCCTGCCGGCGGACTACAAAGTCAGCGATGACGGCGATATGCAGGGCTGGCTCGATCAATATTTCAGCCAGGCCCAACGCCTGCCGAACCTGACCGCTGCTGGATACAAACCCATCAGCGGGCGGCTGCTCAGCACCGAACAAGGGCCGGCGGCGATGGTGGTGTATGAGGATCAGAGCAGCCACAAGATCAGCTTCTACGTCCGCCCGCCAGGGCCGAGAAACTTCCTCCTGCCTCGGGGTAGCCGCAGCGATGGTGAGTTGCAGGCCGAGTACTGGTCGGGGGCCGGGTACAACTATGCGATGGTCAGCCCAAGTGACACGCCGGCGGCGCAGATGCTCAAGCAAACTGCGCAGTTCTGATCACGCCACTGATCCCTGTGGGAGCGGGCTTGCCCGCGATTGCGGCCGCACATCCAACACTGATGGTGACTGATCCGCCGCTATCGCGGGCAAGCCCGCTCCCACAGGGTCAGCGATTATTTGGAGATTGCATTCAACCCTGCCCAAACACCTGCGAAGGCCTTCGCAACAGCGGATCGAACGGATTGATCCGCGGCCCGATCAGGGCGGCTTCGCGTTTGAGCATCTCCACCACTGTCGGCAAGCGATCCGGCCCCAGGCGATCGCTGACCGTGGCCACACTCAGCGCCGCCACCGCCCGGCCTTCGCGGTCGAGAATCGGCACGGCCACCCCGGCCATGCCTTGCAATACGCCGGTGTTGCGCCCGGCGTAACCGAGGGTGCGCACATTCTCGACTTCCGAACGCAGAAACACCTCGTCATACAGATGGAAATCCTTGAGCCGCGGCAAGTTGTAATGAATCACCGTGTCGCGCTCCTCTTCCGGCAGAAACGCCAGAATCGCCAGACTGCCCTGCCCCACACCGAGCGCCACCCGCCCGCCGATGTCACCGGTAAACGTGCGGATCGGAAACGGCCCTTCACTACGATCCAGACAGATCGCATCAAAACCGCTGCGCGCCAGCAAAAACAACGAGTCCCCCAACGACGCCGACAGCCGCAGCAATGCCGGCCGCGCCAGCTCGCGCAAATTGCCGGTGTTGCCGGCGCGGGCTGCCAAGGCAAAAAACTCCAGGCTCAGGCGATAACGTTTGCTGCGTGCATCCTGCTCGACCATGCCCTCGTCCATCAGGCTACGCAGCAAGCGGTGCGTCGTTGGTTGCGACAAACCGATGCGCTGCGCCAGTTGGGTGACGCGCTCTCCGCCTTCGACGGTGTCCCCCAGACTGCGCAGCACTGCAAACAGTCTTGAGACTGCACCAACACCGACTTCATTTTTATTTTCATTCCGCTCAATGGAATTAGGCATGTGATTTCTCGACAATAAATTTACTCACTGAATGAAACTGAAAATAGTCATCGCTTCAGTGAAATAGGCCATTGAGCCCATCCTATTCTTCGTCCTACTCTGCGTCCATCAGGGGCGATTCGAACAACAGCGGCAGCCGACAGAAGTCGAGCGCCAACGCACCCCGGCAACATCCTTTTCGTATCTGCCCATACAAAAAAGCGCGCCTTTGGCGACGCATAACAATCTCAGGTGGAGCGCAGTCATGGCCTTCGTGCAACTTGAAAACCTCGGCAAACGTTACGGCGAGATCGACGCGGTCGTCGCCACCAATCTGTCGGTGGAAAAAGGCGAGTTCGTTTCCTTGCTCGGCCCCTCCGGCTGCGGCAAAACCACCACCCTGCAAATGATCGCCGGCTTCGTCGAAGTCAGCAGCGGGCGCATTGTGCTGGACGGTCGCGACATCACCCACGCCAAACCCGCCAGTCGTGGTCTGGGCGTGGTGTTCCAGAGTTACGCGTTGTTCCCGCACATGACCGTGCGAGACAACGTCGCCTTCGGCCTGCGCATGCGCAAAGTGCCCAACGGCGAGTTGCAGCAACGGGTGGATCGGGTGCTGAAACTGGTGCGTCTGAATCAACACGCCGAGCGTTACCCACGAGAACTCTCCGGCGGTCAGCGTCAACGTGTTGCGCTGGCCCGGGCATTGGTGATCGAGCCGCCGGTGCTGCTGCTCGACGAACCGCTGTCCAACCTCGACGCCAATTTGCGCGAGGAGATGCAGTTCGAAATCCGCCGCATCCAGCGTGAGGTCGGCATCACCACGCTGATGGTCACCCATGATCAGTCCGAAGCGCTGTCGATCAGCGACCGAGTGGTGGTGATGCAGGCCGGACGCATCACCCAGATCGACGCGCCCTACACCCTCTACGAACACCCGCGCACCGAGTTCATTTCCGGTTTCGTCGGCAAGGCCAATCTGCTACCCGGCGAACGGGACAGCGCTGGTGTTGTGCAGGTCTGCAATCGTGACAACGGCGAGCTGACCCTGAGCCTGCGCCCGGAAAAAATCGATCTGCGTGATGTTGGCCTGGGCCGTCTGCAAGGCAAGATCGTCAGCCGCTTCTTCCTCGGTAGCCAATGGCTGTACGGCGTATCGACATCGTTGGGCGAACTCAGCGTAGTGCGCCGCAACGACGGTTCGGCGCCCTTGATCGAAGGCACGGCGGTCGGCCTCGACTGGGACACGGCGCTGCTGCGGGTGCTGAGTGTCGATGAGGTGTCGGCATGAGTACGCTTGTCGTCATTCGCCAGGGACGCCAGGGTTATTGGCTGTCAGCACCGGCCCTGGCCTTGTACCTCGGTTTACTGGTCATCCCGTTGGGCCTGACGCTGGTGCTGTCGTTCAACGTTTTCGACTACAGCTCGGGAATTAACAGCGACGCCTACACCCTCGATCACTACAGCAGCCTGCTGGGCGATCCGTACTTCTACGAGATCTTTCTGAGGACGTTCTGGATCAGCGCCCTGACCACCCTGCTCTGCGTGGTGATCGGCGTGCCCGAGGCCTACATCCTCAGCCGCATGGGCCCGCCGTGGCGCTCGATCTTCCTGATTCTGATCCTCACGCCGTTGCTGATTTCGGTGGTGGTGCGCGCCTTCGGCTGGAGCCTGTTGCTCGGCGCCGACGGCCTGGTCAACCAGACCCTGCAAGCCTTCGGTGGCTCGCCGATGAAGTTGCTTTATACGCCGTTCGCCGTGGTGATCGCGTTGGTTCACGTGATGCTGCCGTTCATGATCATTCCGGTCTGGACCTCCCTGCAAAAACTCGACCCGGCCGCCGAACAAGCCGCGCTGTCGCTGGGCGCCAGCCACCTCACAGTGATGCGCAAAGTGGTGCTGCCACAAATCATGCCCGGCGTGCTCTCCGGCACCTTGATCGTGTTCGGCCTCGCGGCCAGTTCATTTGCCATCCCCGGACTGCTCGGCGGACGCCGGATAAAGATGGTCGCCACGCTGATCTACGACCAGTACCTGTCGGAGCTGAACTGGCCGATGGGCGCGTCCATTGCCGTCGCGCTGCTGTTGCTCAACCTGCTGATCATGCTGTCGTGGAACCGGATGATCGAAGGCCGCTACAAGAAGTCATTGGGATAATTCGTCATGTCCAGAAACGGTCCTTTCGCCCTGCTGTTCCATACCCTTGTGGTGCTGTTCATGCTCGCGCCGCTGGTGGTGGTGTGCCTCGTCGCCTTCACCCCGGAAAACACCCTGAGCCTGCCGACCACGGAGTTTTCCCTGCGCTGGTTCCGTGCAGTGTTCGAGCGCGCAGACTTTGTCGATGCGTTCTACAACAGCCTGATCCTGGCGTTCTGCGCCGCCACGCTGGCGACGCTGATCGCGGTGCCGGCAGCCCTGGCGATCACTCGATTCGAGTTCCCCGGCCGGGACTTTTTCAACGGGCTGTTCCTGTCGCCGATCATCATTCCGCACCTGGTGCTGGGCGTCGCGTTGCTGCGGTTGTTTGCGCTGATGGGTGTCAACGGCAGCTTCGCCTGGCTGATCTTCGCCCATGTGCTGGTGATCACGCCGTACGTGCTGCGACTGGTGTTGGCCTCGGCCATCGGCCTGGACCGAAGTGCCGAACACGCCGCGCAATCCCTGGGCGCCGGACGCTTCACGTTGTTCCGGCAAATCACCTTGCCGATGATTTTGCCGGGGGTCGCCGGTGGCTGGCTGCTGGCGTTCATCAACAGTTTCGATGAGGTCACGTTGTCGATCTTCGTCACCTCGCCGGCCACGCAAACCCTGCCGGTGCGCATGTACGTGTACGCCACCGAGTCCATCGATCCAATGATGGCGGCGGTGTCGGCCCTGGTGATCGCGCTGACGGCGTTGACGATGATTCTGCTTGATCGGGTCTACGGCCTGGATCGGGTGCTGGTGGGTAAACAATGAGGTCGCCATGGCTCTGCTGAAACGACTGGCCGAAGGCGACCGCCCGGCCCTGGACTTTACCCTTGATGGCAAGCCTGCCCGTGGCTTGCTCGGCGACACCCTGCTGACCGCCGTGCTGACCTGCAGCGAACACCTGCGCGGCAGCGACTTCAGCGCCGAACCCCGCGCCGGTTTCTGCCTGATGGGCGCCTGCCAGGACTGCTGGGTACGCCTGGGCGATGGCCGCCGGGTGCGGGCTTGCTCGACGCTGCTTGAAGCCGGACAGCACATCAACCGCGAACCGGGGCGATCGGTATGAACACCAACTTCCCCTGCAGAAACCCATTTCCCTGTGGGAGCGAGCCTGCTCGCGATAGCAATCTGTCAGCCACCACCGATGTTGAATGTACCGCCATCGCGAGCAGGCTCGCTCCCACAAGGGTTCGGCGTCGATCACATATGAGGTGGGTATGAAGTCTGTGATCATCATCGGCGCAGGCCCCGCTGGAATCCGTGCGGCGCAAACCCTCGTCGCCCACGGCGAGCGCCCCGTCCTGCTGGACGAAGCCGCGCGCGGTGGCGGGCAGATTTATCGGCGTCAGCCGGCGAATTTCAAGCGTTCGGCGATCAAGCTGTATGGCTTCGAAGCACGCAAGGCCAAGGTACTGCATCAAACAATCGACGAACTGCGCGAGCAACTCGATTACCGCCCCGACACCCTGGTATGGAACGCCGAGGCTGGCGCGCTCGACACCTTGCATGAGGGCCGCGCCGCACGGCTGGAATTCTCCCGGGTGATCGTCGCCACGGGCGCCACCGACCGGATTCTGCCGGTGCCAGGCTGGACGTTGCCGGGGACATACAGCCTCGGTGCGGCGCAGATTGCCTTGAAGTTTCAAGGCTGTGCCATCGGTGAACGGGTGGTGTTCGCCGGCAGCGGGCCGTTGCTGTACTTGGTGGCATACCAATATGCCAAGGCCGGCGCCAACGTGATCGCCGTGCTCGACAGCTCGCCCTTCAGCGCGCAGGCCCGCGCCCTGCCCGGTCTGCTGGCGCAACCGACCACGTTGGCCAAAGGCATTTATTACCGCACCTGGCTGACCGCCCATGGCATCCCGGTGCACCAGGGCGCTACTTTGAAACGCATCGATGGCGAACACCGCGTGCAATCGCTGAATTGGTCCAACTCGAAAGGCGAGCATCAGCTGGATTGCGACGCCATAGCCTTCGCCCACGGCCTGCGCAGCGAAACCCAACTCGCCGACTTGCTGGGCTGTGAATTCACCTGGAACCCACTCAACCGCGCCTGGCTGCCGCAGCGCGACAGCGCCGGTCGCAGCAGTGTCGCCGAGGTGTACCTGGCCGGTGACGGCGCCGGCATCATGGGTGCCGACGCCGCGGAAATGGCCGGTGAACGAGCAGCCCTGGCGCTGCTCGAAGACATCGGTTACCTGATCCCGCCGCAACGTGCCACATGGCTGGAACAGTCGCTGAACACTATCGGCAGATTCCGCCAAGGCCTTGAGCGCGCGTTTATCTTTCCCGAAAGCTGGGCCACCGACGCCGCGGATGACCTGATGATCTGCCGCTGCGAAGAAGTGCGCGCCGGCGACATCCGCCAGGTGGTGCGCGAAGGCCATTGGGAGATCAATCGGGTCAAGGCCCATTGCCGGGTCGGCATGGGTCGCTGCCAGGGACGGATGTGTGGCGCCGCCGCAGCGGAAATCATCGCCTGCGAAAGCCAGCGCAACCTGTCCGACATCGGCCGGTTGCGGGCTCAGGCGCCGATCAAACCCCTGCCGTTCGGTCTGGAGGTCGAGCCATGATCGAGGTCGATGCACTCATCATTGGCGGCGGCATTGTCGGCTCCTCCGCCGCCCTGTTCTTGAGCAAGGCCGGCCGTCGCGTCGCGTTGCTGGAGCGGGACTTTTGCGGTTCGCACTCCAGCGGTGTGAACTACGGCGGCGTGCGCCGTCAGGGCCGGCCGTTGTCGCAATTACCGCTGTCGCAACGGGCTCACGAAATCTGGGGGCAACTGCCGCAGTTGATCGGCATCGACGGCGAGTACCAGCGCAGTGGTCACCTGAAGCTCGCCCGCAGCCTCAACGACCTGCACGCCTTACAGGATTACGCCGCCAGCAGCCAGGGGTTCGGCCTCGATTTGCAGGTGCTTGACCGCACTGAGTTGCGCGCACGTTTCCCCTGGGTCGGTGAGGTCGCAGTCGGTGCCTCGTTGTGCCCGGACGACGGCCACGCCAACCCGCGACTGGTGTCCCCCGCCTTCGCGCAGGCGGCGCGTCGGCACGGTGCGCAAATCCATGAACAATGCGCAGTGACGGCGGTGGAGCATGACGGTCAGCGCTTTCGCGTCAGTACTCAAACCGGCCACGAACTGCAAGCCCCCTGGCTGCTGAACTGCGCTGGCGCCTGGGCCGGCAGCCTCGCCGCACAATTCGGCGAAGCAGTGCCGATGCACGCCGGGCACCCGGCAATGCTGGTCACCGAACCGTTGCCGCTGGTGATGAATGCCAGCACCGGCGTCGAGGGTGGCGGCATTTATGCCCGTCAGGTCGCTCGCGGCAATTGTGTGTTGGGCGGCGGCCAGGGCTTTGCCCTCGATGACGCCCGCGCCCGGCCTGGTCAGAACGCAGTCATCGAGATCCTGCGCCAGGCCGTCGAACTCTACCCGTTTCTTGAGGGCGCCCAGGCGATTCGCACCTGGAGCGGCACCGAAGGTTATCTGCCCGATCGCCAACCGGTGATCGGCCACAGCAGCACCCAACCCGGTCTGTTGCACGCGTTCGGCTTTGCCGGCGCGGGCTTTCAGATCGGGCCCGCGGTGGGCCAGGCGCTCACCGAGATCATCTGTAGCGGCGCGTCAAAGACGCCGCTGGATGCGTTTTCCATCACCCGGTTTCACTCCATCTCCGTTGCTTGATAGAGGAAGGTCGCGCCATGAATAATTTCAAACGCAGTGCACTGCTCGGTTTCTCTTGCTTGGGCGCCATGCTCACGGTCAACCAGGCCCAGGCCGAACCGACGCTTTACCTGGGCATGAACGGCGGAACCATGGAGCGGCTCTACGCCGACAAGGTGCTGCCGGCTTTTGAGAAAGCCAACAACGTCAAAGTGGTGATCGTGCCGGGAACCTCCGCCGATATTCTGGCCAAGGTCCAGGCCAGCAAAGGCAACCCGCAGATGCACGTGATGTTCCTCGACGACGGCATCATGTACCGCGCCATCGCCATGGGCTTGTGCGACAAACTCGAAGACAGCCCGACCCTGGCGCAGATTCCGGCCAAGGGCCGCATCAAGGATCAAGCGGTGGCGGTCAGCCTTGGGGTCACCGGGCTGGCGTACAACACACGGCTGTTCAAGGAAAAAGGCTGGAACGCACCGACCTCCTGGATGGACATGGCCGACCCGCGCTTCAAGGACAAACTGGTGTTTCAGTCGATGGCATCTTCGACCTTCGGCCTGCATGGTTTCCTGATGTTCAACCGGATTCAGGGCGGCAGCGAAACCGACGTCGAACCGGGGTTCAAGGCTTGGCCGAACACCGTCGGGCGCAACGTGCTGGAGTACATTCCGAGTTCAGCGAAGATCTCCGAAATGCTCCAGACCGACGAAGCGGCGCTGTTCCCGCTGACGCCGACCCAGGTCACCGCGCTGAAACTCAAGGGCATGCCGGTGGAATATGCACAGCCCAAGGAAGGCTCCGTGGTGCTCAACGTCGCCGAATGCGCCATCGCCAACAACACCCAACCGGAACTGGCGCAGAAACTCGCAGCCTTCCTGCTGACGCCCGAAGCGCAAGCCGCCGCGCTTGAAGACGGCGATCAGATTCCGTCCAACCCGAATACGCCAACCACCGACAAGACCCGCGGTCAGGTCGAGGCGATGAAGCAGTATCTGACGACCGCGATCGCCATCGACTGGGATCAGGTCAACGAACAGCGCCCGGCGTGGAATGCCCGGTGGAATCGCAGTATCGAGCGCTAAATAACTGAGCGCCCCAAACCTGTGGCGAGGGGGCTTGCCCCCGTTGGGTTGCGAAGCAGCCCCAAAAACCATACACCCCGGTTTATCAGAAATACCGGGAGGAAATGGTTGAGGGCGACTGCTACGCAGTCGAACGGGGGCAAGCCCCCTCGCCACAGGCAAGCTCCCTCGCCACAAAAGCCCTCTCACCACAGTAGCTTCAGCAACACCAGTGGAAGGCAAATTCCCCATTTGGTTAAACTACGCCGCCGCGGCTCAGGGTGAGCCGGCCTGAAGACTACGGGGTGACTTCACAGTGACCGTTCGACCGCCCAACCCTCCGCGACTCACACCACGCTGGCCCGCGCTACGCCGTTTCTTCGGCAAGGCAGTTGCGACGCCGGCCAGTGGCAGTACGCAGGGCCGGGTGATCCACGACTACTTCCACCGCAAGGCCCATAACCAGGGCTACACCCTCAGCCATAGCCAGCAACGAGTGATCGACTGCATGGCGCAGCACGCTTCGGCGCTGCTGGGCACATCAGCGCCGACACTCCCCGGTCTTTACCTCTTTGGTGCAGTCGGGCGCGGCAAGAGCTGGTTGCTCGACGGTTTTTTCCAGGCCATCCCCATCGCGGAAAAACAGCGCCTGCACTTCCATGAGTTTTTTGCGCAACTGCACCAAGGCATGTTCAGCCATCGCGATCAGCCCGATGCGCTGGCGGTCACCCTCGACGAACTGCTGCAAGACTGCCGGGTGCTGTGTTTCGATGAATTCCACATGCATGACATCGGCGATGCGATGCTCATCACGCGGCTGTTCAAGGCGCTGTTTCGCCGGGGGATTGTGCTGCTGGTGACCTCCAACTACCCGCCGGAAGGTTTGCTGCCCAACCCGCTTTACCACGCCCGTTTCAAACCGGTAATCGATCTGGTCAACACGCGCATGCAGGTGATGGAAGTCGGCGGGCCGCATGATTACCGCAGTCAGGCGCGCACCCACGCACAGCAGCTGTTCACCCAGGGCCGGTACATCTGGCCGGCCACGGAGGTGCAGCGTCAGGTGTTGCAGCTGCTCGAACACGACGCACCGGCCATCCAGCTGCCCGTCGGGACACGGCACCTGCAAGCCCGATACTGTGAAGGGCGAAGCGTCGGCTTCACCTTCGCCGACCTGTGCGAACACCCCACCGCGGTCATGGACTACCTGGAACTGTGCCGGCGTTTCGACCGCTGGATCATCGACAAACTGCCCAGTCTCGCCGACTGTTCAATCGCCGCCCAGCAGCGCTTCATCAACCTGATCGACGTCTTGTACGACCAGGACAAGCACCTGATTCTGCTCGGTCACCAGTCATTGCGCGAAAGCCTGGGTGGCGATGCTATCGACCTGGCGCGCACGCGCAGCCGGTTGGGGCAGTTGGTGGAGGTGAGGGATCTGGCTTGACCGAGGAGATTGGGTTTGGGCTGCCACCCCAACTTTCCCGCTATCATGTCGCTCATTTCCAGGCCCCCACGCCCTCCTTCTGATCAATAGCGAACCTGCCCATGGATACCCTCGCCCAACTGCGCGCCGGCCAACTGTCGGGCATCACCCGTCTGGACTTGTCCTGCGGCCTGACCGAGTTCCCCCAGGAAATTTTCGATCTGGCGGACTCGCTGGAAGTGCTCAACCTCAGCGGCAATGCCTTGCGCAGCCTGCCGGACGACCTGCATCGCCTGACCCGTTTACGTGTGCTGTTTTGCTCGGACAATCAGTTCACCGAACTGCCCGCTTGCCTTGGCCAGTGCACCGCGCTGACGATGATCGGCTTCAAGGCCAACGCCATCGAATACGTGCCGGGCGCCGCCCTGCCGCCGCTGTTGCGCTGGCTGATCCTCACCGATAACTGCATCACGGAGCTGCCGACCGAACTGGGTGAGCGCCCGCACCTGCAAAAACTCATGCTCGCCGGCAACCGGTTACAGCATTTGCCCGAAAGCCTGCGGCACTGTCATCAACTCGAACTGATCCGCATCGCCGCCAATCAGCTCACCGAGCTTCCCGAATGGCTGCTGACCCTGCCGAGCCTGACCTGGCTGGCGTACGCCGGTAACCCGCTGGAAACCGAAGCCGATGCCGCGGCCCTCGAAGCCACGGCAAGCATTCCCTGGTCCCAACTAAACCTGGAGAGAAAACTCGGCGAAGGCGCGTCGGGAGTTATTCATCAGGCGTTGTGGGAGCAGACGAAACAGGTCGCGGTGAAACTCTACAAAGGCGAAATGACCAGCGATGGCTCGCCTTTACACGAAATGAATGCCTGCATCACTGCCGGCATCCACCCCAACCTGATCCGGGTCGAGGGCCGAATTGTCGATCACCCCCAGCAAACGGCCGGGCTGGTGATGCAACTGATCGATCCGAGTTATCGCAACCTGGCCGGGCTGCCGAGCCTGGCGTCCTGCACCCGCGACGTCTACGCCAATGACACCCGGTTCAGCGCTGGCGTGGCACTGCGCATCGCCAGTGGCATTGCTTCGGTGGCTGAACATTTGCACCACCAAGGCATCACCCACGGCGACCTCTATGCTCACAACATCATGTGGAACGAGCACGGCGATTGCCTGTTGGGCGACTTTGGCGCGGCGTCTTTCCATGCCACTTCGGTCAGCCTTGAAAGCCGCGCGCTGCAACGGATCGAAGTGCGGGCGTTCGGGGTGCTGCTGGGGGAATTGCTGGAGCGCATCGACTCGGGGTTGAGTGATGAACAGCGGGTCGCGTTAGAGGATCTACAGCAGCGTTGCTGTCTGCCGAATGTGCTGGCGCGACCGGGGTTCAGCGAGGTTGTGCGGGAACTGGCTGAATTAAACTAGCGGCAAATACAAAACCTGTGGCGAGGGAGCTTGCTCCCGTTGGGTTGCGAAGCGACCCCAAAAGCGACGGCTGCTGCGCAACCGAACGGGAGCAAGCTCCCTCGCCACAGGCAAGTTCCCTCACCACAAGTCAGACCACAAACTGTCGGAACCGCTTAACCCGCCAACCCGACAAACATATCCTGCACGTCATCGTGGTTATCGAGGCCTTCGAGGAACGCTTCGACTTCAGCCATCTGCTCATCGCTCAGGCCGCTGACCGGGTTCTTCGGCTGGTAGCCCAACTTGGCCGACAATACGGTGAAACCCTGCTCTGGCAGCGCTTTCTGTACCGCATCCAGGTCCGCAGGTTCGGTCAGGAACAGCGTCGCGCCGTCTTCACCCGGTTCGAAATCCTGGGCACCGGCTTCGATCGCAGCCATTTCCGGGTCGGCGTCAGGGCTGTCCGGGGACGCCTCGATCATGCCGACGTGGTTGAAGTCCCAGGCCACCGAACCGGAAGCGCCCAACTGGCCCTTACGGAACGCGACGCGGATTTCAGCGACGGTGCGGTTGATGTTGTCAGTCACGCATTCAACGATCAGCGGCACCTGATGCGGTGCGAACCCTTCATACGTCACGCGATGGTATTGCACGGTTTCGCCGAGCTGGCCGGAGCCTTTCTTGATCGCGCGTTCCAGGGTTTCGCGGGGCATCGAGGCTTTTTTCGCCTGTTCGACCACCAGACGCAGGTGTGCGTTGGTGGTGGTATCGGCACCGTTGCGGGCAGCGATGGTGATTTCTTTCACCAGTTTGCCGAAGATCTTGCCTTTGGCGTTGGCTGCCGCTTCTTTGTGTTTAACCTTCCACTGTGCGCCCATTACTCACTCTCTTGATCTGTGGCGCCGAGACATCTATTGGCCGACGCGTTGCGCAAGTTTATACGGCCTAAAGACGCCAATCGACCAAAAATTCCAAGATCTTCACCCTGTGACGAATCGACATCTTCACCAGTGTTTGTAGGGCGATTCTGAAAAGTCGATTTGCGGTGACGCTTCAGGGCTGTGGTTTCGTACCCTCTGCGCCCATCCTCCCTGGCAGAAGCGCGTTCGATGCACAACGACAAGGAAAGCCCCTTTACCCTGACACTGCTCGACGGCGGTTTGAGTCTGCAGGTCTTGCAGTTCAGCGGCCGTGAAGGTCTCAACCAGCCCTATCGCTTCGACATCGACGTGATCGGCCTCGCACCGGCGATGCACCTCGACCAATGGTTACAACAACCGGCGTTTTTGCGGCTGGCGGATGACCAAGGCATTCACGGCATGATCCACAGCGTCAGTCGCGAACATCGCGGCCCGCACCGGGTCGGCTATTCCCTGGTGCTGACGCCCCATCTGCAACACTTGGATCGACACAGTTTGCGTCGGGTGTTTCATCGTCTCAGCGTCCCCGCGATCGTGCGCCAGTTGCTGGAAGAGCATCAGTTGCCCGAGCACAGTTATCGTTTCGAACTGGCAAACGGCTGCTACCCGCCCCGGCCTTTTTGCATTCAGTTCGATGAGAGCGATCTGGCCTTCCTGCAGCGGCTGTGTGAGGAAGAAGGCATCCACTATCACTTCGAACATCAGCCCGATGGACACGTACTGGTGCTGGCCGATGACAGCTTGAGTTTCCCCCAGGAGCCACTGCTGATGCCGTTCCAGGACGACGCATTCAACGACTCCGTCTTGCCGGTAATCAGCGAACTGTTCCAGCGCCATGAGCCGGTCCCCGCCCCGGCACGATGGGAAGCCAGAAACCGCGGCGCGCCGGTGGTCGGCGATGGAGCGGCTAATCACATGCTCGCCAGAACGGGCCCGGTCACGGCACGCCCTGCACCTGCACAGCTTCATCACGACCAGCTCAGCCGCCGACGGCTGGAACGCCTGCGTTGCCCGCAACGGCAGATCCACGGCCAAAGCAACCAGAGCGAACTGCGCAGTGGACGGATCCTGCAAGTGGCGCAGCATCCGCTCTCGAGTTTCAACGATCAGTGGTTGCTCACCGATATCCGGCACCAGGGGCAGCAGCCCTCGATTCTCGCCGAGGATCAGCCCGGCAGTGCCCGGCGCTATAGCAATCAGTTCACGGCCATTCCCTGGTCAACGGTCTTCAGGCCGGCGCTTAAACAGATCAAGCCGAGCATCCCGGGCTATCAGATCGCCCGGGTACTCGGCCCCGCCGGGCAACCGGCGGCACTCGATGATCAAGGCCGGATACAGGTCAGGCTATGGCCGACGCCGGCGTTCGAGGCGGATGAATCCGTCGGTCTCTGGCTACCGATCGCCCTCGCAGCGCCGGACGGTCGGATCGATCCGGCCAGGCTGCCCACGGCCGGCACCGACGTGCTGATCAGTTTTCTCGACAGCGATCCGGACCGGCCAGTGCTGTGTGCCGGCATGGGCCATCCAAAGCCTTCCCGGCCTGCTTCCGAGCCACGCCGCGATGGCCGTCTGCTGCTCGATTGGCTGGTCAACCGCTCGGATCTCGCCCCTTGAGTTTCAATCCTTGTCGGCACACCGGGAGTCTGATGTAGGCAGGTCCGGCCTCTTCGCGGGCAAGCCGCGCTCCCACAGGGATTTGTGCTGGCCGCATATCTTGTGAACGACGCAAAACCTGTGGGAGCGTGGCTTGCCCGCGATCGTCGCGCCTCGGTCTACCTGACGGGCGCCAACCCAAAAAACGCCCTTCCGCGTCGGCTGCATCGGCCACGTCAACCAGGCCGAAATGCACGCGGCGGTGGCGGTGGTCGCCGAGGTGCTGCGCGAGATGGAAGTTACGAAGGCTATCGCGCCCTGAGCAGCGATAAGCTGGCCAGCGAACGCAAGCGCATTCACGCGATGTTCGAAGGCTCGCGGCCGCACTACATGATCGACACCATCACCGACTTGCCCGAGGTGATTGCCGACATCAACAAGCGCCTGGCCAAGGGCGAGATGCCGCAAACCGACTGATTCCACCTCTCGTTTCATAAAAAAGCGCCAGCTCCCTTAACGGAACTGACGCTTTTTTGTGGCCGATCACTTGATCCAGAGCATTGAACAGCCCATTGGCCTCAGGCAAATCCCCCAAACAGGATTACAGTTAACCCACGCCGTCGAACAAGAACGGTGACTTCAGACCAGACCTGTGAGGAAACACCGTATGCCCTGGAAGAATTCCGAATCACGCTACAGCACCGTATCGATCGCGCTGCACTGGTTGATGCTGGTACTGCTAATAGTGGTTTACGCCTGCATCGAATTGCGCGGGATATTCCCCAAAGGCAGTGGCGGCCGGACGCTGATCAAGGAAGCGCACTTCATGCTCGGCTTGACGGTGTTCGTGCTGGTCTGGCTGCGGCTGTTCGCGCGCAGCCTGGGGCCAGCGCCGCAGATCTTCCCCGCCTCGCCTCGCTGGCAAACCCTGCTCGCCAAACTGATGCATTGGGCGTTGTATATTTTCATGATCACCATGCCGATTCTGGGCTGGCTGATTACCAGCGCCGAGGGGCATCAGGTGATGTTCTATGGCATTGATCTGCCGTTGCTGATCGAAGAGAACAAACCGCTGGCCAAGCAGCTTGAGGGCTGGCATGTGCTCGGCGGGACGATCGGCTATTGGCTGATCGGACTGCACGCCGTGGCCGGGCTTTATCATCACTATGTGGTGCGCGATAACACCTTGCTGCGGATGATGCCCAAGCGCGGTTGATCGGCTACCGAAACCACTGATCCCTGTGGCGAGGGGGCTTGCCCCCGTGGGGCTGCGAAGCGGCCCCATAATCTGTGACCGTGTCGCGCCTGACACACCGCATCTTTAGGTTTTGGGACTGCTGCGCAGTCCAACGGGGGCAAGCCCCCTCGCCACAAAGGTTTGTGAACTGAAACCCCGGCGGCCCTGCAAACCGCCGGTGTGGATGAAGATCAAGCGCGTGCCCCGGGCAAATTTACCCGCCTCGATTTGTTGCTTGAGCGCCAGCAGCGCTTTGCCGGTGTACAGCGGCTCGAGAGGAATGCCACTGGCCTGTTCGGTCTGCTCGATGAACTCGAGTAACAGCGGATCGACTTTGGCAAAACCGCCACGGCTGGCGTCCAGCAGTTCATAGGCGGGATCGATCAGTCCGGCTTCCTGCACAATCATGTCGACCTGCTGCGCCACGCCATGGTCGTCAGGCACCGCCAGCGCGCCATACACCGGATGTTCGCCCGCCTCGGCCAGAACCAGACCGGCCAGGGTGGTACCCGTTCCACAGGCCAGCCACCAGCCATCATAATTGCTCCAGACCAAAGCACTCAGTTGCTCGCAGGCCATCTCCTTCAGCCGCATGCAGCCCTTCGCCCCAAGCAAACCGCCGCCACCTTCCGGCACTGGATGTAGCTCGGGGTATTGCTCCCGCCATGGCGCCCAGAAGCCTGGTTCGTGCCGCGCTCGATAACCGCCATAACCCAACCAGTGCAAGTGCATGCCGAATGCCTGCAAGTCCTTTACCGTCGGAGTGTCTTGCGGATGCCCACGCAGTAGTCCGACCGTGGTGAAACCGAAGCGTTTGCCCGCTGCGGCCAATGCATGGAGATGGTTGGAATGGGCACCGCCCAGGCTGATGATGCCTTGGGCGCCATTCTGGTCAGCGGCTTTGAGGTGTTCGATGAGTTTGAACCACTTGTTGCCGCTGATCAGCGGGTCGATCTGATCCAGACGCAGGATCGCGACGTCGATGCCGGCAGTGGTGAGCCAGTCGAGGTGAAGGGGTTCGAGAGGGGCTTGGGGAAGCCAGTCTGTTGGTGGGGAAAGCATTGATGCCGGCTCGGGGTAAAGAGCCGGTATCTTAGCAGCAGACTTGTGGCGAGGGAGCTTGCTCCCGCTTGGCTGCGCAGCAGCCACAGAATCAGCGAAGTTGATTAACCTGACACTACATCATCGCTGATAGAGGGAGTCCTTCGGCCTCCAGCGGGAGCAAGCTCCCTCGCCACAGAGTTATGCGTATTACAACTCAGCCGCCAACCGCGAACCCTGGTTGATCGCGCGCTTGGCATCCAGCTCCGCCGCCACGTCCGCGCCGCCGATCAAATGCACGTTCTGCCCCGCCGCGACCAGGCCGTCCTGCAACTCACGCAACGGATCCTGTCCGGCGCAGATCACGATGTTGTCCACCGGCAGCACCTGCGGTTCGCCGCTTTCGCCGATGCGGATGTGCAGGCCTTCGTCGTCGATCTTCAGGTACTCGACGCTATTGAGCATCTGTACCTGCTTGTTCTTAAGACCCGTGCGGTGAATCCAGCCAGTGGTCTTGCCCAGGCCGTCGCCGACCTTGGATTTCTTGCGTTGCAGCAGGAACACTTCACGGGCCGGCGCATGCGGCTCAGCCTTGATACCCGCAACGCCGCCGCGCGCTTCCAGGTGTGTATCGATGCCCCATTCTTTCCAGAACGCTTCGCGGTCCTGACTGGTGGCCACACCCTCGTGAACGAGGAATTCCGACACATCGAAACCGATACCGCCGGCGCCGATCACCGCGACGCGCTTGCCCACCGGTTTACGCTCGAGGATCACGTCCAGGTAGCTCAGCACCTTGGCGTGCTCGACGCCCGGAATCGCCGGCACCCGTGGCGCAATGCCGGTCGCCAGGATGATTTCGTCGTAACCGCCCTCAACCAGCTGCGCCACGTCCACACGGGTGTTCAGGCACAGTTCGACGTGGGTGGTCTGCAATTTGCGGTTGAAGTAGCGCAGGGTTTCGAAGAACTCTTCTTTGCCCGGCACGCGCTTGGCAATGTTGAACTGGCCGCCGATTTCGCTGGCCGAATCGAACAACGTCACCTGATGACCACGTTCGGCGGCCACAGTGGCGGCGGACAGACCGGCAGGGCCGGCACCGACCACGGCGATTTTCTTGATCTGCTGCACCGGCAGGTAATTGAGTTCGGTTTCATGACAGGCCCGTGGGTTCACCAGGCAACTGGTCAACTTGCCGCCAAAGGTATGATCCAGGCACGCCTGGTTGCAACCGATGCAGGTGTTGATTTCATCGCCACGACCGGCCGCAGCCTTGTTGACGAAATCCGGGTCGGCGAGGAACGGGCGCGCCATGGACACCATGTCGGCATCGCCTTCGGCCAGAATCTGCTCGGCGACTTCCGGGGTGTTGATGCGGTTGGTGGTGATCAGCGGAATGTTCACCGTTCCACGCAGCTTGGCCGTGACCTTGCTGAACGCCGCACGCGGCACCTTGGTGGCGATGGTCGGAATCCGCGCTTCGTGCCAGCCGATGCCAGTGTTGATGATCGTCGCACCGGCCTGCTCGATGGCCTTGGCCAATTGCACGATCTCTTCCCAGCTGCTGCCGCCTTCCACCAGGTCGAGCATCGACAGGCGGAAGATAATGATGAAGTTGGGGCCGACCGCTTCGCGCACCCGGCGGACGATTTCCACCGGCAGGCGCATGCGGTTTTCGTAAGCGCCGCCCCAACGGTCAGTGCGATGGTTGGTGTGAGCCGCGAGAAACTGGTTAATGAAATAACCTTCGGAGCCCATGATCTCGACGCCGTCGTACTCGGCTTTTTGCGCCAGGGTCGAGCAAGTGACGAAATCGCTGATCTGCTTCTCGATGCCTTCTTCGTCCAGCTCTTTAGGCTTGAACGGGTTGATCGGCGCCTGGATCGCGCTCGGGGCCACTTGTTTCGGGCTGTAGGCATAACGCCCGGCATGGAGAATCTGCATGCAGATCTTGCCTCCCGCCTCGTGCACTGCTCGGGTGACGATCAGGTGTTTGAGTGCTTCTTCCTCGGTGGTCAGCTTGGCCGCGCCGGAATAAACCCCGCCCTCATCATTCGGGCCGATACCGCCGGTGACCATCAGGCCAACGCCACCACGGGCACGCTCGGCGAAGTACGCGGCCATGCGCTCGAAACCGCCGGGCTTTTCCTCAAGACCCGTGTGCATCGAGCCCATCAGGGTGCGGTTGCGCAACGTGGTAAAACCCAGGTCCAGCGGGGCCAACAGGTGCGGGTAATGAGCGGCGGCCATCGGTAACTCCACAACGAGCGATCACGGAAAAAATGCAGGAGCTCTTCGGCCCCCGTCAGTCATGTTCGACAGACTAAGAGTCGCACCGCTGTCACTCAATGACCGTAACTGACAACTTATTGATCCAAATGTGCAGCGCCCCTTGGCAAGCGCGGGGATGGGCCCTACCCTAGTCGCGAACCCTGCACACGGCCGTTGACTGTTTCCCCATGCGCAAACTTTTGTACCTGACCCTCTCCATGGCGTTGATCGCCGCCCTCACGACCTACGCCATGTGGGCCGCGGACCGTCCGGTGGGTCATTACCTGTCGGACCTGCGCATCAGTCTCGCGGTTGATCAGGGCACTCCTGCCGATCGCGGCAATCTGCTGGGTATTCAGCCCGAGCTGTTCCCCACCGACTATCAAAGCCCCGAACGCTTGCACCGCAAGCTCGCGGCTTACTTGCAGAAGGCTCAGGATCAGGGCCTGCTGAATGAAAAGACCATCGTCGTACTGCCCGAACATGTCGGTACCTGGCTGATGATCAGTGGCGAAAAAGATGAGTTGTACCAGGCCACCACGCTCAAGGAGGCCATGAACTGGCTGGCGGTGAGCAACCCGTTGCAGTTCATCCGCGCCCTGATCAGTGCCGAGGGCGGTAGCCGTCTCGACGATGCGCACTTGCGGATGAAAGCCAGGAAAATGGCCAAGAGTTACCAGGCACTGTTCGGCGGCTTGGCAAAAGAATTCCACATCACTCTGGTGGCGGGTTCCATCGTGTTGCCCGAGCCGAGTGTCAGCGATGGCACCCTGAAGATTGGCCGCGGTGCCCTGTACAACAGCAGCGTAGTGTTCGGTCGCGACGGTTTGCCGATCGGCCAGCCGCAGCGGCAAATGCACCCGACTTTCGCTGGTCACGACACCGTCGATGCCAATTCCGAACACACGATCAACGTCGTCGACACACCGGCCGGACGCTTGGGCGTGTTGATCGGCAGCGACAGTTGGTATCCGGAAAACTATCGCAAACTCGACGATCAAGGCGCGCAACTGGTGGCGGTCCCGGCGTTCGTCGTCGGGCGCGGGTCTTGGGACCAACCGTGGCGCGGCTACAAAGGCCAGTCCACGCCGAGCTCTGTCAGTCTCAAGGCTGGCGAACTCAGCGAAGGTCAGGCCTGGCATCGGCTGACGCTGATTGCCCAACCGTCCGGCAGCCAGACCATCGCCGGCATGAGCGTGTTCCTGCGCGGTCAGTTCTGGGACAAGGGCAGCGCCGGTCAAAGCTTCCTCAGCAGCAACGGGCAACAATTCGCCGACGGCGATGCCCGGGGCGCCCGTTTGCTGAACCTCTGGCTGTAAGCCGATGAAACCGCAGCCGATGCGCCTCGGGGATTTGTCGGTGGGCTTCGTCCATAGCCTGGCCGACGCCGTGCGCAGCCATGGCCTGGACCCACAACCGCTGCTCGAACAGTACGGCCTCGACGCCGCGCGACTGGCCGAGGCCGGCGCCCGCCTCTCGATCCCGCGCTACATGCGCTTGGGTCACGGGGCCATTCAACTGACTGACGACCCGGCACTGGGTTTGCGCATGGGCCAGCTCAGCCGTCTGAGCCAGGCCGGCCTGGCCGGAGTCACCGCCGCCCAGGCACCTACCGTGCGGGAAGCGGCGCGCTGCCTGATTCGCTTTGAAGCGCTGTATGGCTCCAACTATCGCGGCCAATCGAGCTTTCATGAAGACGCCCAGGGGGCTTGGCTGCGGTTCTATTCGATCAGTCCCTACAATGCCTACAACCGCTTCGTGGTGGATTCGATCATCGCCGGCTGGTTGCAGCAATTGTCCAGCGTAAGCCCTGCCCCGCTACGCGCCGAACGGATCGAGATCGAATTCCAGGCGCCGGATTACCGTGAGGCCTACGCCGTGCTGGGGGATTGTCCGATTCAGTTTGGCGCCGAACAGAATCAACTGCGCCTGAGCCTGGAGAGCCTCGCCCAGCGCAACCCGGAACACTGCCCGAGCACCTGGCGGCTCCTGCTGCAACTGTGTGAACGGGAACTGGAGCAACTGACACGCACCCGCAGCCTGCGTGAACGCATCACTCAGTTACTGGGGCCGTTGCTCAATGGTGGTCGGGAACCCGACCTGGAAGAAGTGGCGGCACGCCTGAAGCTGCCAACCTGGACCTTGCGTCGCAAACTCGCCGAGGAAGGCACGCAGTTTCGTGCAATTCTCAACGACACACGCCGCGACCTCGCCATGACCTACATCCGCGACACTGAACTGGCGTTTGGGGAAATCGCCTACCTGCTGGGATTTGCCTCTGCCGAAGCCTTTCAACGGGCTTTCAAACGCTGGAACGGCCAGACCCCCGGCGAGTTTCGCCGCAGTCATCGCCAATCCGCGTAAGGTTAGGGGGCGTTCTCAATTAGTTTCCCCGCGGCGCCCCCTAAAGCTCGGTAGCGTCTTCGGCCGGTTCCAGCGGGTCCAGTTCAAACGCCTGATACTCGAGCAGTTCTTCTTGATAATCGTCCATTATTAAACCCCCATCGCCTACTGAAAAAATCGTCTGAATAAATGACCAGCGCCCTGAGCATAAAGTGCCCGTATGAAAGAAAAATGACGCGGGCATGACACTACATCGCTACTGAATAAAACGTAGCAGGTGGTCAGGAATTTATCACAGGATTTTTTCGATACGAGCGGTAGGAATACGGCTCGATTTGATGTGGATCAATCTTGGAAGGTGTTACGGGATCGGAGTCGTCTGACCCGATCCCGTAACATCAGGCTATTACTGGCCGGAGACAGGCATGGCCGAAATTGGCTCGGTCGGTGCCGGCATGGTGCTTGAATCCGCCGGTGGAGCCACTGTTTCGGTGGACGAAGTCGGCTCGCTGCTCTGCGCCGGGGTAATCGGCGCTGTTTCGGCAGGTGGCGCAACAGGCTCCGAACTGGCTGGAGCGGTTTCAGCTGGTGCAGGTTCGGCTGCCGGCGCTGGAGCAGGCGCAGGTTCTGCCGCTGGGGTCGAGGTCGGCGCCAACTGAGCCGGCGCAGCCTTGGCTTCGGGCACACCCAGATCAGTCTTCGGCTTCTCGGTAATGTGTGCCGCCTTCTTCGCCTCCGGTGGCAGGAACAACTCGACCAGGGCAAAGAAACGCTCGTAGAACTTGGCCGAGGACACGGTTTCACTGGCGACCTTGACCATCGAATCGTCAGACGAGCCGATCGGCATCGATACCGAGCCCAACACACCGACACCGAGGCTGGCGGAGTTGTTGGTCTTCTTCAGCGCATAACGGTCCTGCAAGGCGTTGGCGAACATGGTCGCGTGATGCCCTTCGCTGCCGTCATCGGCACAGACCACGCTGAAGCTGATCTCCATGTGGGTATCGCCAGTCTGCTGGAAGCTCTTGTGTCCACTGACCAGCTTCGGATCGGCGCTGGTGATGATGTAACCCTGGCTGAGCAGAGCCCGGCGGGCCGCCTCGCAGGTTTGCGCATCGGTCACCGGGTAGCTGCGCGAGAACGTTCCGGAGTCGTCGAAGTTCTCATGCTCGTAGATGGCGGCTTTCTTCGAGGAACAACCGGCAGCGGCGGCCAGCACCAAGGCCAGCCCGACAACATGCATGGGAATTGATCTAAACATTGAACATCCTGAGAAAAACGGTTCGGGGCGTATTGTGCAACAGATCGATGCTTAGCGTCGCACCGTTTAGTGTCTTGACACAGTTACAAGTCTACTGACTGTCATTGACAGGAAAAAGTCCCGCTCGGACGGAGGCCAAAGATCGCAGCCTGCGGTGGCTTCCGCTATACGCAATCCCGGGCAGGAGCTACCGCAGGCTGCGATCTTCCGATCTTCGCCCATAAAAAAACCCCGGCTGTCTGGCCAGGGTTTTTTATGTCGCAGGAAACTCAGTCAAGCATCAGAAACGCTTGATCTCAGCCTCGCTCTCCAACAGCTTGCGGTAAGCCGCGAAGTCTTGCTGGCCAATGCGCGAGGCGAGGAAGCGACGGTATTGAACCTTCTCTTCTTCGGTCGGCGCCGCAGCTTCGTTCACAGCGTTCAGACGCACGATCACCAGGCTACCATCGGCCAGGGTCACGCTGCTGAAGGTCGGCTTGTCTTTGGAAACAGGCTTGGGCATGCGGAACAGCGCTTGCAGCACAGTCGGGTCGACCCCTTCCTGAGCACGCGTCGCAGCTTGAGTCACTTTCCAGTTCTGGCCATCGATCGCCTGGTCCAGTGCAGTCTTGCCATCGCGCAGGCTGACGATCAGTTGATCAGCCTTGGTCTTGGCGGCAGCACTGGCATGCTCCTTGGTCAGCTGCGCACGGATGCTGGCAGCCACGCTTTCCAGCGGCAGTTGCTCAGGCTTGCGGTGCTCCTTGGCGCGCAGCACGATCACGGTTTCCGGGTCCAGCTCGATGGCGGTGCTGTTGGCACCCTCATCCAGCACTTCAGGACTGAACGCAGCGGTCACTACGGCACGATTGGCCGCAATACCTTCGCCACCTTCCCGGCCGAATGGCGCGGACGTGTGGACAGTCAGCTTCAGGTCTTGTGCTGGCTGGGCCAGATCGGAGGCTTCGAACGACGAGTCTTCCAATTGCTTGGTCGCCTCGACGAAGCGCTGCTCGACCTGCTGGGTTTTCAGCTCGCGGGTCAGCTTGTCTTTCAGGCTGGCAAACGTCGGCACTTCAGGGGCTTCAACGCCCAGCAGCTTGATCAGGTGGAAACCGAAGTCAGTGCGAACCGGCTCCGAAACCTGATCCTTGGCCAACGAATACAGGGCTTTTTCAAACGCTGGATCGTAGACGCCTGGACCTGCATAACCGAGGTCACCGCCGTTGTTCGCCGAGCCTGGATCCTGGGAGAACTCCTTGGCCAGAGCCTCGAATTTCTCGCCTTTGGCCAGACGCGCCTGCACTTCTTCGATTTTGGCCTTGGCTTGCGCCTCGCTCACCTTATCGTTCACTTCGACCAGAATATGCGCAGCCCGGCGTTGCTCGGACAGGTTCGCGGTTTCTTTCTGATACGCCGCTTGCAAGTCTTCGTCCTTGACGCTGACCTGATCAAAGAAGGACGCCTTCTTCAATTCGAGGTAGTCGATGACCACCTGATCCGGCGTCATGAATTCCTTGGCGTGTTCGTCGTAGTAGGCTTTGACTTCGTCGTCAGTCAGTTTCACCGCCGCTGGATCTGCCTTGACGTTCAAGGTGGCGAAATCGCGGGTCTGTTTTTCCAGACGGGCGAAGGCCAGAACCTGTGCATCGGTGACAAAGCCGCTACCAGCCAAGCCAGCACGTAGCTGACCGATCAGCATTTCCTGAGCCAGCATCTGGCGAAATTGCAGACGGCTATAGCCCAGTTGACGGATCACCTGATCGAAGCGATCGGCGTTGAATTTGCCTTCCACCTGGAATTCAGGCGTTTGCAGGATCACCTGATCCAAAGCCGCTTCGGAGAAAGCGAATTTCGATTTTTCTGCGCCTTGCAGCAGCAGTTTGCGATCGATCAGGCCTTTGAGGGCCGATTCGCGCAGCATTTTTTCGTCGAGCAAGGAAGCATCGAAATCCTTGCCAAGCTGTTGCATGAGCTGACGGCGTTGCATATCAACCGCCTGGTTCAGCTCGTTTTGACTGATTTCTTCACCATTGACCTTGGCCGCATCCTGGCTGTTGGTCGTCGCCTGGAAAATGGCCTCGATACCGGTGAAAGCCATCAGTACAACGATGATCCCGATAATGGTCTTGGCAATCCAGCCTTGTGAATTGTCCCTGATATTCTGCAGCATGCGTCCCCCAGAAACGGTTGAACTTCAAAATTAGGCAACCGTGGAGCGTGGGTAGAATCCGGATAGAAGAAAGGCGCATCCGAGGATGCGCCTTCTCGTAACTGGCGGAGCGGACGGGACTCGAACCCGCGACCCCCGGCGTGACAGGCCGGTATTCTAACCGACTGAACTACCGCTCCGCTGCCAAGTCAGGAATGACCCCGACCCGGATAGGCAAAAACCTGAATCGAACTTAGTTGACAGCTTCTTTCAGTGCTTTACCGGCTTTGAAACCTGGCTTTTTGGCAGCGGCGATTTCCAGCGTCTTACCGGTCTGTGGGTTACGACCGATGCGAGCTGGACGATCGGTTACGGAGAAGGTACCGAAACCAACCAGAACAACAGAGTCACCAGCCTTGAGAGCGCCAGTGACGGATTCGATTACAGCGTCCAGCGCACGGCCAGCAGCAGCTTTCGGGATATCAGCGGATGCAGCGATAGCATCAATCAGTTCCGACTTGTTCACTCTAAGTCCCCTTATATCTATTTGAGTTTGATTCTAAGTTTTTTGGTAAAAGCAAAAAAACGAGTGCTGAATGGCCTACAGACACTTAAGAGCCGCTTTATAACAAGGGCTCTAAAAAACTGTCAACAAGCCCCCCAGGCAAATGCGTACTAATGCGTGCTAATTCTTTCCTTAGAGTCAGTCTCGCGTTTTTCATCCTTTGCAACGATCTCCGGAACCACATCCGGCAAGGGCTCCGGCGCGTATTGCAGCGCAATTTGCAGGACCTCGTCAATCCATTTAACTGGTTTAATCTGTAGATCTTGCTTGATATTGTCAGGAATTTCCTTCAGATCGCGTACGTTCTCTTCAGGAATGATCACCGTCTTGATTCCACCACGGTGAGCAGCCAGCAGTTTTTCTTTCAAACCACCAATCGCCAACACCTGACCACGCAAGGTGATTTCGCCGGTCATGGCAACATCTGCGCGTACAGGAATGCCAGTCAATGCTGACACCAGGGCCGTGCACATGCCTACACCGGCGCTAGGGCCATCTTTCGGCGTTGCCCCTTCAGGCATATGGATGTGGGTGTCGCGCTTCTCGTGGAAGTCCAGAGGAATCCCCAGGCTCTTCGCACGGCTGCGGACAACGGTCAGGGCTGCGGTGATCGATTCGACCATCACGTCACCCAGAGAACCGGTTTTGATCAACTGGCCTTTACCCGGCACGACCGCGGCTTCGATGGTCAGCAATTCGCCACCCACTTGAGTCCACGCCAAGCCTGTGACCTGACCGATCTGATCCTGCGACTCAGCCAGGCCGTAGCGGAATTTACGCACGCCCAGGAAGTGCTCGAGCATGTCGGCAGTGACCTTCACCGAGAAGCGTTTTTCCATCGCATGCTCTTTGACCGCCTTGCGGCAAACCTTGGCAATCTGGCGCTCCAGCCCACGTACACCGGCTTCGCGGGTGTAGTAGCGGATGATGTCGCGGATCGCTTCGGCGTCGAATTCCAGCTCGCCTTTCTTCAGTCCGTTGGCCGTAATCTGCTTCGGCGAAAGATATTTGACAGCGATGTTGATCTTCTCGTCTTCGGTGTAACCCGGCAGACGAATCACTTCCATCCGGTCCAGCAGCGCCGGCGGAATGTTCATGGAGTTGGATGTGCAAAGGAACATCACATCGGACAGGTCGTAATCGACTTCCAGATAGTGATCGTTGAAGTTGTGGTTCTGCTCGGGATCGAGCACTTCCAGCAACGCCGACGCCGGATCGCCACGCATGTCGCTGCCCATTTTGTCGATTTCATCGAGCAGGAACAGCGGGTTGCGGACGCCCACCTTTGTCATTTTTTGAATCAATCTTCCTGGCATCGAACCGATATAAGTCCGGCGATGACCACGAATTTCCGCCTCATCGCGCACACCACCGAGGGCCATGCGCACGAATTTGCGGTTGGTGGCGTGAGCGATCGACTCCGCCAGAGAGGTTTTACCCACCCCGGGAGGACCGACCAGGCACAGCACCGGACCACGAATCTTCTTCACGCGCTTCTGCACGGCGAGGTATTCGAGGATCCGCTCTTTGACTTCTTCCAGACCATAGTGGTCGGCGTCGAGAATATCTTCGGCACGAGCGAGGTCCAGACGCACCTTGCTCTGGGCCTTCCACGGCACTTGAACCAGCCAGTCGATATACGAACGCACCACCGTCGCTTCCGCGGACATTGGCGACATTTGCTTGAGCTTGTTCAGTTCGGCCTGAGCCTTGGCCAACGCGTCTTTCGGCAGACCGGCGGCATCGATACGCTTCTTCAGCTCTTCGATTTCGTTGTGGCCTTCGTCGCTGTCTCCCAGTTCTTTCTGAATGGCCTTCATCTGCTCATTCAGGTAGTACTCGCGCTGGCTGCGCTCCATTTGCTTTTTAACGCGGCCGCGAATGCGTTTTTCGACTTGCAGCAGATCGATCTCGGCATCCAGCAACGCCAGAACGTGCTCGACCCGGGCCGACAAATCGATGATTTCGAGGATTTCCTGCTTCTGCTCGATTTTCAGGGCCATGTGCGCGGCCATGGTGTCAACCAGGCGGCCTGGCTCGTCGATGCTGTTAAGCGACGACAGGACTTCAGCGGGGACTTTCTTGCCCAACTGCACATATTGTTCGAATTGAGCCAGCAGGCTGCGGACAAACACTTCCGACTCGCGCTCAGGCGCGTCGACTTCGTCGATCAGCGAAACTTCGGCACGGCAGTGGCCGTCGACTTCGCTGAAGCGCTCCACGGCGCCCCGCTGCTCGCCTTCGACAAGAACCTTGACCGTGCCGTCAGGCAGCTTGAGCAGCTGCAGAACGGTGGCGATGGTGCCTACGCGATAAAGTGCATCTTCACCGGGATCGTCGTCAGCAGGATTTCGCTGAGCCAGCAGAAGGATCTGCTTGTCGCCCGTCATCGCTGCCTCGAGGGCTTCGATGGATTTCTCGCGCCCCACGAACAGCGGGATAACCATGTGCGGATAAACCACGACATCACGCAATGGCAGGAGAGGCAATTCGATGGTTGTCTTCATGATTTCGCCTCTACGGCGGCCATAAGGCCGTAAACAGATGGAAGTAAGCTTGAAACCAAGATGGGGGCTGTTTTCAAAAAAAACAAGCGGATAAAAAAACCACTTTAAAGATCGCCGCTTACGGTAGCGCCTGCGTGGGTCCGGATACATCCAAAAAGGTCGGATGTCATGCTGCCTTCGCAGCGGTGCGGCGATCCGACAAGCCAGCTCCCACAATAGCAAAGGGGCCCGAAGGCCCCTTCTTTATTTCAGCAGTGTGACGCTTAGGCGTCTGGCGCTGCCTTGGCAGCCGGCTCACTGTTTTCGTAGATATACAGTGGCTTGGACTTGCCTTCTATAACGCTTTCATCGATCACTACTTTACTCACCTCGGATTGCGAGGGGATTTCATACATAGTGTCGAGCAATACACCTTCGAGAATCGAACGCAGACCACGGGCACCGGTTTTGCGTTCCAGGGCACGTTTGGCGACCGATTTCAGCGCGTCAGCCCGGAATTCCAGGTCCACGCCTTCCATCTCGAACAGCTTGGCATACTGCTTGGTCAGAGCATTTTTCGGCTCGGTGAGAATCTGCATCAACGCAGCCTCATCAAGCTCGTCCAGCGTGGCAAGTACCGGCAGACGACCAACGAACTCCGGGATCAGACCGAACTTGACCAGATCGTCAGGCTCGACTTCACGCAGGGATTCGCCGACTTTCTTGCCTTCTTCCTTGCTGCGCACTTCCGCGTTGAAACCAATGCCACCCTTGGTGGAACGGTTTTGAATAACCTTTTCCAGACCGGAGAACGCACCACCGCAGATGAACAGGATGTTACGGGTGTCGACCTGAAGGAATTCCTGCTGCGGATGCTTGCGACCACCTTGAGGCGGAACGGAAGCGACCGTGCCTTCGATCAACTTGAGCAGGGCCTGCTGCACGCCTTCACCGGAAACGTCCCGGGTGATCGACGGGTTGTCAGACTTGCGCGAGATCTTGTCGATCTCATCGATGTAGACAATGCCCATCTGGGCTTTTTCTACGTCGTAATCACACTTCTGCAGCAGCTTCTGAATGATGTTCTCGACATCTTCACCTACATAACCCGCCTCGGTGAGGGTGGTTGCGTCGGCGATGGTGAACGGAACGTTCAGCAAGCGGGCCAGTGTTTCGGCAAGCAGGGTTTTACCCGAGCCTGTCGGGCCGATCAGCAAGATGTTGCTTTTGCCGAGTTCGACGTCGTCATTCTTTTTGTCACGCTGGTTCAAACGCTTGTAGTGGTTGTACACCGCTACGGCCAGAACCTTTTTCGCACGCTCCTGACCAATCACGTACTGATCAAGGATGCCGCTGATTTCTTTAGGCGAAGGCAATTTATGCGCGCTGCTTTCGGCCTGGGCTTCCTGCACCTCCTCACGGATGATGTCATTGCACAGGTCGACGCACTCGTCGCAGATAAAGACCGAGGGGCCGGCAATCAATTTGCGTACTTCATGCTGGCTTTTGCCACAGAAGGAGCAATAGAGCAGCTTGCCGTTGTCCTCGCCGTTGCGGGTGTCAGTCATTCGTTCGATCCAAATCCGATAGGCTTGCAACACAAGATGAAGGCTATTGCGGGCTTTTTCAAGCCCGCCGGTGATCAGACCAGCTGACCAACCCTATTTTGAGCTGCTTATTATTAAGCGGGGCGCTGGTTGATCACTTCATCGATCAACCCGTATTCACGCGCGGCTTCAGCGCTCATGAAATTATCGCGGTTGGTATCGCGCTCGATTTCTTCAAGAGTGCGCCCGCTATGCTTGGCCATCAGCGTGTTGAGACGCTCACGAATGAAGAGGATTTCCTTGGCATGGATTTCGATATCCGAAGCCTGGCCCTGGAAACCGCCCAGTGGCTGGTGAATCATCACACGCGAGTTCGGCAGGCAGTAACGCTTGCCCTGGGCACCGGCCGTCAGAAGAAACGCGCCCATGCTGCACGCTTGACCAATACAAGTGGTCGACACGTTTGGCTTGATGAACTGCATGGTGTCATAGATCGACATGCCCGCCGTGACCGAACCGCCCGGGGAGTTGATATAGAGATGGATGTCCTTGTCCGGGTTTTCCGCTTCAAGGAACAGCAGTTGCGCACAGATCAGGTTGGCCATGTAGTCCTCTACCGGACCAACCAGAAAAATCACTCGCTCCTTGAGAAGGCGCGAGTAGATGTCATAGGCGCGCTCGCCACGAGCAGACTGCTCGACAACCATCGGGACCAGGCCGCCTGCGGCCTGGATATCAGAGTTCTGCTGAATATAGGAATTACGGAACATGCTCTGCAGTCACTCCCAAATAGTTATGTCTTGAATACGCATAAGCCAGCACGAAGGCTGGCTTATGGTGTGTGCTTCTTACCGCAAAAACGATCAGTCGGCTTGTGGAGCTTCTACCGGCTTGACAGCTTCTTCGTAAGAGACCGATTTGTCGGTCACGCTAGCTTTCTGCAGAACAGTATCCACAACTTGTTCTTCCAGCACAACCGAACGGACTTCGTTCAGTTGCTGGTCGTTCTTGTAGTACCAGGACACAACCTGCTCAGGCTCCTGGTAAGCCGAAGCCATTTCCTGAATCATCTCGCGAACGCGGGCTTCGTCAGGCTTGAGGTCGAATTGCTTGACCACTTCAGCCACGATCAGACCCAGCACAACGCGGCGCTTGGCTTGCTCTTCGAACAGCTCGGCCGGCAGCTGGTCAGGCTTGATGTTGCCACCAAACTGCTGAACAGCCTGCACGCGCAGACGGTCAACTTCGTTGGACAGCAGAGCCTTTGGTACTTCGATCGGGTTGGTGGCCAGCAGACCGTCCATAACCTGATTCTTGACCTTGGATTTGATCGCCTGACGCAGTTCACGCTCCATGTTCTTGCGAACTTCGGTGCGGAAGCCTTCCAGACCGGTTTCCTTGATGCCGAATTGAGCGAAGAATTCTTCGGTCAGCTCTGGCAGTTTAGGCTCGGAAACGGTGTTCACGGTTACGGTGAACTCAGCGACTTTGCCTGCCAGGTCGAGGTTCTGATAGTCCTCAGGGAAGGTCAGGTTCAGAACGCGCTCTTCGCCGGCTTTAGCGCCGACCAGACCGTCTTCGAAGCCTGGGATCATACGACCGGAACCCAGCACCAGTTGGGTGCCTTTGGCGGAACCGCCAGCGAACACTTCACCGTCGACCTTGCCGACGAAATCGATGTTCAGTTGATCTTCGTTCTGAGCAGCGCGATCGGCGACTTCGAAACGGGTGTTCTGCTTGCGCAGGATTTCCAGCATCTTGTCCAGATCGGCATCAGCCACGTCAGCGCTCAGGCGCTCGACAGCGATACCTTCGAAACCGGCAACGGTGAACTCCGGGAACACTTCGAATACGGCTACGTATTCCAGGTCCTTGCCTGCTTCCAGGGATTTAGGCTCGATCGAAGGCTGACCAGCCGGGTTCAGCTTCTGCTCAACCACAGCTTCGTAGAAAGAAGACTGGATTACGTCGCCTACAGCTTCCTGGCGAGCGTCAGCACCGAAACGGCGCTTGATTTCGCTCATTGGCACTTTGCCTGGACGGAAGCCAGCGATCTTGGCCTTTTGGGCGGTCTGCTGCAGACGCTTGTTGACCTGGCTCTCGATACGCTCAGCCGGCACGGTGACGCTCATGCGGCGCTCAAGAGCAGTAGTATTTTCAACAGAAACTTGCATGGATATTCCTCGTTGCACAGACGTTAGCCGGCCGTTTCCGACCCCAGAATCAAGGGCATGCATTCTAGTGGGTCAAACTCAAGAAGTCACCCTACTGAAAACGGGTAAAAAAGCAGCAGGCAATTTATAGGCGGGGACAAACGGTTGTGCCTCGCCCTGTTAGCAAATACAGCCAGTCATGCCAAGGCTCTGCACCCATCCTTCTATATATAGAAGGAATCGGCAATCCATCCCTGACAGCCGACCCCGCGAAGGGATCGACGGACAAATCGTGCATCATCGAGAAACATAAATACGATGAAACGACCTGACCCTGCGACCCACAACCTGCAGTCGTCGACACTCAAACAACTGAAACAAAAAAGGCGCCAGACTGTTAAATCTGGCGCCTTTCGAAATATGGGGTGGACGATGGGGATCGAACCCACGACAACGGGAGTCACAATCCCGTGCTCTACCAACTGAGCTACGCCCACCATATTGCGTGACAAAGAAGCCAAACAACTTCTTTGCTGAGCCCCAACCAAGCCAAGCGGCAAGAGTGAAGCTTTATTTGGTGCGGATGAAGAGACTCGAACTCTTACGCCTCGCGGCGCTGGAACCTAAATCCAGTGTGTCTACCAATTCCACCACATCCGCGGATTGAAGCTGTTAAAGCAAAGGCGCCAGACTGTTAATCTGGCGCCTTTCGAAATATGGGGTGGACGATGGGGATCGAACCCACGACAACGGGAGTCACAATCCCGTGCTCTACCAACTGAGCTACGCCCACCATATCGCGCTACTTGTGCCAAAGTTGCCTAATGGCGCACCCGGCAGGACTCGAACCTGCGACCATCCGCTTAGAAGGCGGATGCTCTATCCAGCTGAGCTACGGGCGCCTTGTTAATCTGTACCCTTGAAGGACTACAAACTAAGTGCTTTTCAGCCTTGCGGAAGCGTAACTCCGCTCGACCTTCTCAACCAGTGCTAGGCTGTGCCCGACAAGTGCGACGAATAGTATAGAGCCCCCCAGAGGTCGTCAAATCCTTTTTAAAAAAAATTCATTTAATTAAAGGAGTTAGGGGAATTTGCAGACCAAGCGCCTTTGCCCTCACCTCATGACATGCGAGAATGCGCTCTCTTTTTTTCCCCTCTCGATGGTTAATCACGCGCAATGACTGCACAACTAATCGACGGCAAATCGATCGCCGCCAGCCTGCGCCAGCAGATCGCCAAACGAGTCGCCGAGCGTCGCCAGCAAGGCCTGCGCACACCCGGCCTCGCGGTGATCCTGGTCGGCAGCGATCCTGCCTCTCAGGTTTATGTCTCGCACAAGCGTAAAGACTGTGAAGAGGTCGGCTTCCTTTCGCAAGCCTATGACCTGCCTGCCGAAACCACTCAAGAAGCACTGACCGATCTGATCGATCGCCTGAACGATGACCCGGCGATTGACGGCGTTCTGCTTCAACTGCCTTTACCTAAACATCTGGACGCCTCCAAATTGCTGGAGCGCATTCGTCCTGACAAGGATGTCGACGGTTTCCACCCTTATAACGTCGGCCGCCTGGCCCAGCGTATCCCGCTGCTGCGTCCGTGCACACCCAAAGGCATCATGGCGCTGCTGGAAAGCACCGGCGCCAAGCTAAACGGGATGGATGCGATCATTGTCGGGGCTTCCAACATTGTTGGCCGTCCGATGGCAATGGAACTGCTGCTGGCCGGTTGCACCGTGACCGTTACCCACCGCTTCACCAAAGATCTGGCGGACCATGTCGGTCGCGCCGACCTGGTGGTGGTTGCCGCCGGTAAGCCGGGCCTGGTCAAAGGTGAGTGGATCAAGGAAGGCGCGATCGTGATCGACGTCGGCATCAATCGCCAGGAAGACGGCAAGCTGGTCGGTGACGTGATCTATGAAACCGCCCTGCCCCGCGCCGGCTGGATCACTCCGGTACCGGGTGGCGTTGGCCCGATGACCCGCGCATGCCTGCTGGAAAACACGCTGTACGCCGCGGAAACACTGCACGGCTGAGTTCACGCTGCTTGCAGCGCCGCATAAAGGAACCCCGCCAGTCGCGGGGTTCTTTTTGCCTGCAGAAAAAGCTCGACCATCCGCCGGAAAAGCCCGTTTTTATCAGGCGCCCAGGCACTTTCATCTGAACATCGAACAACCATCGACAGTTCTTCAGCCATACTCCTAAAATGCGTCGCTTTTTAAAGAAACAGCCCGTTACAAAACGGTATATCCACCCTTTATGAGTCCGCCAGCGTGAAAATCCGTCTTTCAATCCTGAGCCTATTTTTTGCATTTACAGGGACTTTCACCACGCCAACGATCAACGCTGCAGAAACTACTGCCGCCCCCCGAGACACTTCACAACTGAAGATCGCTTCCGGCAGTGTCTTGCTGATGGATATGCAAACCAACAAAGTGATCTATGCCAGCAACCCTGACGTCGTAGTGCCAATCGCATCCGTCAGCAAACTGATGACTGGCCTGGTGGTGGTAGAAGCCCGGCAGAACATGGACGAGTATCTTTCCATCAACATCAGCGATACCCCGGAAATGAAAGGCGTGTTTTCCCGAGTCAAACTCAAAAGCGAATTGCCACGCCGAGAGATGCTGCTGATTGCCCTGATGTCCTCGGAAAACCGTGCCGCTGCGAGTCTGGCCCATCACTATCCGGGCGGCTATGTCGCGTTCATTGCCGCCATGAACGCCAAAGCCAAAGCGCTGGGAATGACCAGCACCCACTTTGTCGAACCGACGGGCCTCTCTCCTCGCAATGTGTCCACCGCCCGCGATTTGAGCAAACTGCTGATCGCCGCACACAAGTACCCGCTATTGACTCAATTGAGCACCACCAAGGAAAAAACCGTTTCGTTCCGCAAACCCAACTACAGCTTGGGTTTCCGCAACACCGACCATTTGGTCAACAAGCCTAACTGGGACATCAAACTGACCAAAACCGGCTTTACCAACGCGGCCGGTCACTGCCTGGTGCTGGTGACCCACATGGGAGATCGGCCGATGGCGCTGGTGATTCTCGATGCCTTCGGCAAGTACACGCACTTTGCCGATGCCAGCCGGATTCGCAGCTGGGTCGAAACCGGCAAGAGCGCCAACGTGCCGTCCGTAGCCCTGCAGTACAAATCCGACAAGAATCTCAAGCATCGCCAGAGCGGTGTGGTTGAAGCATCGAAATAAGGTCGAAACGTCTGTAAACAGCCGGTAAATGAAAGCCCCGAATGTTCGGGGCTTTTTTTGTCCACGTTTAATCATTGGGCAACGGCATCTGATCGTCATCCGGGATGCCATCCCCGGCACTCGGGTCTCTCCAGCCCTGTGGATGCTTGGTCGGCACCACTGTCGGCCTGGCCAAGGGATCCCTTAACGGGCTGTCCGGATCCATCACCGGGTCCAGGTCCGCTTCAGGGGTTGTCGGAACACTGTCTGGAGGGTCTGGACGTTTGTCGTCAAAGCTCGAATCGGTAGACATACGCACCTCACTGAGACTTGGGTTTCAGATTACCGAGTGGGTCGTAAGGCTTCGCGGGTGCCTTCTTGCCCGCCTCACCCGGCTTTATATCCCTGGGCGCCTTGGCGGGCCCGATGGGGTCGACCTGAGGATCGGCGAGGTCTGGAGAATCGGGGTCGAACCCCAACTCATTATCAGACGAATGCTCAGACGAGTGCGGGCCGGTGGGGGTATTGGACTGTGCCATGGACGCCTCCTGTTCATGGTCCCGGAAAAATCCGGGCCCTCTACTTGAGACTTCAGCATAGCGTGGCGGTGCCATGCTGATGACGAGCGGAAACTTACTGCGCGGTCAGCGCCTTCTTCGCCCGGGCTGCCGCCTGTTCCTGACCTGACTGGGCAAGATCGCTCGCCGCCTTCAGCCAGCGCTGCTGATCGACATTGGCCGGAATCTGGTCCGGCTTCTGGATCAATACAGCCCAGCCACCGGCATTCTCGAACGCCGATTCAAAGGCGCTGAACCCCATCAGCAACCGACGCTCCATCCCGGCGCGCAGCAACACCGTCTGCTTCTGACGATTGTAACCGGCGAGAATGGCGTATCGCGGCTCCGCCCAAAACGCCGAGCCTTCCGTGAAGCGCACCATCACCGGATAACCGGCGGCGACCTGGGTCAGCAGCGCCGGCAAATTTTTGTCGAGGGGGTAGACCACCATCCCGTATTCGCGGGCGAGATTCTGCATGTTCTGCTGCAACCGGTCTTCGGCACCCGGCAAATGCAGAGGTTTGTCGAGCAGCCCCGGGGTTATCACGATGCCCTGCCGGGACAGCAGACTAGCCAGCACCTGAGGCCCGCTTTGATAACTTTGCCCACGGTAGAACGTACCGCTGAGTTCGACCCGCTCCGGCAGACGCTTGATCTCAGGCGCCACGCTCCCCGCACAGCCAGCCAGGCTGGCAACGCAGCCAACGATCAGCACCAAAGATCGAATTCGAGAAAATACCCGCACCATCATCACTCTCTTGTTCAGACGCCAGGCAATCGCACAGCCGGCTTGGCCGTCGATCATAGGATGCCGCGCGACAGCGGTATAGCCTTAACCGGCAGTTGATTGCATTCGATAGAGCGAACTGGTTGGTTATAGGCGACCTTTGGTCAATAGCCTGAAATACAGCAGCGGCTAGACTGTCATTTACCAAGGACGAGTGTGTGCCCGATGCAGGGCAAAGAGGAGGCACTGATGAGCCTGACAATGACCATTGTAATGTTGATCTCCGGCTGGCTGGCCGTGGCCACCGCCATGCTGTGGGGCGTTTTGCGTATTACCCACCGGCACCATCACCACCCGGTTCAATCGGCGCCTGTGGCGAAAACCGATCAGCCGGCTGCCCGCCCCGCCACCGCGCACTGACCGGCGCTTTTCGGTCGTCCAAACTAAAACGGCCGCCTGGACTCTTGCGAGTTCAGGCGGCCGTTTCATTTAACGAAGGTTACGCTTGAGCGGCGATGCGCTTCTGCCTGGCCCGACGCGACAGCATGTTCAAGCCTTCGATCGTGGCCGAGAACGCCATGGCCGCGTAGACGTAGCCTTTCGGTACGTGGGCGCCAAAACCTTCGGCGATCAGCGTCATGCCGATCATGATCAGGAAGCCCAGCGCCAGCATCACCACCGTCGGGTTGTCGTTGATGAACTTGGCCAGAGGGTCAGCGGCCAGCAACATCACCAGTACCGACACCACCACCGCGATGATCATGATCGGCAAATGCTCGGTCATGCCGACGGCGGTAATGATGCTGTCGATGGAGAACACCATGTCCAGCATCAGGATCTGACCGATCGCAGCAGCAAAACCCAGGGTCACGGTCGAGGTGGCCGAGGTCGGATCATCCGGCGCCGGGTCCATGCTGTGATGGATCTCGGTGGTCGCCTTCCACAACAGGAACAGGCCACCGGCAATCAGGATCATGTCCTTCCAGGAGAACGCATGGCCGAGAATATCGATCACCGGCTCCGTCAACTGTACGATGAACGCGATGGTGCTCAACAGCGCCAGGCGCAGGATCAACGCCATGCCGATACCGATGCGTCGCGCTTTCTGGCGATGCTGTTCGGGCAGCTTGTTGGTGAGGATCGAGATAAAGATCAGGTTATCGATGCCGAGCACGATTTCCATCACCACCAGCGTGGCCAGGGCGACCCAGGCAGTGGGGCTTGCAGCAAGTTCTAAAAGGTATTCCATGGGTCAGTCCTGACTCGTTGTAAACGGTTTAGATTTCCTGGGACGAAGAGTCGGTTTTGTCCGTCTCTTTGGCCGGTTGTTCTTTCTTGCTGATCAAACCGCCCGTGGCATCGCTGAGCGCTTGCTCTGCCGCCTTGTGGGTATCGTCAATCGCCTGTTTGGCGGTTTCGGCAGCCTTGCCCATCAATTGCTGAGCGCTTTTCTCGGCCTGGTCGCAACCGGCCAGCACCAGTAAAGACGTGATCAGCAGTGCTGTGGTTTTAAGCTTCATGATGCTTCCCTCGATAGAACAGACAGAACCGAAAAGGCGATCCGTCGATAGCGAGGCATTCTAAGGAAGCAAACACTTCAGGAAAATTCGTATTTTTAGCGGTTATACTTCGGTTTTAACGAATCCATACAGTGTATGGCGTATGCCCTACGGATGATGTGAACAACGGGATTTCACCAACATGCTTAATTATCGACAGCTGCATTACTTCTGGGTGGTGGCCAAGACCGGCAGCATTGTGCGCGCCTGCGAGCAATTGAACCTGACGCCACAGACCATCAGCGGGCAGATTTCCCTGCTCGAGCAAACCTATGGCATCGAGTTGTTTCGCAGGGTCGGCCGACAGCTGGAACTCACCGAAGCCGGACGTCAGACGCTCCCTTACGCCGAGCAGATGTTCCAACTCGGTGGCGAACTGGAGTTGATGCTGCGGGCGCAGCCCAATGAGCAACAGATTCTGTTTCGGGTGGGCGTCGCCGACGTGGTGCCCAAATCCATCGTTTATCGCCTGATCGCACCGACCATGGAGTTGAGCGAGCCCCTGCGTATCACCTGTCGCGAAGACAAACTGGAACGTTTGCTTGCCGACCTGGCGATTCAACGCCTTGATCTGGTGATCTCCGACAGCCCGATGCCCTCGAATCTGGACATCAAGGGCTACAGCCAGAAGCTCGGCGAATGCGGCATCAGCTTCTTCGCCACCACAGAGTTGGCGGCTCGATATGGCCAGCAATTCCCCCGCAGCCTGCACGGCGCCCCACTGCTGATTCCCGGACCGGAAACCGTGGTGCGCAGTCGCTTGCAACGCTGGTTTGCCGAACAGCAGATCCAGCCGCGGATCGTCGGCGAATTCGACGACAGCGCCCTGATGCAGGCCTTCGGCCAATCCGGCAGCGGGATATTCATCGGCCCGAGCGTGATTGCCGACGAAGTGAAACGCCAATGCGACGTGGAGTTGATCGGCCAGACCGACGCGGTGCGCGAGTCGTTCTACGCCATCTCAGTGGAACGCAAGGTCAAGCACCCCGGCATTGTCGCCATTACCGAAGGTGCCCGACGCGAGTTGTTTGTCGAGATGTGAGACGTCAGGCGCAGATTTCGCGAGGTTTGAAGGTCATCAGCGCCATCGCCAACAGGATCGAGACCAGAATAAAACCAGCCGCCGCGAAACCCAGGCCGCCCAGGCCCACACTGTCGATCACTCGCCCACCGACCATCGCGCCCAGACCGATTCCGAGGTTGGCCCCGGCGATATTCAGCGATGCAGCAAAAGCCGGAGCCTCAGGCGCAGCCTTCATCAGGCGCACGTGACTGACCAGGAACAGTGCGGCCTGAGTCACGCCCCAAATACCCATCGCTGCCGCCAGACCGAGGGGTGAATGAATGTTCGGCACCAAGGCCACCATGCCGGCAATCATGAACGCACAAAACGTCACAGAAGCGATCAGCGGATGCCGATCCACCGCACGGCCGCCCAGCGAATTGCCGATCAAGCCGACCGCACCAAAGCCCATCAGGCACCAGCCGACCACCGTGCCGTCGAAACCGGCCAGCCGCTCAAGAATGTCCGCCAGGTAGGTGTACGCGGTGAACATGCCGCTGAACACCAGGATCGATAACAGCACATGCCCCAGCATCAACGGGCTGCGCAGAATTTTGAACTGCGAGCGAAAACTCACCTGATGCTGGTGCAGGTTGGTTTTCGGCAGGTAAATAAACAGCAGCAACGCCTTGGCAAATGCGATCACCGCCAGAATGCCGAAAGCACTGCGCCAGCCGAACGCATCGGAAATCAGCGTACCCACCGGAATACCGAACACCGTGGCGCAGACAATGCCGAAACCAATCTTGGCGATGGCCCGCCCGGCGTAGTCCGGCCCGACGATGTCCACTGCAGTTTCACTGGCCAATGCCCAGAACACCGGCAGCCCCAACGCCGGAATCAATCGCGCAACGGCCATCACCCCGATGTTCGGCGCCAGTGCCGCCAGCGTGTTGGCCAGGCCGAACATGATCAGCACGCTGATAAACAGTTTGCGCCGTTCAAACCTTGCAAAGTAGGCGGTCAGGAACGGCCCGAAAGCGGCCACGGTAAAGGCGAACAGGGTCACCAGCAAACCCGCTTGAGGGATGCTGACGTCCAGATCACGGGCGATTGCCGGCAACAGGCCGACGATGATGAATTCCGTGGTCAGCACCGTAAAACCGGCGGCGGACAACAGAAGAATGGGCAACAGCATGCAGAACTCCAGGAAAACGACGACACCAGCGACAGCCCGAAGGCTCACTGGCAGAACTTGAAAATGAGGATGGCGAAGCTTAACAGAGTGTTTCCGGACGAGGTTGCACGAACCTGCAAATCGCGTTGAGCAATCGGGTGGCAGATCGTCACAGGTCTGAAGGATCACGGCTACGCTGTGATAAAGTCCGCGACCTGCAGTACGTACACCCTGTTCATCGGCCAATCATTGGCATTGATGTCGCGATCCCCTTCGGTTCCCTCCATGTGGCCTGCCCGGCTTTTTGCTGCATGAGCCAAGGAACCCTGCACCCTAATAAAATCAGAGATGCCGTTATGACCGCTTCATCCCCTTCTCTCTTGCAACGCCTGAAACACAGCAGCCTGGTCACGCAAATCATCATCGGCCTGATCGCCGGGATTACCCTGGCGCTGTTCGCGCCTGAGTTGGCCAAGTCCACCGCCTTCATCGGCAAAGTGTTCGTCTCGGCGCTCAAGGCTGTCGCGCCGATTCTGGTGTTCGTGCTGGTCATGGCCTCGATTGCCAACCATAAGCACGGCCAGGAAACCCACATCCGGCCGATTCTGTTTCTGTACCTGCTGGGCACCTTCGCGGCGGCCGTGGTGGCGGTGATCGCCAGTACGCTGTTTCCGTCGAGCCTGGTGCTGTCGACCCAAGACGTTGCGGTGACCGCACCGGGTGGCATCAGCGAAGTGTTGCAGAGTCTGTTGCTCAGCGTGGTCGACAACCCGGTCAGTGCGTTGATGAACGCCAACTTCATCGGCATTCTGGCTTGGGCGATCGGCATGGGTGTTGCGATTCGCCATGCCGGCGAGACGACGCGCGAAGTACTGGGCGATCTGTCCAATGGCGTGACCTTAATCGTGCGTCTGGTGATTCGCTTTGCGCCATTGGGGATCTTCGGCCTGGTGGCCTCGACCCTCGCCACCTCCGGTTTCGGCGCCTTGATCGGTTACATGCATCTGCTGGCTGTGTTGTTGGGCTGCATGCTGTTCGTGGCGCTGGTGATGAACCCGGCCATTGTGTTCTGGAAGCTGCGTCGCAACCCGTATCCGCTGGTACTCACCTGCCTGCGCGAGAGCGGCATCACCGCCTTCTTCACCCGTAGTTCGGCGGCGAATATTCCGGTCAACCTGGAGTTGAGCAAGCGCCTGGGCCTGCACGAAGACACTTACTCGGTGTCGATCCCGCTCGGCGCCACCATCAACATGGCCGGCGCTGCGATCACCATCACCGTGTTGACCCTGGCCGCCGTGCATACCCTGGGCATCGCCGTGGACATTCCGACAGCCATCCTGCTCAGCATTGTCGCGGCGATCTGTGCCTGTGGAGCCTCGGGCGTGGCCGGCGGTTCGTTGTTGCTGATTCCACTGGCGTGCAGCCTCTTCGGCATCCCGAGCGAAATCGCCATGCAGGTGGTGGCAGTCGGCTTCATCATCGGTGTGTTGCAGGACTCGGCGGAAACCGCGCTGAACTCCTCCACCGACGTGCTGTTCACCGCGGCGGCGTGCCAAGGTGAGGAGTTGAAGGCGCAGCGTTTGGCGTAAAACGCACCTGTAGGAGCCAGGCTTGCCGGCGAAACGTGGGAGCGGGCTTGCTCGCGAAGGCGGTGTATCAGGCAACGATGATGTCGACTGACACTCCGTCTTCGCGAGCAAGCCCGCTCCCACAGGTTCCGCGGCAAG